>NZ_JAMYUA010000023.1:0-98384 GCF_040322715.1 Mesorhizobium sp. M0106 | reverse complement strand
TCGACCTCAATGTCCTGGCGCGATAGCATGCAAAACTGTTCGCGATGTCCTCGCACATCTGTTCGCGATGTCCCCAGTCCAAACAAAGGGGAGAAGGAGGTGCTCAGGCGGCGCCTGAACGGCTTAATATCATGCTCCGGCGCGCCGACCGGCGCTGCTCGACGGCGTCGGCAAGGCCGTGCAGCACCGTTTCGGTGGTTTCCCAGTCGATACAGCCGTCGGTGATGCTCTGGCCATAGACGAGCGGCTTGCCGGGCACGACGTCCTGCCGGCCGGCGACAAGGTTGCTCTCGATCATGATGCCGATGATGCGCTCGTCGCCTGCCGCGATCTGGCCCGCCACGTCAGCCGCCACCAGCGGCTGGTTTTCCGGCTTCTTGTTGCTGTTGGCATGACTGACATCGATCATCAGCCGAGGTGCCACGCCGATCCGGCCGAGCTCAGCGGAGGCAGCAGCTATGCTTGCCGCGTCGTAGTTGGGCACAATGCCGCCGCGCAGGATGACGTGGCAGTCCTCGTTGCCGGTGGTCGTCGCGATGGCGCTGCGCCCACCTTTCGTCACCGCCATGAAATGGTGCGGCTGGGCGGCGGATTTCACGGCCTCGGCCGCGATCCGCAAATTGCCGTCGGTGCCGTTCTTGAAGCCGACCGGGCAGGACAGGCCTGATGCGAGTTCGCGGTGGATCTGGCTCTCGGTCGTGCGCGCGCCGATCGCGCCCCAGGCGACGAGGTCGGCAATATATTGCGGGGTGGCCATGTCGAGGAATTCGGTGGCCGCCGGAAGGCCGAGATTGTTGACGGCGGAGAGCACGTTGCGGGCCATCCGCAACCCCTTGTCGATGTTGAAGCTGCCGTCGAGGTCGGGATCGTTGATCAGCCCCTTCCAGCCGACCGTCGTGCGCGGTTTCTCGAAATAAACCCGCATCACGATCTCCAGCCGGTCCGACAGGCTTTCACGCAGCGATGCCAAACGGCTGGCATAGTCTACGGCGGCGGCCGGGTCGTGGATCGAACAGGGGCCGACGACGACCACCAGCCGATCGTCGGCGCCGGTCAGCACGGCGTGGATGGCATTGCGTGATGCGGCAACGGTGCGCGTCGCCGTCAGCGTGCGCGGTATTTCCCGCATCACCTCGTCGGGTGTGCTCAGTTCTCTGATTTCCTTGACCCGAAGATCGTCTGTGGTCGTCAACACGGCTTCTGCTCCTGATTGGGAGACCTGCCGGCTGAAACAAAAAAGCCGCCAGGTCTGGCGGCTGTTCGGATGTTATTGCTGCAATCTTCAGATCGAGCGCAATCCTCCCGCCGCCAGCGAGTAGCTAAAGTACCAAAACGAGGCGGTCAGGTGGATCATCCGGTTCATATAGTCGAAGCGTAGGCGCTTGTCACGTGTCTGGTGAGGAGGAGGTTTACTCCAGCCCATTCGCGATTGGCTGAACCCCCCGAACTTCGTCATCCTCGGGTCTGCGCCGCGTCGCTGCGCTCCTTGCTCCGCCCGTGGATGACGAAGTGATGGGCGGCGTTCCGCTCGACTTGCCGGCGTTATTCCGGCGACGACCCGGCGACGCTCTGGTCGTAATCGACCAGCGACCCGGTCATGACGCCGGACTGCGGGCTGATCATATAGCTGATCAACCGGGCAAGCTGTGCCGGCTTCACCAATTGACCCATCGGCTGCGCGGCCTCGGCCCTTTCCAGCCAGTCGTCCGGCGCGTCGTGCCATTTCTTCTGCACGATCGCTTCGCCCTCGGTGTCCATCCAGCCGGGCAGCACCGCATTGCAGCGGATGCGATTGCCGCGATAGGCATTGGCGACATTCTTGGTGAGTGTCGCCAGCGCTCCCTTGCTCGACGAATAGGGCGCCAGGAACGACTGGCCGCAATGCGCCGACATCGACAGCACGTTGACGATCGAGCCCGGTGCCTGGCGCGCCAGCAAATGCGCCACCACGCCCTGCATCAGGAAAAACGGGCCCCGCACATTGGTCTGGAATATCTGGTCGAACAGATCCTCGGAGGTCTCGACCAGCGAGCCGCGAGCCGAGGTGGCAGCGGCGTTGACCAGCGCGTTGACGGAACCAAAATGGCCAATCGCCGTTTCGACCGCACGCTTGCAGTCGGCCACTTTTGAGACGTCGGCGCTGATGAAGATGGCATCGACGCCTGCCCCGTTGAGGATGGCGACAGCCTTGTCGCCCTTCTCCTGCGAGCGGCCGATCAGTGCCAGCGCCCGGCAGCCCTCATCGGCCAGCGCTTCGGCGACGGCAAAGCCGATGCCTTGTGCGCCGCCGGTGACGATGGCGCGTGTTTCGGAATTGCGACCGGCTGAACCGTTCATCGCCTTGCTCCTGTGCTTGATAGTCAGATTGTTTTGTCGAGGCGGACGGTCTTGCCTTCCTTGGCCGATTTCAGCGCCGCATCCGCCAGCCTGAGCGCCACCAGCCCGTCCTTGCCGCTCGGCGCCGCCTTCTTGCCTGACGTCGCTGCCGCGATGAAGGCAGCGATCTCGTTGGCATAGGCGTCGAGATAACGGGTCATGAAGAAATCGTGCAGCGGCGGCCGCGTATAGCCCTTCTCATTGGCCAGTTCGATCGACACCGGCCGCTGGTTCTCGGCCGCAATCATGCCTTTCGAGCCATGCACCTCGATGCGCTGGTCGTAGCCGTAGGTGGCGCGGCGTGAGTTGGAAATGACGCATTGCTTGCCGGAGGCAGTTTCGAGGATGACGCTGACGCTGTCGAAGTCGCCGGCCTCGCCGATCTTCTTGTCGATCAGCACCGAAGCGTGAGCGCTGACCGCCACCGGCTCCTCGCCGAGCAGGAAGCGCGCCATGTCGAAATCATGAATGGTCATGTCGCGGAAGATGCCGCCCGAGCGGCCGATATAGTCGAGCGGCGGCGGGCCGGGATCGCGCGAGGTGATTGTCACCATTTCGACAGTGCCGATGGCGCCGTCGTCGATCGCCTTGCGCACGGCGGCAAAATGCGGATCGAAGCGGCGGTTGAAGCCGACCATCAGGGTGGCGCCGGCCTTGTCGACGACGGCCAGGCATTCTTCCACTCTGCCGGCGTCGAGATCGATCGGCTTTTCGCAGAAAATCGCCTTGCCCGCCTTGGCGAAGCGTTCGATCAGGTCGGCATGAGTGTCGGTCGGCGTGCAGATGACGACCGCGTCGATATCGCCGGCCTTCTCGATGGCATCGATGCTGCGCACTTCGGCGTCATAGGCAGAGGCCAGATCGGTCGCCGCCTTCTCGAAGGCATCGGCAACCGCAACCAGCCTGGCCTGCGGATTGGAACCAACGGCGCGGGCATGGACCTTGCCGATACGGCCGGCACCGAGAAGAGCAAAGCGAAGAGGCATGAAGAATTTTCCTTTGAGGATGGTTCGGAAGGGAGGGCGTGTCAGCGCCTGTGGCTCGGCGTTGGCCGTTACGCCGCAAGTTCCGCCTGCCCGGTCTTGGCGCCGGTGATGTAGGAGACGATATCGTTGCCGTCGGTGTCCTGCTTGCGCAAATTGGCGACGATGCGGCCGCGCCGGAAAACGACGATGCGGTCGACCAGGTCGAACACCTGGCGCATGTTGTGAGAGATCAGGATCAGCGGTTCGCCATTCTCCTTCAGCGTGCGGATGATGTTTTCGACCTGCATCGTCTCCTGCACGCCGAGTGCCGCCGTCGGCTCATCCATGATGATGAGCTTGGAAGCAAAGGTCGCGGTTCTGGCAATCGCCACGCACTGGCGCTGGCCGCCCGACATGTGGCGGATAGTATTGGAAAGATTGGGGATCTTGACCGCTGTCCGGACCAAGGCTGCCTCGGTCGCCTTGCGCATGAACTTGCGATCGAGGATCGAGAAGGGCCCGAGATTGAAAAGCACCCGCTCGCGGCCGAGGAACAGGTTCGACGGGACGTCGAGGTCGTCGGCGAGCGCCAGGTTCTGGAACACCGTCTCGATGCCCGCCTCGCGGGCTTCGATCGGGCCGGCAAAATTCACTTCCTTGCCGTCGAACCACATCCTGCCGCTGGTGCGCTGCTCGACGCCGGTGATCTGGCGTACGAAGGTCGATTTGCCAGCGCCGTTGTCGCCCATGATGGCGACGTGCTCGCCCTTGCGCAGCTCGAAGTTGGCACCCTCCAGCGCATGGACGCCGCCATAATACTTGGTCAGGTTTTCGGTCTTCAGGACGATGTCCGACATGATCAAGCCCTCATCGCCCGCAGGCGTTGGCGCCACTGGTCGAGTACGACTGCGCCGACGATGATCACGCCTTTGACCATCTCCTGATAATAGGCGTCGAGGCGCAGAAAGGTGAAGCCGGAGATGATGACGCCGAAGATCAGCGAGCCGATCACCGTCCCGATAATCGAACCGCGGCCGCCCGACAGCGAGACGCCGCCGATAACCGCCATGGCGATCGCGTCGAGCTCGTACATTACACCCATGCCGGCCTGGGCGGTGAGATTCTTGGAGCTCAGCACCACGGCGGCGAGCGCGGCGAGGACGCCGGCAATGACGTAGACGAGGATCTTGTGGTTGGCGATGTTGATGCCGGACATGCGCGCGGCGTCCTCATTGGAGCCGATTGCATAGCAGTGCTTGCCATATTTGGTGTAACTCAGGATCAGCTGGAACAGCACTGCGAGCGATATGAAAATGATGACCGGCATCAGCCCCTTGCCGATGGCGGCGAAACTCTCGGTCGGAAACGAGATCGGCTGCCCCTTTGACCACCATTTGGCGATGCCGCGTGCGGTGACCATCATGCCGAGCGTGGCGATGAACGGCGGGATGCGCGTGTAGGCGATCAAAGCGCCGTTGACCAGGCCGGCCAGCAGTCCGCAGCCGATCGCGACCAGCACCGGCACGATCACCGGCAGGTCGGTCCAGCCCTGGGCGATGAACATCGCCTTGGGGTTCGGGTTGCCGTTGACCGTCGCCACCTGGGCGAAGCTCATGGCGATCATTGCCGTGGCGCCGACGATCGAACCTGAGGACAGGTCGATGCCGCCGGTAATGATCACCTGCGTCACGCCGATGGCAATAATGCCGACGATCGACACCTGCAGGATGATGATCTGCAGGCGCGCTTCGTTGAAGATCGCATCGATATTGTCGCGGGTGTTGAACAGGAAGCTGTCGCCCAGGAAAACCCGGCCGATCAGCTCGAAAGCGCCGACCAGGATGACGAGCGCCAGGAAGACGTTGAATTCGGCCGGCCATGCGCGCCGCTTCGCATCATAGCTGAGCCCGCCGACGCCGTGAGATGTCTGTGCCAATCGTGCTTCCTCCGTCAGCCACGGTCTCCACTCGGCGCTGTTCAGGCCGAGAGGGAAAAAGCGGAGCGGCGCTGTCTTACTTCGGCGCGCCGCTCCGTATCGGACAGGTCCGCCTCAGTTCTTCTTCAGGAACTTGTCGATATTTGCCGGCGTGACCAGCTGGAACGGGATGTAGACCTTGTGCTCGACCTTCTCGCCCTTCGCCAGCTTGAGCGCCGCGTCAAGCGCGCCGGCACCCTGGCCGGCCGCGTCCTGGAACACCGTCGCATCGAGGTCGCCCGCCTGCATCGCGGCAAGCGCATCCTGGGTAGCGTCGACCCCGCCGACGACAACCGACTTCATGTCGATGTTGGCGGCCTTCATCGCCTGGATGGCGCCGATGGCGCTTTCGTCATTATTGGCGATGACGCCGTCGAACGGTTTGCCGGTCGACAGCCAGTTGGTCATCAGGTTCTGCGCTTCTTCGCGCTTCCAGTTCGACGTCTGCTTGTCGATGATCTTGATGAAGCTGCACTCCGGCGTGGCGATCACGTCGTCAATGTCCTTGGTGCGCTGCACCGCTGCCTGGTTCGACAGCTCGCCCATGATCACATAGACGTTGGCTTCAGTCTTGCCGGCCTCCTTGAACAGGCGGCAGACCTCCTTGGTCTCGAGCGTGCCGGAATCGGCTTCGTTCGAGGCGACGAAGGCCTGGTTTTCGGGCAGCGTGTCGACGTTGACCGGCTCGCGATTGACATAGACCAGTGGAATCTTGGCAGCGGCGGCTGCGTCCGACATCGCCTGAGTCGCCGAGGTGTCGACCGGGTTGACGATGATGGCGTCGACGCCTGAGGCGGCGAAGTTCTTGATCTGGTCGAGTTGCTTGGCGACGTCGTTCTGCGCATCCTCCACCTGCAGCTCGACGCCGTCCATGCCCTTGGCCTGTTCAATCATGCCGTTGCGCAGCACGGTGAGAAAATTGTCGTCGAACAACGCCATCGACACGCCGATCTTGGCAGCAAAGGCGGACGAACTCATCAGCGCCGCGAACGCGACGCCCAAAAGCAGTTTTTTCATTTTATTTCTCCTCCACATTGGTGTCCGGCTGCACCGATCTACCCGGAATCCCCGATCTCGCAGGGAATTCTCTCCCGATTGCCATTTTTGGTTCCGGAGGCATTTTGCCTGAAACAGATCTTCCGGAACGAAAGAACCAAAATTCTCAGTTGGTGAAATATTTATTCCATTTCGCTTGGGCGTCAAGCGAGATTTCGCCATGAGGAATGGATTTTCGGCATTTCGAGCGCTTTTAGACGGACGCTAACGCAAGCCAGGCCTGAAAGCGTTCTGATAGATTACATCATGTCTGCCGCCGATGACCGCGACGTCAGATGTTTTCCGGCAGATAAATGTCGAAGGGCAGAAAGGTCTGGCCCGGCGCATTCGCAGCGCCGGTCTCGATGGCATGCGCCATCAGCCCGACAAGCTCGCGGCAAAGCGCCGCCAGTGGCGTCGAGATCACCATGGTCAGGAAATTATCTGCCAGCGCCGCGCGGGAGTCGGGCGTGATCTCGTTGCAGACGACCGCCGGCATCTCAGCCGGCTTTGCCTCCCTCAGCGCCGAGATCGCGCCTTCCATGCCGCCACCGGCGACATAGCAACCGGCGAGATCAGGGTGGCGGGCCAGAAGCTCGATCATTGCATCATGTGTGATCTGGTTCGCTTCCAGATTGACCAACGTCTCGAGGAGAGTGAATTCCGGCGCCTGCTCGCGAAAGAAGGAGCGAAAACCGATCTCGCGAAGCTCATGGCCATGGAAGCGATGGCTGCCGACGAAGAGGGCAACCTTGCCAGGTCTCTTCGCGGCCTTCGAGATCATCCAGGCAGCGGTGCGGCCGACCTTGCGATTGTCCAGGCCAACATAGCCCTCGCGAATACCGGACGCAAAGTCGGAAAGCAGGGAGAACACCGGTACGCCATTGGCTTTGAGAGCCTCGACGGCGACCGTCAGCGTCGGGTGATCAGGCCCGACCAGGGCGACGGCCCTGGATTTGGCGGCCAGCTTGCGCATCCGCTCGACGATCTCGTCCGGCGCCAGCGAAGCGGCGAAGTCGATGGTGGCCACGCCGCGAAAGCGCGGCGACTGCGATACCGCCAGTTCAAGCTCGCGGGCAAATTCACTGTAGAAGACGTCCTCCCGTCTCAACAGCAGGAACCCGAGCCGGTATTCGGGCAATTCATGGCGCATCCGCTGCTTGATCAATCCGGCTGCGTGATAGCCGATGCTGGTCGCGGCCTCATAGACGCGGCGCGCGGTTTCCTCGCGCACCGGCAAGCGGTTGTTCAGCACCCGGTCGACGGTGGCAACGCTGACCCCCGAAATGCGCGCCAGGTCGGTGATCGTCGGCCGTTTCGCCATCGCTGCCTCATTCCACTGTTTGGCCCTTTTACACCATTCTGATGGAAAATGATAGAAACTATCTTTGTGATATTGAGCCTATCAGGGCTCGGCGTTATTTTGAACGCTGACCGAATATGATCGAGGCCTCCGCTATGGTGGATATTGGACTCCGAACCGGGAATACGAGCTCCGCAGCGGCGTCCCGACGCGACTACAGCCTGATCGGCCGCGACGCGAAGCTTGCCGTCGAGAGCGGGCTGGCGGCGGCCGAGTGGTATCACACCGACGTGCCGCGCAAGCAGATGAAGGAGCTGATGCAGCGCTCCGACGGCCCGGCGATCCGCGATACCATCGTCTGGCTCGGCGCCATGATCCTCAGCGGCGCCGGCGCCGCCTGGTTCTGGGGCAGCTGGTGGTGCGTGCCGTTCTTCTTCGTCTACGGCATCCTCTACGGTTCCTCCACCGATTCACGCTGGCACGAATGCGGCCACGGCACCGCTTTCAGGACGCAGTGGATGAACGACGTGGTCTATCAGGTCGCCTGCTTCATGATCATGCGCAACCCGGTGACCTGGCGCTGGAGCCACACGCGCCATCATACCGATACCATCATCGTCGGCCGCGATCCGGAGATCTCGGTGATGCGTCCGCCCGATCTGCTGCGCGTGGTGCTCAACTTCGTCGGCATTCTCGACGCCTGGCACGCGATGAGCGACATGCTGCGCAATGCAGCCGGTATCGTCAGTCCGGCCGAAAGAACCTTCATTCCCGACCAGGAGCAGCCGAAGGCAATTCGCATTGCCCGCATCTGGACGACAATCTATGCCGCGACCATTGCGCTGGCGCTCTATACCGCCTCGTTCCTGCCGCTGATGCTGGTCGGTCTGCCCAGGCTTTACGGTGCCTGGCACCATGTCATGGTCGGCCTGCTGCAGCATGGCGGCCTGGCTGAAAACGTCACCGATCACCGGCTCAACAGCCGCACCGTCTACATGAACCCGATAAGCCGCTTCATCTACTGGAACATGAACTACCATGTCGAGCATCACATGTTTCCCATGGTGCCCTATCACGCGCTGCCCAGGCTGCACGAACTGATCAAGCACGATCTGCCGGCGCCGACATCGTCCATCCTGGCCGGCTACCGCGAGATGATACCGGCTTTCCTGCGCCAGCTGCGCAATGAGGATTATTTCATCAAGCGCGAACTGCCGCCGACGGCGAGGCCCTATCGCGAGGATTTCCACAGCGATAACGCTGCTGTTGCGGTGGCTGCCGAATGACAAGCCCATGCCAAGGCACCAAACATCGAGGGACCCGTAAATGAGCGACTGGGTCGAGGCCTGTGACGCCGAGGACATCGACGAAGAGGACGTGATGCGCTTCGACCATGGCGGCCGCACCTTTGCCATCTATCGCAGCCCCGACGACGAGTATTTCGCCACCGACGGGCTTTGCACGCATGAGAAGGTGCATCTGGCCGACGGGCTGGTGATGGACGATATCATCGAATGCCCGAAGCATAATGGCCGCTTCAACTACAAGACAGGGGCTGCCAGGGGCGCGCCGGTCTGCGTCGATCTCAGGACCTATCCGGTCAAGGTCGACGCCGGCAAAGTCCTTGTCCGGATCGGTTGATGATGACGAAGGATATGGTCATCATTGGCGCCGGCGAATGCGGCGGGCGCGCCGCCCTTGCGCTGCGCGAGCTCGGCTTTAATGGACCGGTGACGCTGGTCGGCGACGAGCCGCATCTGCCCTATGAGCGCCCGCCGCTGTCGAAAGACGCGATGGTTGCCGACGCGCCCCTGCTCAAAGCAATCGCCACCGACGCGATCCTGGCCGAAAGATCGATCAGGCATATCCATTCGGTTCAGGCGGTGGCGATCGACCGCGCGGCGCATGTCGTGCGCCTCTCGGACGGTTCCGTCCTGGCCTACGACAAGCTCCTGCTGGCGACCGGTTCGGTGCCGCGCAAGCTGCCGATGCCGGGCCTTGGCGGGCGCTGCGTCTACCTCCGGACCTTCAACGACGCGCTGGCCATTCGCGCCCATCTCAGCGCCGGAAATCGCATCGCCATCATTGGCGGCGGCTTCATCGGGCTTGAGCTTGCCGCGGCGGCACGCAGACTGGGTGCGGCGGTCACAGTTATCGAGGCGCAGCCGCGCATCTTGATGCGCGGCGTGCCGGCCGAGATCGCTGAGGTCATCCATCAGGCGCATGTAGCCGAAGGCGTGAAAATCCTGTGCGGCGAGGGCATCGCCGCCATTGCCGATGATGGCGCCGAAGTGCGCATCGCGCTCGCCGGTGGACACGACATTGTCGCCGATCTTGCCGTGATCGGCATCGGCGCCGTGCCGGTGACCGGACTTGCCGCGGAGGCGGGGCTGACCGTCGACAATGGTGTCGCCGTCGACGCCGAGCTTCGCACTAGCGACCGGGATATCTTTGCCGCCGGCGATTGCTGTTCGTTTCCGCTCGCCATCTATGGCGGCCGGCGCGTGCGGCTCGAAGCTTGGCGCAATGCACAGGAGCAGGGCGCGCTCGCCGCAAGGAATATGCTTGGCGCCGGCGAGTCCCATGCGGCGGTGCCGTGGTTCTGGTCGGATCAGTACGGCCTGACCTTGCAGATCGCCGGCCTGTCGGACGAAGGCCGCAGCATCGTGCGCCGCGACCTCGGCGACGGCGCCTTCATCCTGTTCCACCTCGCCGAGGACGGCAGGCTGGTTGCGGCAAGCGGCATCGGCCCCGGCAACGCGGTCGCCCGCGACATAAGGCTGGCCGAGATGCTGATTGCAAAGCAGGCAAGGCCGGCGCCGGAATCGCTAGTCTCGCAGGCGGTCAAATTAAAATCGCTGCTGGCGGCTTGATCCGCCGCGTGGATAGTTGACCGAACGCGTTCGGCTAAAACAGCGCTTTCAGCTCCGGCAGCTTGTCGTTGACCAGCCAGCCATAGTAATTTTCCTCGGGCAGCTTTTCCGGCTCGCCCGCAGCGCGGCGCTTGTCGTTCTCGGCTTTCAGCGCATAGGCGCGCTGTTCGGGATTGCCGACATTGTAGAGCGTCGACGTGATGCCGGGATTGCCTGAGATGTCGAAGCCGGCAATGCTTTTATAGGCGTTGATCGACTTCCTTATCGTCGCCGCGACATAAGGCAGTGTCAGGTCAGGGTCCATGATCGTCTTGTAGACCGCATTGGGGTCGCCGACGTCGAGTTCCGGCAGGCCGGAAACCTTGTGCACGAGGTCGCTCATCTGCAGTGCCGTCAGCGGATTGAGCTGGCCAATGCCAAAAGTCTGGCCGGCATAATAAGGCTGGAAGAAAGTGGCGCCGAAGCGATCGTTGGGAAAGCTCTCGCCGTTGACGGTTTTGCCGCGGAACGACCGGTTCCACACCTGTTCGCGGCACTCCCACAGATCGTAGCTGTCGGACTTCCCTGCGCATTTCGCAAATTGCGGCCGTTGCACGAAATCGGTGATGTCCTCGCCATCATAGCCAAAGGAGAGCTTGCTCGACAGATACGAGATCGCCTTGACGTAATAGGTCTGCAGCCGGTCATAGGCATCGACATTATAGGTATGCTCGCCGACGATGGCTCCAACGATATGCATTGGGTCGATGTCATAGGCCGCGGCTGCCTGCTTGATCTTGCCGCGCAGCTCGGCATCGTTCTGGAGCAGCGCAAAGACTTTGCGGTATTTCGCCTGGAAGGTGGTGTTGGTCGCCTGGGTGCGCCGGCTCGAAGCGCCCGGTATGTCGGGCTGCTCGGTGTTGCGGTTGCCCGGCGGCACCATCGTTGCCGCTTGCGCGGCGAACATGGCTGCCGCCAGCGTCAGCCCCAAAATGACGAGGATCAGTTTTTTCATGCGCCGCCGCCCAAATAGTCGCCGGCAAACTAGGTAATGCTCCACCGGGAGTCGAGAGACGCCTGCACCCGACGGGACGAAAGCTTGCCGGATGCTTCCATTTGGCCACACATCGGGAATGCTGGGCCAAATTGGGGAGGCCGGGAGCAATTCCCCGACCCTCTTCGAGAATGAAGCGTCTCCTACAGGATGAAACGCGACAAGTCCGTGTTTCTGGAGAGGTCGCCGACATGCTTCTCGACATAGGCGGCATCGATGGTCACCGAGGTGCCGTTGCGGTCCGGCGCGTCATAGGAGATATCGTCCAGCACCCGTTCCATCACCGTCTGCAGCCGCCTGGCGCCGATATTCTCGACGCTGGCGTTAAGGTCCACGGCGATGCCGGCCAACGAATCGATCGCGTCATCGGTGAAGACCAGATCGACGCCTTCGGTCTTCATCAGCGCGATATACTGCTTGATCAGGCTGGCTTCGGTCTCGGTGAGGATGCGGACGAAATCGTCCTTC
This sequence comes from Mesorhizobium sp. M0106, assembly GCF_040322715.1. Taxonomy (NCBI): domain Bacteria; kingdom Pseudomonadati; phylum Pseudomonadota; class Alphaproteobacteria; order Hyphomicrobiales; family Phyllobacteriaceae; genus Mesorhizobium; species Mesorhizobium sp. M0106. Next base: position 86,356 of record NZ_JAMYUA010000023.1, on the reverse strand, counting down.
TCCAGCGCCCGCAGCTCGACACGGATCGGCAGGCGGCCCTGCAATTCCGGCAGCAGATCGGATGGCTTGGCGACGTGGAACGCACCTGAAGCGATGAACAGGATGTGGTCGGTCTTCACCGGTCCGTATTTGGTCGCAACCGTGGTGCCTTCGACCAGCGGCAGCAGGTCGCGCTGCACACCTTCACGCGAAACACCGGCACCGATGCCGCCTTCGCGCGAGGCGATCTTGTCGATCTCGTCAAGGAAGACAATGCCGTCATTCTCGGTCGATTCGAGTGCCCTGCGCACCACTTCGTCCTGATCGAGCAGCTTGTCGGACTCGTCGCTGATCAATAGCCCGTAGGACTCCTTGACGGTCGTCTTGCGCAACTTGGTCTTCTTGCCGCCCATCGCTTTCGACAGCATATCGTTGATGTTGAGCACGCCGATATTGGCGCCCGGCATGCCGGGGATCTCGAAGCCGGGCATGCCGCCATTGCCGGTATCGGCCACTTCGATCTCAATCTCCTTGTCGTCGAGCTCGCCGTCGCGCAGCTTCTTGCGGAAACTGTCACGGGTGGCCGGGCTCGCCGTCTTGCCGACGAGCGCTTCGAGCACCCGTTCCTCGGCGTTGATGTGGGCACGCGCCTTGACGTCCTCGCGCATCTTCTCGCGAACCAGCCCGATGGCGATCTCGACCAGGTCGCGGATGATCTGCTCGACATCGCGGCCGACATAACCGACCTCGGTGAACTTGGTGGCTTCGACCTTAACGAAAGGCGCACCGGCAAGGCGTGCCAGGCGGCGCGAAATCTCGGTCTTGCCGACGCCGGTCGGGCCGATCATCAGGATATTCTTCGGCATCACCTCTTCGCGCATCTGGCCCTCGAGCTGCTGGCGGCGCCAGCGGTTGCGCAAGGCAATCGCAACGGCACGCTTGGCGTCTTTCTGGCCGATGATGAAGCGGTCGAGTTCCGAAACGATTTCGCGAGGAGAGAAGGTGCTCATGTCACTAAATTCCACTTTGCCACTGCCGAATGGACTCGAACGGATGCAGCAGCATGATCACGTTGAGTGTCAGATTGTCCCGGATGAGATAGCCGACACCGAATTCGAAGATGAGGGCGAGGGTTACGACCACCCATATAGGAAGCCTTCGCGCCATGACAAACCCCAGCACCATGGCCAGCGTGTCTGACACCGAATTGATGATGCTGTCGCCATAATAGTCGAGCGAGATCGTGCCGGCGCGATAGCGATCGATGATGAAAGGGCTGTTCTCGAGCAGCTCCCAGCCGCCCTCTATAACCACCGCAAAGGCCAGCCTGAGCCCGATCGGCGAGCGCGGGAAAAGGAACCACGCCAGCGCATAGAACAGGAAACCGTGAATGATGTGCGAGAAGCTGTACCAGTCGGAAATATGCTGGGAATTCTCCGAGCTCTGCACGATGCCGTGCCACAGTTTGACATAGCCGCAGGTACAGATCGGCGTCCGCCCCATGCCGTAAAGGACCCCGGCCTGGAAGATGACCAGGCCGAGAACCAGCAGAAGCCCCATTCGCCAGCTGTCTTCGTAGGCCGAGACGGTTTTGTCGCTGGATACACTCATGCTGCTATTGCCCCTCTTTTGCGTCACCCTGTCCGGCATCACCCTCTGGGGCATCAATCGCCATCAGCACGGCATCGCCATATTCCGACTTCCTGCGATCGATAGCCGTGAAACCGGCCTTTTCATAGGCACGAATAGCTCGTGCATTGGCGGGGTCCGGGTCGATGATGACGCGCGGCGTACCTTCCTCGAAAAGCTGCTCGACGAACTGCCGGACGATCGCCGAGCCGTGGCCGACCCCGACAAGCTCCGGCACGCCGATCGACAGATCGATGCCGAGCGTGCCGAACGGCTGGTCGCTATAGGGATGGCCGTCCTCCAGATGCGGATCGTAGCTCTGCAAATAGCCGATGGGCTTTCCGTCGAGCTCGATAATCAGCGGCTCGACCGAAATGCTGTCGATGTGCTCGCGGATCTCCGCGATCTCGGTCTCTGGGTCGCTCCACCATTCGGCGACATGCGGCTCGGCAAGCCAGCCGGCGATCATCGGCAGGTCCCTCTGGGTCACCGGCCGAAAACCATAGCGGAGGCTCCGCTCAGGCGGCATCGAGGGTTTCGACGACGAAGTTGTTGTTGGTGTAGACGCAAATGTCTGACGCGATCTGCATCGCCTTGCGGGCGATCTCCTCTGCGCCCTTGTCGCTGTCCACCAGCGCGCGTGCCGCTGCCAGCGCGTAGTTGCCGCCGGAGCCGATGGCCATGACGCCAAATTCGGGCTCCAGCACGTCGCCGGTGCCGGTCAACGCCAGCGACACCGACTTGTCGGCCACCAGCATCATTGCTTCCAGCCGGCGCAAATAACGGTCGGTGCGCCAGTCCTTGGCGAGCTCGACGCAGGCGCGTGTCAGCTGGTCGGGATATTGTTCGAGCTTGGCTTCGAGCCGCTCCAGCAGCGTGAAGGCATCGGCGGTGGCGCCGGCGAAGCCGGCAATGACGTTGCCGCCCTTGCCGATGCGGCGCACCTTCTTGGCGTTGCCCTTCATGATGGTCTGGCCGAGGCTGACCTGGCCGTCGCCGGCGATCACCACCTTGCCGCCCTTGCGCACGGTCAGGATGGTCGTGGCATGCATGGTCAGTTCATTCGACATTTTCTGCTCCGATCAGCACCGATCCCATCGAGGCGATCGGCGCGTTACGAGTGACTTGATCGGCCATATGTATGCATAGGCCGGATGATTGCAAACCGGCCATCTGCCGGGCCGGACTGTGCTCCGCATCGGTAACTGGCAATCGCCGGATCATGCTGCTAGAAGGCTTTCGTTTTCAGGCATGTGAACGCCTGAATCGTGCAAAATCTGAGACAAGGATGAGGTCATGGCGCCCCGTTCCGCCGAGATAAGCCGCAAGACCAGGGAAACCGACATCGCCGTGTCGGTTCAGGTCGACGGCTCGGGCAAATCCGACATTTCGACGGGCGTCGGCTTCTTCGACCATATGCTGGACCAGTTGTCGAGCCATTCGCTGATCGACATGACCGTGAAGGCCAAGGGCGACCTGCACATAGACGACCACCACTCGGTCGAGGATACGGGCATCGCGCTCGGCCAGGCGCTGGCCAAGGCGTTGGGCGAGCGGCGCGGCATCATGCGCTACGCCTCGATCGATCTCGCCATGGACGAGACACTGACGCGGGCGGCAATCGATGTCTCCGGCCGGCCTTTTCTGGTCTGGAATGTTTCGTTCTCGTCGCCGAAGATCGGTACGTTCGATACCGAGCTGGTGCGCGAATTCTTCCACGCGCTGGCGCAGAATGCCGGCATCACGCTTCATGTCACCAATCATTACGGCGCCAACAACCACCACATCGCCGAGACCTGCTTCAAGGCCGTGGCGCGTGTGTTGCGTTCGGCGCTTGAGCGCGACCCGCGCCAGCCGGACGCGGTTCCCTCCACCAAGGGATCCCTGAAAGGATAGCGTCATGGCCATCTATGTCGTGATGAAGCCGCCAGGCCGCAGCGAAAGCGTGGACACTACCTTTATCCGTGACGGCTTTGCCTGGCTCGGCTTCCTGGTGCCGCCGCTGTGGCTGGCCTGGCACCGGCTGTGGGTCGAGGCGGCATTGGCGTTTGTCGCCATGGGCCTGCTCTCGATGCTAGGCGAAAGGCTGGACCTGGAAACAACCGGCTCGCTTTTATCCCTGCTTGTCATGCTCTTTGTCGGACTGGAAGGGCAGGGCTTGCGGATCGCAGCCCTGCGCCGTCGCGGCTGGCATGAATGGGGCGTGGTCGAGGCCGACAGGCTCGACGACGCAGACCTCCGCTATGCATTGGAAGCCGATGCTCAGTCGGATGAACAACCGACGGTGCAACGCATCGTCCCAGACGCAGCACATGCCCGGTCGGCGCAGATGGGCCTGGCGCTGGGGCTGAACCATATTCCGGGAAAGCCCTGAGATGAGGGTAGCGATCATCGATTACGGGTCGGGCAATCTGCGCTCGGCCACCAAGGCCTTCGAGCGTGCCGCGCATGAAGCCGGTATTGCCGCCGCGATCGAACTCACCGCCGATGCCGAGCGGGTCAGGACCGCCGACCGCATCGTCCTGCCCGGCGTCGGTGCCTATGCCGATTGCGCCGCTGGACTGCGTGCGGTCGCCGGCATGTGGGAAGCGGTCGAGGAGGTGGCGATCGCCAAGGCTCGGCCGTTCCTCGGCATCTGCGTCGGCATGCAGCTGATGTCGGAGCGAGGCCTGGAAAAGACCGTCACAAAGGGCTTTGGCTGGGTCGCCGGCGACGTCAAGGAGATCACGCCGGCCGATCCGACACTGAAGATCCCGCAGATCGGCTGGAACACGATTGACCTGAAGCGCAAGCATCCGCTGTTTTCCGGCATTGCGACGGGTGGCAAGGGACTGCATGCCTATTTCGTCCACTCCTACCATCTCGATGCACGGAAGGAGGATGAGGTGCTGGCGGTTGCCGACTATGGCGGCCCGGTAACGGCCGCTGTCGCTCGCGACAACCTCGCCGGAACGCAATTCCACCCCGAGAAGAGCCAGGCGCTGGGCCTGGCGCTGATCACCAATTTCCTAGGCTGGAGGCCCTGAACCATGAGCAAGAAGGGCTATTGGATGGCAATGGTCGATGTCCACGATCCCGAGATCTACAAGCAGTACATCGAGGCCAATGCCGCGGCTTTCGCGAAATACGGCGCGAAGTTCCCGGTGCGCGCCGGGCGGTACACCAGCCCGGAAAGACCGGCAGGCAATCGCCACGTGCTGGTGGAATTCGAATCCTATGAAAAGGCGCTGGAATGCTACGGCTCGCCTGAATACCAGGAAGCCTTGAAGTACAGGCTCGCCGGCTCGACCGGCCACTTTGTCATCGTCGAAGGCGCCTGAAGGTGGTTCTGTTTCCGGCGATAGACCTCAAGGACGGCAAATGCGTGCGCCTCCGGCACGGCGACATGGCGACCGCGACGATCTACAATGAAGATCCCGCCGCTCAGGCGCGCGCCTTCGAAGAGCAGGGCTTCGAATGGCTGCACGTCGTCGACCTCAACGGCGCCTTCAAGGGCCAGAGCGTCAACAGTGCCGCGGTCGGCGCCATCCTGAAGGCGACGAGCAATCCGGTGCAGCTCGGCGGCGGCATCCGCACCCTGGCGCAGATCGAGGACTGGCTCGACCGTGGGCTGGCCCGCGTCATTCTTGGCACCGTGGCGGTCCGCGATCCGGATCTGGTCAGGCAGGCCTGCAAGGCATTCCCGGGCAAGATCGCTGTCGGCATCGACGCCAAGGGCGGTAAGGTCGCGGTCGAAGGCTGGGCTGAGGCCTCGAGCCTCGGCGTCATTGAACTGGCGAGGAAATTCGAAGGTGCCGGCGTCGCCGCCATCATCTACACCGATATCGACCGCGACGGTGTGCTGACTGGCATCAACTGGGACGCCACCATCGATCTCGCCGACGCGGTGTCGATCCCGGTTATCGCCTCGGGCGGGCTCGCCTCGATCGCCGACATCGTGCGCATGACCATGCCCGATGCCCGCAAGCTCGAAGGCGCGATCTCCGGCCGCGCCCTCTACGACGGCCGCATCGACCCGGCCGAGGCATTGGCGATCCTGCGTGGCAAACCGATGGCAGGGTGTGAAACGTGAAGGTCTCGATTATCGTTGCTCCCTACGACAGCGGGCACTATCACGAAGGGTGCGGCCAGGGGCCGGACGCCATCGTCGGCGGTGGGCTGGTCGAAGCCCTGACCGTGGCTGGCCATGACGTCGCCGTCGAAGATATCGGCAAGGTCGGAGACGAGCAGGGGCGCGAAATTGCAACCGGCTTCGCCGTCTGCAACGCCGTCGCGACCAAGGTTAACCTCGCCCGCGATGGAGGACGCTTCCCCATTATCCTTGCTGGAAATTGCCTGACCGCCGCCGGTGCGGTTGCCGGCGAAGCGGCGGATTCGATCATCTGGATCGACCAGCATGGCGATCTCAACACGCCGGAGACGTCGGCCTACGGCTTTCTCGACAGCATGGCGCTGGCGGCGACGCTCGGGCTCTGCTGGCATCCGATGGCGGCAGCAATTCCGGGGTTCCGGCCGATAGACCCGGCGCGCTGCATGCTGGTCGATGCCCGCGACCTCGATCCCGACGAAAAGCGACTGCTGGAAACTTTGCCGATCGTGCGCACCGAATGTGCCGGTGCACTCGATATGATCGGAAAGCTCACGGCGACAGGGACTGTGCGGGCGCATCTGCATCTCGACCTGGATGTCCTCGATCCGGATGTGCTGCAGGTGAACCGCTACGCGCACCCGGGCGGCCCGAGTCCGGAACAGCTGCGGCAGCTCGCCTGCGGACTGGCCAGGTCAATCCCAATCGTCGGCGTGACGCTCTCGGCCTACGACCCGGCCTTTGATTCCCAGTCCGAAGTTCCGCCCGTCGTCGGCCAGCTGCTTGTCGACTTTCTTGCGGCGATCGAGAGGATCTGATGCTGAAAGCCCGCGTCATCCCCTGTCTCGACGTCAAGAACGGCCGTGTCGTCAAGGGCGTTAATTTCGTCGACCTGGTCGATGCCGGCGATCCCGTCGAAGCGGCAAAAGCCTATGACGCGGCCGGCGCCGACGAGCTCTGCTTTCTCGACATCACCGCCTCGTCGGAAAACCGCGAGACCATTTTCGATGTCATCGCCCGCACCGCCGAACAATGTTTCATGCCGCTGACCGTTGGCGGTGGCGTCCGTCAGGTCGCCGACATCAGGAAGCTGCTACTGGCCGGCGCCGACAAGGTGTCGATCAACACGGCGGCGGTGAAGACCCCAAATTTTGTCGCCGAGGCTGCCGACAAATTCGGCAACCAGTGCATCGTCGTCGCCATCGATGCCAAGAAAGTGTCCGCTGCGGGCGAGGCTGATCGCTGGGAGATATTCACCCATGGCGGCCGCGAGAAGACCGGCATCGACGCCGTCGAGTTCGCTCGGCGAGTGGTCGACCTCGGCGCCGGCGAGATCCTGCTGACATCGATGGACCGCGACGGCACCAAGGCCGGCTACGACATAGCCCTTACCCGCGCGGTCGCCGATGCCGTACGCGTGCCGGTCATCGCTTCCGGTGGCGTCGGCACGCTCGACCACCTTGTCGAAGGCATTCGCGACGGCCATGCCGGCGCGGTGCTGGCGGCGTCGATCTTCCATTTCGGCACCTACAGCATCGCCGAAGCCAAGCTGCACATGGCTCAGGCCGGACTGCCGATGCGGCTGGACTCGCCGGGTAATCGGTCCTAGAGCCTTTCCGGCTAAGAAGAGGCTGTAAACGCCGTCATGACCGAGTTCTCGCTCTCCGATCTGGAGAAGATTATTGGCGAACGCGCACGTTCCGGCGATCCGGATTCGTGGACGGCCAAGCTCTTTCAGCGTGGCATGAGCAAGGCAGCGCAGAAACTCGGCGAAGAGGCAGTCGAAACGGTGATCGCAGCCGTCAGCGCCGACCGGGACGCGCTTGTTTCGGAAAGCGCCGATCTCATCTATCATTGGCTTGTCGTTCTTGGCGTAGCGGGCATTCCGCTGAGCGATGTGCTCAACGAGCTTGAACGCCGCACCGGTCGTTCGGGCATCGCCGAAAAGGCGTCTCGGCTGGACCGGGGCTGATCGCTGCGGAGGAACTCGATGGACCAGCTCGCTCCTACCGAGAAGTATTCACCCTATCGTTTCTTCTCGGCCGAGCAATGGTCGCGGTTCCGCGCCGATACGCCGATGACGCTCACCGAGGACGAGGTCCGTCGTCTGCGGTCGCTGAACGATCCGGTCGATCTCCACGAGGTCGAGCGCATCTATCTTTCGATGTCGCGGCTGTTGTCGGCTCATGTCGAAGCCAGTCAACTCCTGTTCAGGCAGCGCCAGGCCTTCTTCAACGCGCTGGACGCGGCCAAGACACCGTTCATCATCGGCATTGCCGGTTCCGTCGCGGTCGGCAAATCGACCACGGCGCGCGTGCTGAAGGAGCTGCTGGCGCGCTGGCCGTCGAGTCCCAAGGTCGACCTGGTCACCACCGACGGTTTCCTGCTGCCGAACGAAGTCCTGCGCCGCAACAATCTGATGGAGCGCAAGGGCTTTCCGGACAGCTACGACGTCGGCGCGCTGCTGCGCTTCCTGTCCGGCATCAAATCGGCGCAGCGCAACGTCCGCGCGCCGGTCTATTCGCACCTGACCTATGACGTCATCCCGGGCGAGTTCCAGACCATCGACCGGCCGGACATCCTGATCTTCGAGGGCATAAACGTCCTGCAGCCGGGCAAGCTGCCGAAGGATGGCAAGATCGTGCCTTTCCTGTCGGATTTCTTCGACTTTGCCATCTACATCGATGCCGAGGAGGCGCTGATCCATCACTGGTATATCGCCCGCTTCATGCGGTTGCGCGAAACCGCCTTCCGCGACCCGGCCTCCTTCTTTCACCGCTATTCGCAACTTTCCGAAGATGCGGCCCGCGCCATCGCCGAGGGCCTGTGGACCAACATCAACCTGAAGAATCTGCGCGAGAATATATTGCCGACCCGCGCCCGAGCCGATCTCATCCTGCGCAAGGGCGCCAACCATCTGGTCGAGGAAGTGGCGCTCAGGAAACTGTGAAATCCCGGGACATTCCTTAAAGTCATCTTAACCCAGTCTTTCTATTGTCGGGCCTGATCTGCAGGCTCGGCAAACAAATGAATGCGCCATTCCTAAACATCGATCGGCCGGCATCTGACCGCATCGCACGTCCGGGCAGCGGCGGCGCAACGATTGCCTTGATCGTGCCTGTCCACAATGAGGAAGGCGCAATTGCTCCATTCCTGAAGGCGGTATGCGAAAGCACCGCGCTGCTGAAGGACAAAGGCGTTGCCCTCGAGTTCATCTTCGTCAACGACGGCAGCAGCGATACGACGCTCGAAAAGCTGATCGAAGCCCAACAAACCGATCCACGCATCCACGTAATCGACCTTTCACGCAATTTCGGCAAGGAAGCCGCGATGACCGCGGGGCTCGACAGCTGCGATGCCGATGCAGCGATCCCGATGGATGTCGATATGCAGGATCCGCCGCATGTCATTCCGCTGCTTGTGGAAAAGTGGCGCGAGGGTTTTGAGGTTGTTCTGGCCAAGCGAGCCAATCGGTCGAGCGACAGCTTTCTCAAGCAGCGCTCCGCCTCGATGTTCTACCGCGTTCACAACTGGATCGCGCAGCAGAAGATCCCGCACGATGTCGGCGACTTCCGTTTGATCGACCGCCAGGTCATCCAGGCGCTGCGGTCTTTGCCCGAACGCCGTCGTTTCATGAAGGGCCTGTTCGCCTGGGTCGGGTTCCGTACCGCAAGCGTCGAATATGTCCGCGATCAGCGCATCGCCGGCCAGTCGAAATTCTCCGGCTGGAAGCTGTGGAACTTCGCGCTCGAAGGCATCACCAGCTTCTCCACCGCTCCGCTTGAAATCTGGACCTATGTCGGCGCGACGATTTCCGCGCTGTCGTTCCTCTACGGCCTGCTGATCGTCGCCAAGACAATGATCTTTGGCGTTGATGTGCCCGGCTACGCCTCCCTGCTGGTCAGTGTTCTTTTCCTTGGCGGCATCCAGTTACTCGGCATCGGCATCATCGGACAATACCTCGGCAGGGTCTACGCCGAGATCAAGCAGCGTCCGATCTATATCGTGCGCCGCAAATATGAGGGAGTGAGCTGATGGAGATCGACGCTTACCGACAGATGGCCGCCACCGAAGACGAGCATTGGTGGTTCTGCGGGCGTCGCGCCATCGCCGAGGCGGTCATTCGCAGCATCGGCCTGCCTGAAAACGCGCGCATCGTAGAGATCGGCGCCGGCACCGGCGGCAACATCCGGATGCTGGAGCAGTTCGGCGCAGTGACGGCAGTCGAGATGAGCGATCTCGCGCGCAGGATTGCCTGGGAAAAGACCGGCCGCGACTTCCTCGCCGGCCATCTGCCGGACAACATTCCTGTCGCGCCGCAAAGCTGCGACCTCGTCTGCCTGTTCGACGTGCTGGAGCATGTCGCCGAAGACGAGGCGTCGCTTGCCGCGATCCGCCAAGTGCTGAAACCGGGCGGCAGTGTCGTCCTCACTGTGCCCGCACACCAATGGCTGTGGAGCACGCATGATGTGGGGCTGCATCATATGCGGCGCTATTCACGCAATCTGCTGCGTGAACGAATCGAAAGGGCCGGTTTCGCGATCGACCGGCTGAGCTACACAAATGCCGCGCTCTTCCCGGTAGCGGCGCTGGCACGACTGGTGGACAGGTTGCGCAAGTCGGCCTTGCCAGCCGGCCATGCCACGCCGCCAAAACCACTGAATGCAGCGATGAAGGCAGTGTTTTCGGCGGAAGGCCGCATCATACCAAATGCAAACCTGCCCTTCGGGGTTTCGCTGCTGGCGGTATTCCGCAAGAACAGCGCCGTCGAAACCGCTCGCCCCGACGAGAACTTGGCAGCTTGACCGCGTCATGGGCACCGGCTCGTATCGTCGACTATCGCGCTTTGCGCTGATTGGCATTGCGTCGACGCTGATCTACGCCGTTTGCGCTTTCCTGCTGTCGCGTGGACAGGCGACGGCGGCCCTGCCGGCGGCGCTCACATCGTTTGCGGCCTACGCCGTCGCCGCGCTGTTCTCCTACACCGGGCATAAATATTTCACCTTCACCTCGGGCGGCAGCCACGCGATGGAACTGCCCCGCTTCCTCCTGCTCACCGCTTCCGGCCTCGCCGTCGCGATCGCCCTGCCGGCGCTTTTGACCCAGATGCTCGGCATCCCCGCCGCAGTCCCGATCCTGCTTACCTGCATTGCCGTGCCGGTCATCAACTATGTCGTCCTCGGGCGCTGGGTGTTTCGTGGTCTCTAGCGCGCGACCCCTCAATGAACTGCTGCCCGGCGCCAACCGCTTCTCGCCCTTTGCGGGCGTAGCGGGTGCTCCGTTGCTGCTGGCCTGCCTGGTCGTCACATACGCCGTCTGGCTATCCACCGTTGCAATCCCGACCAATGTCGACGTGTCATGGCTTCTGGTCGTCTGCGACCGCCTGCTTGGCGGAGAGCGGCTCAACACCGACATCGTGGAGACCAACCCACCTTTCTCGATCTGGCTCTACATGCCATTCATGCTCCTGGAAAAGCTCACCGGCATACGTGCGGAATTCTGGCTGACGCTTGGCGTCGTTTGCCTGAGCCTGGCCAGTCTTTTCGGTTCCGTCCGTATTCTCGCGCGCGATGAACCGGTCTACTGGCAGCCCCATGCGCTGTGGGCGGCAGCGGCGGCCCTGTTTTTGATCCTGTGTTTCATGCCGGATCAATTCGGCCAACGCGAGCACTTCGCATTGATTGCCATTCTGCCTTGGGTGGCGTTGCAATGCACACGTCAGCGGAACCTGGATTTCAGCGCGGGCTCGCGCCTGGAGCACATGGTCGCGGGTTTCGGCGCGGCGGTCGTGGTCATGGTCAAGCCGCCCTATTTTGTGCTGGCCTTCATGTTGCCGTCGGTCTGTCTTGCGCTTGAAAGGCGGTCGCTGAGACCGCTCTTCGTCGCAGAGAACCTGGTGGGCGCTGCGATCGTGGCCGCCTATATCGCGTCCATCGCGCTCTTCGACCGCGCTTACGTCGGCGACGTCCTGCCCTTGGTCAGGGAGGTCTATCTTCCGTTGAGGGCCTCTGCCGCCGATATGCTGGCGAACTGGCCGAAAGTGGTGCTGCTTCTGGCCGCCGCCACCGTGCTTGCCGCCGGCGGCCTGAGAAAGACGAACTGGGACGTCAGGATTCCGCTCCTGACCGCCCTGGGGTTCATTCCGGCCTTCATCGTCATGGGCAAGGGTTGGCCCAATCACGCGCTGCCGATGGTCGTTGTTGCGACACTTGCATTTGGTATCCAGCTTGTGCGGTTCGGCACATTCGGCAGTGCAGGCTTCGTTCGCAAGGCCGCCCTGATCTTCGGCTGCGTGCTGGTGCTGCAAATAGCGGTCAGGGCACAGTACGCGGCGCTGACGACGGATAACGGCCCGATCGCCCGGTCTGTCGCCGCAATCCGCGCAACGGTCGAAACCCCGACCGTCATGTCGATTGCCGACCAGATGCAGGTTGCCCATCCCCTCGCCAGGCTGGTCGGCGGCAGGTTCATATCACGCCATCCGAGCGCCTGGGCGGTCTCCAACGCGGACACGCTCGCCCGCGTCACCGGCGATCTCGAACGGAGACCGGAACTTGAAAGCATCCGCGATCGGGTGATCGGCGAAAACGCCGCCGAGATATCAGCGAAGAAGCCCGATATCGTGCTGTCAGGCTCGCCGGCGTGGACTGCCCTGATGCTGCAGGACAAGCGGATCGCGGCAGCCTTGGCCGACTATCGTCTGCTGCACGCCGAGCCGGAAATCGCTGTCTATCTGCGTTACACGGCGCCCGCGCCGCTCCAAACCGATTGAGCAGAGGCTTCCAGAAAACCATGGCACGGCTGGATCCAATCGCTCCGCTGGACGACATATGGCTCGATCTCGAGAGCCTCGGTGCAACAGCATGAGTGTCTCGAACGACATTGGCGGCTTGAGCCGCTGGCGCGACCGGGATATTGCGGCGTCGCTGCTTCCTAGCCGCAATGTCCTGGCCATTGCCGCAGTCACCGTCTTCTCGATCTTCTGGCAGCGACGTTGGGGGACTGTTCCCGACACTAGCTGGCTGATCACGGTCTGCGAGCGTATGCTGTCCGGTGAGCGGCTCTACTCGCAAATCTACGAGACCAATCCCCCATTCAGCGTCTGGCTCTATCTGCCGCCGGTGGCTGCGGCCAGATGGCTGGGCACCGCGCCGGAAATCCTGGTTGAAGCCTGGACATACCTTGCCGTGCTTATCGGACTTTCGCTCTCGGGCGTGATCGTCAAGCGTGCGGGTTTCACCGAAACTGCATCATTGTTTGCACTGGGGCCAGCGTTTTGCGCAATGTTGGTGGTCTTCCCCGGAAATGCCTTCAGCGAGCGGGAGCATATCGGCATGGCACTTTTCATGCCGCTGCTTGCGCTTCATGCCTGGCGCGCGCGCAGAGATGCAGCTGCCCAACCAGACCCCGGGCTCGCCGTACTCGCCGGCCTGTCGGGCAGCATTCTGCTGCTGGTCAAGCCCTACTATGCGATCATGGTGTTGGCGCCGGCGCTGGTCGTTGCAGTGCGCCGGCGCAGTCTGAAATCGATCTTCGCCCTGGAACACTGGGTCATTGGCGGCATCTGCGTTGTCTATCTCGGCACCGTCACGCTGATCCATCCGGAATTCGTGCGCGACATCTATCCCCTCTTGGCGGACGTTTATGCAAAGATCGGCATCTTTTGGCCGATTGTGATCGGCTACGGTTTCTCGTGGTGTTTCCTTGTCTTCCTGATCTGGTGGCTGTGGCCTGCCAAGCGATTTCCAGAGCTGGCGGCGGTAGCGTTGGCGGCATCGATCGCTGGCATGTTTCCCCTGTTCTACCAAGCCAAAGGCTGGTCTTATCATGCCTATCCCGCGATCTTTTGCGCTGTGGCAGCCATTTTCTGCCTGTTGGCACTGCCCAGGATCGTGCAGCGGCCGTCGAAGCTGTTGACGTTCGTGACGGCTCCTTCGCGAGCTTGGGCATTGGCGGCGGTGGCAATCGCTTTCTTGCCGTACTGGAGCACCCAGAAACCAGGGCCGGCGCTGGTTGCCGCAATTCGCGCCGCCACCGATCGGCCGACCGTAGCGTTGGTCAGTTCGGATATTTCCTCGGGACATCCGTTGAACCGTATGATCGATGGGCAGTTCGTTTCGACCCACGTCAGCGATTGGCTTGGAGCGTTCGCACTTTCCCTGTCCCGGCAGGCATCTCTCTCGGGTGACACCGCCGAAGCCATGCGTTACCGAGCCATCATGGCGCGCTACGTCGAAAGCAAACGCGAAGAGTTCGTGCGTCTGCGCCCGGATATCGTCGTCTTCAAGAAAAACAACACGATGTGGACAAGCCAACTGATGGGGCGTTTTGGCTTTGACGCCATCCTGGCGCACTACCGCATTCTTATCGAGGACGAGACCGAGCGCATCTATCTGCGCGACGATTATGTCCGCCCGGGCCGCCGGCCACCTGAACAGCCTATTTCGGCATCGTCACCCGTCGCAGCGTCAGATTGATGCGGCCGCCACTCCTGAGCAATGCCGAGGTCGACGGGTAGATACGGTCGACGCCGTGAAAGCAGAGCCGCCCTTCGCCGCCAAGCACGACGACGTCGCCGCTCCTCAGCCTGAACGATTTGGTGGCGCCGTCGCGCGTCGTCTGGCCGACCCGGAACAGGCAATCGTCGCCGAGCGACACCGAGACGACGGGCGCGGAGAAATCGCTCTCGTCGCAGTCCTGGTGAAGACCCATCTTGGCATCCTGCGAATAGAAATTGACCAGGCAGGCTTCCGGCGGGTGCGCATAGGCAGATACATCCCGCCACAGTTCGAGCAGCATCTCCGGGATCGGCGGCCAAGGCCTTCCGGTCACCGGATGGGTCGGCTGGTAGCGATAGCCGTGCTCCTTGTCGGTGACCCAGCCCAGCGGACCGCAATTGGTCATGCGCACGCTCATCTCCTTGCCGGTACGCGGCATCGCCGGCACGAACAGCGGCGCCTTCTGCACGATCTGCCGGATATCTTCAACCAGCACTTCCTGCATGGCGCGCGACAGGTAGCCGGGCATATGGCGGACGCCTTTGGGCAGTACGAGCATCGCGTCGCTTAATCCGTTGGTCTGGAGAAATCAGAATGCCACCGTCAAATGAAAACGGCGACCCGAAAGCCGCCTCCGACGGTGGCTGCGCGCTTTAACCGGCGATCTGAGATCCGAAGCCGCTTCGGCTGTCACTCATCCCCGACCCGGCCGCGCAGTTTCTTGATCGAGCCGCGCCCGGCCTTGCTCTTGAGCCGTCTTTCGACCGCGCCTTTGGACGGCCTGGTCTTCTTGCGCGGCGGTGGTGGTGGTTCGGCGGCCTTGGCGACCAGTGCCGTCAGCCGCGCCCGGGCGTCCGCCCGGTTCTGCTCCTGGGTGCGGAAGCGTCCGGCTTCAATGACGATGACGCCGTCCTTGGTGGCGCGCTGGCCGGCAAGCTTGATGGTCCGTTCGCGCACCCGCTCCGACAGGCCAGCCGCATTGGCGGCATCGAAGCGCAATTGCACTGCCGTCGCCACCTTGTTGACGTTCTGGCCGCCCGGGCCGGACGAACGGATGAAGTCCTCGTGCAGGTCGCCCGGATTAATCACCGCATCGTCGGTAATGATGATCTTGTCGTCGGCGTTCATGCCGCACTCATGGCGCGGCAGGCGAAAAAAGAAAAGGCCCGATCGAAGCCGGGCCTTGAAGCATCACCAGGGGCGACGGCTATTCAGCCGCTACCTGCATGCGTGGTGCGGCGCCGAGCACCGTGGCGTCGACATGGGCTTCGAATTTCTCGAAATTGTCGACGAACATGCCGACCAGCCTTGCCGCCTGCCGGTCGTAGGCGGGCTTGTCGATCCAGGTCGATCTAGGGTCGAGAATGGCGCGGTCGACGCCGGCAACCGTCACCGGTACGTCGAAACCGAAATTGGCGTCGGTGCGGAAGTCGGCCGCTTTTAGCGAGCCGTCGAGCGCCGCCGCAAGCAGCGCCCGTGTTGCTTTGATCGGCATTCGTTTGCCGGTGCCGTAGGCGCCGCCGGTCCAGCCGGTGTTGACCAGCCAGCAATCGACGCCGTGGCGGGCGATGAGCTCGCGCAGCAGATTGCCATATTCCGACGGATGCCGCGGCATGAACGGTGCGCCGAAGCATGTCGAAAATGTCGCTTCGGGTTCCGTAACGCCCTTCTCGGTCCCCGCCACCTTGGCGGTATAGCCGGAGAGGAAATGGTACATGGCCTGCGCCGGGGTCAGCCGCGCGATCGGCGGCATCACACCGAATGCGTCGGCGGTCAGCATGATGATGTTCTTCGGGTGGCTGGCGCGCCCCGTCTTGCTGGCATTGGGGATGAAGTGGAGCGGATAGGCGCAGCGTGTGTTTTCGGTCAGCCCGCCATCGTCGAAATCCGGCACGCGGCCTGCGTCGAGCGCCACATTCTCCAGCACCGTGCCGAAGCGCTGGGTGGTGGCGAAGATCTCCGGCTCGGCTTCGGCCGAAAGCTTGATCGTCTTGGCATAGCAGCCGCCCTCGAAATTGAAGATGCCGTGCGGTCCCCAGCCATGCTCGTCGTCGCCGACCAGCGTGCGCGACGGGTCGGCCGACAACGTCGTCTTGCCGGTCCCGGAAAGGCCGAAGAAAACGGCCGCGTCGCCGACGGGCCCTTCATTGGCCGAGCAGTGCATCGGCATCACACCCTTTGCCGGGAGCAGATAGTTGAGTACGGTGAACACCGACTTCTTCATCTCACCGGCATACGAGGTACCGCCGATCAACACGATCATGTGCGAAAGATCGACGGCAATCACCGTTTCGCCGCGCGTGCCGTGGCGGGCGGGATCGGCGCGGAACGACGGCAGGTCGATGATCGTCAAATCGGGCATGAAATGCTCGAGTTCGGCGGCGGCCGGTCGGATGAGCAGATTGCGGATGAACAAGGAGTGCCAGGCAAGCTCCGTGATCACCCTGGTCGGCAGCTTCAGTTCCTCGTCGGCGCCGCCGACCAGGTCCTGCACATAAAGATCCTTTCCGGCCGCGTGGGCGCGAAAATCGGCAAGCAGCGTATCGAACTGGATCGGCGAAATCGCTTTGTTGTTGTCCCACCATATATGCGGCGCGGTGCTTTCGTCGCGCACCACGAATTTGTCCCTGGGCGAGCGGCCGGTGTGCTGCCCGGTCTCGGCGGCAAGCGCGCCATGCGCGGTGAGTCGGGCCTCGCCACGGCGGATTGCCTCCTCGTAGAGCGCGGCCGCGCCGAAATTATAGCGCACCACCCCCGTGGTTCTCAGGCCGATGCGATCGATTGCACATGCAGGATTGCGTTTGCCGGCTTCCGACATGGGTGTCCCTTCTTCGATTTACCGCGTCTTTACCGGCGAATTCCGGAACCCCCATTGCAGGAGCTAAAAACGTCAAAACCAGAAAAGGCGAATGATATCAAATCATTAATCGATTTAAATATTTTGAAAGTTGTTTAAATCGTTTATATGTGCAAAAACACTGATGGTTGCCCAAGGATTGGCGATGTTCATTCGTCCAATCCATATCGAGGTACAATTGTGGCCGTCGACATGCCGCGCGTGACAGCGGATACAGCCTGTGCCACATTTTGTACCTAATTTGTCCTGCAAAAGCCCCTTCTCGACGAAAGAAGGGACAGCTCATGAGGGAGCCGCTTGAAATGGCAACAATCGCGCTTGTCGACGACGATCGCAACATTCTGACTTCGGTTTCGATCGCCCTCGAATCCGAGGGTTATCGGGTCGAAACCTACACGGATGGGGCATCGGCGCTGGAGGGACTGGCGGCGCGCCCGCCGAACCTCGCCATCCTCGACATCAAGATGCCGCGCATGGACGGCATGGAGTTGCTGCGCCGGATGCGTCAGAAATCCGACCTGCCGGTAATCTTCCTGACCTCCAAGGACGATGAGATCGATGAACTGTTCGGCCTCAAGATGGGCGCCGACGACTTCATCCGCAAACCCTTCTCGCAGCGTCTTCTGGTGGAGCGCGTCCGCGCCGTGCTGCGCCGCGCCAGCACCCGCGAGGCGGCGGCCAAGGCGCCCAACCAGCAGGCCCGGTCGCTTGAGCGCGGCCAGCTTGTCATGGACCAGGAGCGCCACACCTGCACCTGGAAGGGCGAGCCGGTGACGCTTACCGTCACCGAGTTCCTCATCCTGCATTCGCTGGCACAGCGTCCGGGGGTCGTAAAAAGCCGTGATGCGCTGATGGATTCGGCTTATGATGAGCAGGTCTATGTCGATGACCGCACCATCGACAGTCACATCAAGCGGCTGCGCAAAAAGTTCAAGGCCGTTGATGATGACTTCGAAATGATCGAAACCCTTTACGGAGTCGGATATCGGTTCCGCGAAGCTTGAGTCGAGCGGGAGCTGCTATTCGATGGCAGTGCAAGTAGAGCGAGTGAGACGGTCGGGCGCCGCCAGGCGCCCGCCGCGGATTCTGCCCGCCTTCGTGTCGAAAATTACGGTGCCGATGCGCCGGTTTCTCGGCCATCACATCTTTTCCAGCCTGACGCGGCGTATCCTCTTTCTCAACCTTGCCGGCCTTGCCGTCCTGGTCACCGGCATTCTCTATCTCAATACCTTTCGCGACGGGCTGATCGACGCCCGTGTCGAGAGCCTGATGACTCAAGGCGAGATCATCGCCGGCGCGATCGCCGCCTCGGCGACGGTCGAGACCGATTCGATCAGCATCGATCCGGAGAAGCTGCTCGAGTTGCAGGCCGGCGAAAGCCTCGGCCCGGGCTCCGATCAGCTCGACAATCTCGATTTCCCGATCAATCCGGAGCGCGTGGCGCCGGTGCTCAGGCGCTTGATCTCGCCGACGCGCACACGCGCCCGCATTTACGACCGTGACGCCAACCTGCTGCTCGATTCCCGCCATCTCTATTCGCGCGGCCAGATCCTTCGCTACGACCTGCCGCCGGTCGAAGAGGAGCAGCCGGACCTTCTGGAGCGCATCCAGAAATTCGTCTTCGATTTCTTCCGCAACAAGCAGCTGCCCGTCTATCGCGAGCAGCCGGGCGGCAACGGTGCCGCGTTTCCGGAAGTGGTCAAGGCGCTTACCGGCAGTCCGTCGACGATCGTGCGGATATCGGAGCAGGGCGAGCAGATCGTTTCCGTGGCGGTGCCGATCCAGCGCTTCCGTGCCGTTCTCGGCGTGCTGATGCTGTCGACCGAAGGCGGCGACATCGACAAGATCGTCGCGGCCGAGCGCAAGGCGATCCTGCGCGTGTTCGGCATTGCCGCCCTGGTTACCGCCATCCTGTCGATGCTGCTGGCCTCCACTATCGCCAACCCGCTGCGCCGGCTTTCCGCGGCGGCGGTCAGGGTTCGCCGCGGCGTCAAGAACCGCGAGGAAATCCCCGACTTCTCCGACCGCCAGGACGAGATCGGCAATCTGTCGATCGCCGTGCGCGACATGACCAATGCGCTCTACGCCCGCATCGAGGCGATCGAAAGTTTTGCCGCGGATGTCTCGCACGAGTTGAAGAACCCGCTTACCTCGCTGCGCAGCGCGGTGGAGACATTGCCGCTGGCCAGGAACGACAATTCGCGCAGCCGGCTGATGGATATCATCCAGCACGATGTGAGGCGGCTTGACCGTCTCATCACCGATATTTCCGATGCCTCCCGTCTCGATGCCGAGCTGGCGCGGGAAGATGCGGGAACCGTCGACCTCAAGAAGTTCATCACCGATCTGGTCGCCGTCTCGCGCGAGGCCACGCGCAACAAGAAGGCGGTCGAGATCGAATTCAAGGTCGCCAAACTGCCACAGGGCGTGAAAGGCTACTTCGTCGTCGGTCATGACCTGAGGATCGGCCAGGTGATCACCAACCTGATCGAGAATGCCCGCTCGTTCGTTCCCGAGGAACGTGGCCACATCACCATATCGCTGGCGCGCGCCGGCAAGTTCAACATCGTCACCATCGACGACAATGGACCCGGTATCCGTGCCGATAACATCGACCGCATTTTCGAGCGGTTCTATACCGATCGGCCGGCCGGCGAGGCGTTCGGTCAGAACTCGGGCCTTGGCCTGTCGATATCCAGGCAGATCGTTGAAGCCCATGGCGGCACGCTGAGCGCCGAGAACATCCCGGGCACCAAGCCTGGCGAGATCAAGGGCGCGCGCTTCGTGGTGACGCTGCCGGCGGAAGGCTGACGGATGAATTCCAATCACGCCTGGTCCTATTGTGCAGCCTGAAAACATTCACGGCACCGCGATCCTGATAGGGGATCGCGGCATTCTCATCACCGGACCGTCCGGCTTGGGCAAGACGACGCTGGCGCTCGCCTTGATCGATCATTGCAGCCAGCGTGGGCTGTTTTCCCGGCTGATCGGCGATGACCAGCTCTATGCTGCAGATTGCGACGGGCGGCTGGTCTGCCGCGCACCGGCCAGCATAGCCGGCCTCGTCGAGGTGCCGGGATTCGGCCCCAAACCGATACGGTTCGAGCCAAGCTGCGTGATCGACCTCATTATCCGGCTGGTGCCAGCCGGCAAAATGGCCCGCTTCCAGGAAGACTGCAGCGAACTCGTTGTCGGCGTACCAGTGCCGCGCATCGATCTTGCCGGGCGCAATCTAGCGGCGGCCTTGCCAGCAGTGATGTCGCGCCTGTCGATTGCGCCTTTCCTGTGATCCGATTTCGATTTTTTGCTGCAATGCGTCAAATTGGCTTGGGCCGGCGCAATTTTGGGCTTGTCAACGGGCCTTGCGTCGACAAGATAGCGCTCCCGCCACCTGGAACGGTCGGCGAGCATAAAATGCGCCTGTGAAGCGGCGATGACGGGAGCCACCAAAGAATGATCGGACTCGTGCTTGTAACGCACGGTCAACTGGCCGCCGAGTTCCGCAATGCCGTGGAACATGTCGTTGGGCCACAAGACAATTTCGAGACCGTGGCGATCGGTGCCGACGACGATATGGAACAGCGCCGCCGCGACATTATCGAGGCAGTCGGCCGCGTCGATACGGGATCAGGCGTCATCGTTTTGACCGACATGTTCGGCGGCACGCCCTCTAACCTCGCCATTTCCGTGATGGAATCCGGGCGTATCGAGGTCATTGCCGGCATGAACCTGCCGATGCTGATCAAGCTGTCCAGCGTTCGCAAGGGCGACAACATGACGGCCGCGCTGGAAGAGGCGCAGGCTGCCGGCCGTAAATACATCAATGTCGCCAGTCAACTCCTGAGCAGCAAATGAGCGCGCTGTTGCCGGAAAAGGACAAGATCGTTCGCGACTTTCCGATCGTCAACCAGCGCGGCCTGCACGCACGCGCCTCGGCCAAGTTCGTTCAAATCGTCAGCGGCTTCAACGCCACGGTCCAGGTCGAGAAGGACGGCGTCAAGGTCGGCGGCACCTCGATCATGGGCCTGATGATGCTGGCGGCGAGCCCCGGTTATTCGATCCGCGTCACCGCCACCGGCCCGGAGGCCGAAGAGGTCATCGATGCGCTGGAGCAACTGGTTGCTTCCCGTTTTGGCGAGGAATGCTGACGTGCTGATCGCTTCTGAAGACATGCACGGATAAAGATTTCTTTATATCCCATTGTCGTCCGACTCCCGATCTGCTAGTCAGGCCGGCACCTCGCGCCCTCCGACACGCTTTCGGGGCGGGCGCGTCCCGCAATCAATTCGCATCGGAGCACTGCCATGACGGGTAGCAAGGACTATGTGGTCGCAGACATCGCGCTTGCCGGCTGGGGCCGCAAGGAGATCGAGATCGCCGAAACCGAAATGCCGGGCCTGATGGCCTGCCGCGAAGAATTCGGCGACAAGAAGCCGCTCAAGGGCGCGCGCATCACCGGCTCGCTGCACATGACCATCCAGACGGCGGTGCTGATCGAAACGCTTAAGGCGCTCGGCGCCGATATCCGCTGGGCTTCCTGCAATATCTTCTCGACCCAGGACCACGCTGCCGCGGCCATTGCCGAGGCCGGAATTCCGGTGTTTGCCGTCAAGGGCGAGACGCTGGAGGATTATTGGGTCTACACCGACAAGATCTTCCAGTGGGCCGATGGCGGCACCTCCAACATGATCCTCGACGACGGTGGCGATGCCACCATGTACATCCTGATCGGCGCCCGCGCCGAGGCCGGCGAGGATGTGCTGTCCAATCCGGGCAGCGAAGAGGAAGAGATCCTGTTTGCCCAGATCAAGAAGCGCATGCAGGCATCGCCCGGCTTCTTCACCAAGCAGAAGGAAGCGATCCGCGGCGTTACCGAAGAGACGACGACCGGCGTCAACCGGCTCTATCAGTTGCAGAAAAAAGGCCTGCTGCCGTTCCCGGCGATCAACGTCAATGATTCCGTCACCAAGTCGAAATTCGACAACAAATATGGCTGCAAGGAATCGCTTGTCGACGGCATTCGCCGCGGCACCGACACGATGATGGCCGGCAAGGTCGCGGTTGTCTGCGGCTATGGCGACGTCGGCAAAGGCTCGTCGGCTTCGCTCAAGGGCGCCGGCGCCCGCGTCAAGGTCACCGAGGTCGATCCGATCTGCGCGCTGCAGGCGGCGATGGACGGTTTCGAGGTGGTCACGCTCGAAGACGCAGCGCCGACGGCCGACATCGTCATCACCACCACCGGCAACAAGGACGTCGTTACCCTCGACCACATGCGCCTGATGAAGGACATGGTGATCGTCGGCAACATCGGTCACTTCGACAACGAGATCCAGGTGGCGTCGCTGCGCAACCTGAAATGGACCAACATCAAGCCTCAGGTGGATATGATCACCTTCCCGGACGGCAAGCGGATGATCCTTTTGTCGGAAGGCCGCCTGCTCAACCTCGGCAACGCTACCGGCCACCCGAGCTTCGTCATGTCGGCGTCCTTCACCAACCAGGTGTTGGCCCAGATCGAGCTGTACACCAAGCCCGGCCAGTACGAGAACCAGGTCTATGTCCTGCCGAAGCATCTCGACGAAAAGGTCGCGCGCCTGCATCTCGACAAGCTCGGTGCCCGCCTGACCGAACTGTCCGGCGAACAGGCCGCCTATATCGGCGTCACTCCGCAGGGACCGTTCAAGCCGGAACACTACCGCTATTAACCACGGCGAAACTTGCCACTAGATATTGAAGCCGGGCGATTGACTTTTCGCCCGGCTTTATTTTTGCGCTGATTGATTCTTCACGCCGATTCGCGCAAGCGCTATGGTGCTGATTCGCGGTCCGGGGACGAGGCCCGGGCGCACGCATCAGGGCGGTCTTGTATTCAGGCGGCGAAGAGGACCAAGACATGCCGGGGGATAACCCGCCTTGCGCGGGACAGGCCGTTTCCGGCGGCCATAACGATTCGATCACGGGCTCCGCTGCCAGAGGCGGCAGCCTTCTTTGGCGCGCCGGCAGCCGTGTCGGGGTGCTGCTTGCTTCTTCCGCGTTGGTTGGTCCGATGCTTGGCTTTACTGCACATGCCCAAACCCGCGTGGCGCAAAAGGCCGGGCTGTCGGTCAGCACGGTCGAGGTCATGCAACTCGCCATGTTCGTCGGCGTCATGGGGGCGGCATTGCTGTCGGCCATATTTCTGATCCGCGAACGGGCGCGCACCGCGGCGGAAAATGCCGAGCTCAGGACCCGTATCGCCGACGTCAATGCCGCGCTGCAGCGCTCGGAGGCGCTGCTCCATTCCCGCGATCAGCGCGTGGTGGTATGGGCGGCCGAGAACAAGAAGCCCGAGCTTGTCGGGACATTGCCGATCGAGAGCGGCGCGCCGGAGGACCGGGCGGCCTTCCTGGCTTTCGGCCGCTGGCTGATGCCGCGTTCGGCGGCCGCACTCGAACATGCCGTCGCGGCACTGCGGGACAAGGCAAAGCCGTTCGATCTGGTCATCGAATCGCAGGCCGGCCAGCCGCTCGAGGTTCACGGCCGCAAGAGTGCGGCGCATGTGCTGGTTCGCTTCGTCTCGCTTTCGGAGACACAGCGAAGCCAGGCCAGGCTGAAGATCGAGAACCAGCGCTTAGCCGCCGACCATGAGACGCTGATCGGTCTTCTGGATGCGCTCAAGATGCCGTCATGGCTGCGTACTGTCGACGGGCGGCTGAAATGGGTCAACCGCGCCTATGCCGAAGCGGTCGAGGCCGAGAATGCCGAAGCGGCGGTCCGCGATGGCAAGGAATTCCTCGGCGGCCAGGCGCGCGACACGATCGCTGCGCAGCACAAGTCGCGCGCGGTCTTTGAACAGACGCTCTCCACGGTCATCGAAGGCGACCGCCGTATGTTTGCCGTGACCGATTTTGCCGGAGCGGATGGTTCGGCTGGTCTTGCCTGCGACATCAGCGCTATCGAGGCCATTCGCGCCGAATATGAGCGGACCATGCAGAGCCACGCCGACACGCTCGATCAGCTCAACACCGCCGTGGCGATTTTCGACACCGACGAGAAATTGCGGTTTTTCAATCAGGCGTTCCAGAAACTATGGGGCCTCGACAGCGGCTTCCTGCACAGCGCGCCGGACAACGCCTTACTGCTCGACCGCCTGCGCAGCGAAGGCAAGATCGCCGAGCAGCCCGAATGGCGGCGCTGGAAAGAGAGCCTGCTCGGCGCTTACCGCGCGGTTGAATCGCAGGAGCATTGGTGGCATCTGCCGGACGGCAAGACCATTCGCGTCGTCGCCAATCCGCAGCCCAAGGGCGGCGTCACCTGGGTGTTCGAGAACCTGACCGAGAAGATGGACCTTGAAAGCCGCTACCAGACCGCCGTCCGGGTCCAGGGCGAGACGCTCGACAACCTCGCCGAAGGCGTCGCTGTGTTCGGCCCCGACGGCAGGCTGAGATTGTCGAACCCGGCGTTCGCGGCATTGTGGGGGCTGGATGCCGATGCCTCAAAACCCAACGTCCATGTCTCGACGATCCGCGACCTTTGCGACCGCCGTGCCGTCGACAGTCCGTGGGGCGGGTTCGTTGCCGCCATCACCGGCTTCGACGACGAGCGCCGCGACCGCCACGGCCAAACCGAATTGAACAACGGCACCGTTTTGCGCTACGCCGTCATCCCTTTGCCCAACGGCCAGGTGATG
Source organism: Mesorhizobium sp. M0106 (assembly GCF_040322715.1). Lineage (NCBI taxonomy): Bacteria > Pseudomonadati > Pseudomonadota > Alphaproteobacteria > Hyphomicrobiales > Phyllobacteriaceae > Mesorhizobium > Mesorhizobium sp. M0106. The sequence goes on along the minus strand of NZ_JAMYUA010000023.1, from coordinate 61,637 downwards.
ATGACCTTCGTCGACGTTACCGACAGCGTCAATGTCGAGCGGGCGCTGAAGGACAAGAATGAGGCGCTGCAAAAGTCCGACCAGATCAAGAACGAATTCGTGCAGCACGTCTCCTATGAGCTGCGCTCGCCACTCACCAACATCATCGGCTTTACCGAGCTTCTTTCACTGGCGTCGACTGGTCCGCTGAACCAGAAGCAACGCGAATATATCGGGCATGTCGGCTCGTCCTCCTCGGTCCTGCTCACCATCGTCAACGACATCCTCGACCTGGCGACGGTGGATGCCGGCATCATGGAACTCGACATTTCCGAAGTTCACATCGATCGAACCATTACGGCTGCCGCCGAACTGGTCGCCGACCGGCTGGAGGAACATGCGATCAAGCTTAGGATCGACGCGGCGGCAGCGCCGAAAACCTTCCACGGCGACGAGATCCGCGTCCGCCAGATCCTCTACAATCTGCTCAGCAATGCCGCCAATTACGCGCCGGAGGCGAGCACCATAACGCTCGCCTGCCGCCAACTTGCCGACGGCGTGGAATTTTCCGTTCACGATGACGGCCCCGGCATGCCGCCGGACCTGCTTGACTCAGTGTTCCGGCGCTTCGAGCCGCGCACCAATGGCGGCCGCCGCCGTGGCGCCGGGCTCGGCCTGTCGATCGTCAAGAGCTTTGTCGAACTGCATGGCGGCAGCGTCCGCATCGAGACCGGCAGGGATAAGGGCACCACGGTTGTTTGCGCCTTTCCCGACACGCCGTCCGGCATCCGCGCGGCGGCCGAGTAGCGCGTTCGATGGCGGTATTGGTGCTGGAGCGTTTTCTCGCCGACGAGGCTGCGACGGCAAGGTTCGGCGAGGATCTCGCCATGTCGCTGCGCATTGGCGACGTGCTCGCCCTCAAGGGCGATCTCGGCGCCGGCAAATCGACCTTGGCACGGGCGCTGATCAGGGCACTGGCCGACGATGCCGGACTCGACGTGCCGAGCCCGACCTTCACGCTGGTCCAGAGCTACGACACGCGTGTGCCGGTTCATCATTTCGATCTCTACCGCTTGGGCACGGCATCCGAGCTGGACGAGCTGGGCTTCGACGAGGCGCTGACGCAAGGCGCCGCGCTGGTCGAATGGCCGGAGCGGGCAGAGGCATATCTGCCGAAAACCTCGGTGCTGGTCGAACTTCTCCAGCAGGGCGACGGCCGACTGGCGAGACTATCGGGAGAGGGCGCCGCCTTCGAGCGCGCGGCGCGATCGCTGGCGATGCGCGATTTTCTCGGGCAGGCCGGTTGGGGCGAAGCGCAGCGACGACATTTCATCGGTGATGCCTCGGCTCGCTCCTACGAGATCGTCACGCTCGCCGGATTTCCGCCGCGCGTGCTGATGAACTCGCCAAGGCTGGTGCTCGGACCGCCAGTCCGCGACGGCAAACCCTATGCCGAGATCGCTCACACCGCGCAATCCGTTTCGGCGTTCGTCGCCATCGACCGGGCCTTGCGGGCCGGCGGCGTCAGCGTCCCGGAAATCCATGCCCAGGATCTCGAGCAGGGTTTTCTCCTGCTGGAGCATCTCGGTTCCCAAGGGTTTCTCGACAAGCGCGGCCAGCCGGTGGCCGAGCGCTACGCTGCGGCGGCCGAACTGCTTGCCATGATGCACGGCAAAACATGGCCGACCCGCATGCAGGCCGGCCCCGGCGTCTTCCACGAGGTGCCGCCTTTCGACCGCGACGCCATGATGATCGAGGCCGAATTGTTGGTCGACTGGTATGTCCCGGCGATATCAGGCGCTCCGCCTAGAGAGGCGCTGCGCGCCGGTTACCGCAGCGAATGGAGTGCGGTGCTCGATCGGCTGGAGGGGCGCGAATACACGCTGATGCTGCGCGATTTCCATTCACCCAACCTGATCTGGCGCGCTGACCGTTCCGGTCACGATCGCCTCGGCGTCGTCGATGTCCAGGACGCGCTGATCGGGCCGTCCGCCTACGACGTCGCCTCGCTCGCCATGGACGCGCGCGTCACTATCTCACCCGAAATCGAAAAGCACACGCTCGCCGCCTACATCGCCGCGCGACGCGCTGCCGGTGCCTTCGATGAGAACGAATTCCGCGAAACCTATGCAATCATGGCCGCACAGCGCAATTCCAAGATCCTCGGCATCTTCGTGCGGCTCGAAAAACGCGACGGCAAGCCTTATTATCTGAAGCATCTGCCGCGCATCCGCGACTATCTTCGCCGGGCACTGGCGCATCCGGCGCTGGCCGGGCTGCAGGATTTCTACATCGCCCACGGCTTGCTGGAGGAACGCTCGATTTGACGGCTAAGGATTTGGGCCCGAAGGCGTCGGATGAGCAGCTGATGCCGACGACCGCCATGGTGCTCGCCGCCGGGCTCGGCAAGCGCATGCGGCCGATCACCGACACCATGCCGAAGCCGCTGGTCAAGGTCGCCGGCAAGACATTGCTCGACTGGGGGCTGGACTGCCTAGCCGAAGCCGGCGTCGCCAAGGCCGTCGTCAACGTCCATTACCTCCCGCAACAGATCGTGGACCATGTAGCCCGCCGCAGTGCGCCGAGAATCGTCATCTCGGATGAGAGTAGGGGCTTGCTTGACTCCGCCGGTGGTATCGTCAAGGCATTGCCCAGGTTAGGGGCGCCCTTCTATGTGCTCAACGCCGACACCTTCTGGATCGACAGCGGCGTTTCCAATCTCAGGCGTCTTGCCCTTGCATGGGAGGGCGCGACAATGGACATTCTGCTGATGCTTGCGGATCTCCAGTCGGCAACCGGACATAGCGGCGGCACCGATTTCCTGGTGGCGCCGGACGGCGCCTTGCGGCGTGCGAACAACGATCCGGCCGGCCTGATCTATGCCGGCGCCGCAATCGTCCATCCGTGCATCTTCAAGGATGCGCCGGCCGGTCCACACTCTCTCAACGCCTATTTCGATGCGGCAATCGCCGCCGGCCGCTTGTTCGGCATGAAAATGCAGGGTCACTGGATTACTGTCGGCACACCTGACGCGATCCCGCGGGCGGAAGCAGCGGTCGCCGCCGCGCTTGCCGGCACGCCCAATGCTGTTGCTGAGGCACCCGGCGCTCTTACCGAGTCGAAATGAGCGGCTCCCGCCGCGTTTTCTCGATCCCGCCCGGAGCGCCGTTCCTGCCGACGCTGGCCGAGGCGCTGCTTGCGGGGCGCTTGGTTCCCGGCTTCGCCTATGACGGCGATCCGCTGGCGCTGGCCGATCTCACCATCTATGTGCCGACGCGCCGTGCGGCGCGGGCGCTTCGCGGCGTCTTCGTCGATGCTCTCTCGCGCTCGGGAAGCCGCTCGGCGATCCTGCCGGTCATCCGCCCGCTTGGTGAGTTCGATGAAGATGAAGCCGCCTTCGAGGCAGGAGCTTCGGCCGCCATCGACCTTGCGCCGCCGATCGCCGCGGTCGAGCGTCTTCTGCTGCTTGCGCCGCTGGTGCGGGCGTGGAAACGCCGCCTGCCGGCACATGTCGCGGCTTTGTTCGACGAGGAGATCGTCATACCGGCCTCCGCCGCCGACGCCATCTGGCTGGCGCGCGACCTTGCACGCCTGATGGATGAGATCGACACCGAAGGCACGGATTGGGCAAGGCTCGCCGAGCTTGTAACCGGCAATCTTGCAGGCTGGTGGCAGGTGACACTCGACTTCCTGACCATCGTGACGGAGAACTGGCCGAACCTGCTCGAGGAACGCCATCGTTCCAATCCGGCCGCGCATCGTAATGCCCTGATAAGGCTGGAGGCGGCGCGGCTGAAGCGTAATCCGCCAGCCGGACCGGTGATCGCCGCCGGTTCCACCGGCTCCATTCCCGCCACGGCCGAGCTGCTTGCCGTGATCGCCGGTCTGCCCAATGGCGCTGTTGTGCTGCCCGGGCTCGACCGGGCGTTGGACGAGCCGTCCTTTGCCGCGATCACCACACCGGGCGCGCGCCCAGCCGTGCTTGGCCACCCGCAATACGGCCTGGCAAAGTTGATCGGCAAGATCGGCGTGCCGCGCGCCGATGTCGAGGAGATTGCTGTTGCGCCGCGACCGCTTGCGCTGCGCGCCGCACTTGTCGGCGACGCGCTGCGCCCGGCGGAGACCACCGAGCTTTGGGCCGAGACGCGCGCCCGCTTTAGGGCCGGCGATATTGCCGAGGCCTTCGCCGATGTGACGCTTCTCGAAGCCGCCAGCGAACGAGACGAAGCCGTGGCGATCGCCGTCGCGCTCAAACAGGCCGTCGAACGGCCCGGCCAGCGCGCCGCACTCGTCACCGGCGACCGCGCTCTGGCGCGGCGCGTCTCAGTCGAGCTGCTGCGCTTCGGCGTTGCCGCCGACGATTCCGGCGGCACGCCGCTGATCAACACACCAGCCGCCAGCCTGCTCAGGCTGGCGCTTCAGGCAGCCTTCCGCCCGGGCGACCCCGTCGCCCTGCTGTCGCTGCTCAAGCATCCCCTGCTTGGCCTCGGCCTGGAGCGGGCAAGCGTGCGCTATGCGGCCGAAATCGTCGAACTCGTGGGGCTGCGCGGCGGCACAGGGCGTCCGGACGTGGCGTCGCTGCCGCAGCTCTTCGACACCCGGCTCCTCGAATTCGACGGCGGCGGCAATCGCCGCCCACCCTTCTGGTGGCCGCGGCTTTCGGTCAGGCGCATCGAACAGGCGCGCGACCTGCTGATCCGGCTAACGGCCGCGCTGGCGCCGCTGGTTGCTTTTCGCGGCGACGAGAATGCCGATCTTGCCACCCTTGTGCGCGCCAGCGTCGTTGCGCTCGAAAGTCTCGGCCGCGCCGCTGACGGCAGCCTGAGCGAACTCTATGCGGGCGATGCCGGCGAAAAGCTCGCCGAGCTCTTGCGCGGGCTGGTCGCGGCCTCGGTGTCGTTCTCCTTCGCCGCTGACGAATGGCCTGACGTGATGGAGGCGCTGATCGCGCCCGAGACGGTCAAGCCGGCGCAGGGCACCGACAGGAACATCGCAATCTGGGGTGTGCTGGAAGCGCGGCTTCAGGATGTCGACACGCTGGTCGTCGGCGGGCTCAACGAAGGCGTGTGGCCGCGCAAGCCGGAGAGCGACCGCTTCATGTCGCGGCTGATGAAGACCGGCATCGATCTTGAACCGCCCGAGCGGCGCATCGGCCTTGCCGCCCATGATTTCCAGATGGCCATGGGCGCCAAAAAAGTGGTGCTGGCTCGCTCCGGCCGCTCCGGCGACGCACCGTCGGTACCTTCGCGCTGGCTGCAGCGCATCCTTACATTCGTTGGCGAGGACCACGCTGCTGCACTTCGCCGGCGCGGCGATGAACTGCTTGCCTGGGCGCGTGTGCTCGATGCCGGCGAAAAGCAGGACTTTGCGCCGCGGCCGCAGCCGAAACCGCCGATCGCCGCACGGCCGCACCACTTCTCGGTCACCGAGATCGAAACGCTGCGTCGCGATCCCTATGCGGTCTATGCCAGAAGGATACTCGGCCTGATGCCGCTCGATCCGGTCATTCGCGATCCGGGCGCTGCCGAGCGTGGCACGCTGTTTCACGCCGTTCTGCACCTCTTCTCAGCGACGGTGGCCGACCCGTGCGCGCCGGAGGCGCTGGTCGGGCTCATCGCCGCAGGCCGCTCCTGCTTTGCAGGCGCGGCCCTGCCCGCCGATGTCGAGGCGGTGTGGTGGCCACGCTTCGAAAAGCTTGCCGCCGGCATCATCGAATGGGAGCGCGGCCGGGCCGCAGCCGTGGCACGGCGGCACGCCGAGGAACGCGCCGAAAAGACCGGTGTCGGCCGATCCGGTGTGACCCTGTCCGGCTATGCCGATCGCATCGATCTGCTGGCCGGCGGCATGGCCGACATCCTCGATTACAAGACCGGCTCCTCGCCATCCAAAGCACAGGCGCACACGCTGCTCGCGCCGCAACTGGCACTCGAGGGCGCGCTGCTCAGGCGCGGCGCTTTCAAGGAGCTTGGCGCATGCGAGCCGTCGCAACTGGCCTTCGTGCGGCTGAGGCCGAATGGCGAAGTGTTCGAGGAATCCATCCTCGAATACAACCGCAAGCCGCGAACCGCCGCCGATCTCGCCGAAGAAGCGTGGGCGCGGCTGGAAAAACTGCTGATCCACTACGCCGACCCGGCGACCGGCTATCTGTCGCGGGCGCTGCCGTTCCGCGAGGGCGAGACCGACGGCGACTACGACCATCTCGCCCGCGTGCTCGAATGGTCCGCCGGCGGCGACGCCGATGACGAGGGAGGGGAGGCATGAAAAAGGCCTACCCCATTCCAAGCGACACTGCCGCGAGCCAGGCAAGCGCGTCCGACCCGCGCAATTCCGCCTGGGTGTCGGCCAATGCCGGATCGGGCAAGACCCATGTACTCGCCCAGCGCGTTATCCGGCTGCTGCTGCGCGGCACCGATCCGTCCAAGATCCTGTGCCTGACCTATACGCGTGCCGCCGCCGCCAACATGTCGAACCGGGTGTTTTCGACGCTGTCGCAATGGACGGCCCTGGGCGATGCCGAGCTCTCGACACGGATAGAGGCGCTGGACGGCCGCCAGCCCGACCGCGAAACCATGCGCCGGGCGCGGCGGTTGTTTGCCGAGGCGCTGGAAACACCGGGCGGGCTGAAGATCCAGACCATCCACGCCTTCTGCGAATCGGTGCTGCATCAGTTCCCGCTGGAAGCCAATATCCCTGCGCATTTCGAAATGCTCGATCCGCAAATGGAGGCTTCGCTGTTTGCCGCCGCCCGCCGCGACATGATTTCGGGCGGCGCAGGCGATGCGGCATTGTCCGAGGCCTTCGCCACCGTGCTGGAGCGCGGCGGCGAGCATGGGCTCGACGCACTGCTGGCCGAGATCGTGCGCAAGCGCGATGGTTTGCGTGCGTTCATCGCCGCGGCCGGCGGCGATGGTTTTCAGGCGCTGTTCGACGAGTTCCATTTCCGCGCCGGCCAGACGGCCGAAGGTATAGCCGCCTCGGTCTGGCCGCTGCCCGGCTTCCTGCCGGATTATCTCGTCACCTTTTCACGGGTGGCCGAGGCCGCCGATGCGCGCATCGTGCTGAACAATCTGCTGCCATACGCCCGCCTTGCCTTTGCCGAGGAGCATCCGGTACGTCGCCTGAATTTGCTCTCCAAGGCTTTCCTGAGGGCCGACGGCGAGCCTTACGATCCGGCAAAGACGTTTAAAAGGGCATTGCTTGACCGGTTGCCCGATCTTGCCGAACGATATCTGGCGGCGGTCGACGCCATTCTCGAAATCTCCGACCGGCTGGCCTTGTTCAGGATGCTGGAAGGCACGCGTGCGGCGCTGACCATCGCCGACTGGCTAATCGCCCGCTACGAGCAATTGAAGCGCGCGCGCGGCTTCCTCGACTTCAACGACCTGATCACCCGCACGGTCCATCTACTGGCGCGGCCCGACGCCGGCCCATGGGTGCAGTACAAGCTCGACCAGGGCATCGACCACATCCTCCTCGACGAGGCGCAGGACACCAGTCCCGACCAGTGGGAGGTAGTCAAGCGGCTGGCGGAGGAGTTCTTTGCCGGGCTCGGCGCACGCGACGCCGTCCACCGCACCATCTTTGCGGTCGGCGACGAAAAGCAGTCGATCTATTCCTTCCAGGGAGCCGCCCCGGACTCCTTTGCCGACAGCCGGCTTTTGTTTGCCGGCAGAGTCAGATCCGCCGCTGCCGCCTTCGCCGATCTCAAGCTAACCTGGTCGTTTCGCTCGACCGAAGATGTTCTTGCCGCCGTCGACCGGGTCTTCGCCGACCCGAACGTGCGGCGCGGCATCAGCCACGATCCCGATCCGCTCGACCACAAGGCGATCCGCAACGATGCGCCGGGCTATGTCGACGTCTGGCCCTCGCTCGGCGCCGACATCGTCGACGAACCGGACGACTGGACGCAAGCGGTGGATCACGCCCACGCACCGGCGGTGCGCGTTGCCGAAAGCGTTGCAGCGACCATTGCCGGCTGGATCGGCGGCGGCGAGGTCATCGAAGGGCGTGGCAAGAAACTCCGGCCCGGCGACGTGCTGGTGCTGGTGCGCAAGCGCGACCGCTTCGTCCATGCGCTGACACGGGCGTTGAAGCGCCGCCACATCCCGGTGGCCGGCGCCGACCGGCTCAGCCTGCCTGGCCATATCGCGGTGAAGGACCTGATCGCACTCGGTCACTTTCTCATCCAGCCCGAGGACGATCTGTCGCTGGCCGCCGTGCTGCGCAGCCCGATCTTCGATGTCTCGGAAGAGCAGCTTTTCGCGCTTGCTGCGGAGAGGCCATCGAGCGTCTCGCTGATCGCCTCGCTGCGCCGGCATGCCGGCGAAAGCGAGGCGTTGGCCGCCGTCGTCAGCCGGCTCGGCACATGGTCGAACGAGGCCGCATTCAAGCCGGTGTTCGAATTCTATGCTGCAGCTCTGGCCCGCGACGGCCTGCGCAAGAAGATGATCGCGCGGCTCGGGCCGGAGGCCGGCGACGTCCTCGACGAATTCCTGAATTTCTGCCTGGCCGAGGAGCGGACCGGCCTGCCGGGACTGGAATCCTTCCTGTCGACGTTGGAAAACGCCGGCCCCGAGATCAAGCGCGAAATGGACCAGACCCGCGACGAGGTTCGCGTCATGACCGTGCATGCCGCCAAAGGCCTGGAGGCGCCGGTGGTATTCCTTGTTGATGGCGGCTCCGCGCCGTTCAGCGACCAGCATCTGCCGAGATTGATGCCGTTCGAAGGCTCGGGCGACTGCTGGGAGGGCAAGGGCTATCTCTGGCGTTCGGCCAGCGATGTCGCAAATGGGTTTTCACGCGCCGCATCGGCCCGCGCCCGCGAGCTCGCCGACGACGAATACCGCCGGCTGCTCTATGTCGGCATGACCCGCGCCGAGGATCGGCTGATCGTCTGCGGCTACCATGGCAAACGGGCGCCGAATACCGGTACCTGGCATTCGATCGTCAGCCGCGCACTGGTCGGCGCCGCGGAGAGCGAAGAACGCCGGCATCCCGCCACTGGCGAGACCGTGCATCGTTTCCAGGTGACGAAACTGCCGCCCATGCCACCGGCGTCAGTGGATGAGGCACGACAGACTCAACGCTTTGCGCCATTGCCGGAAACCCTGTTCCGGCCTCTGCCGCCCTTCGAGGAATTGCCGCGGCCGCTCTCGCCGTCCGGCGCCTCGGTGCTGATCGACGAGGCGCGGCAAGCGGTGGCCGACACGCGTTCGCCGGTACTGGATGCCGACGCCGAACCCGGCTTGGCCGTCGTGCGCGGGCTGGCGCTGCACAAATTGCTGCAGATGCTGCCCGGCATCGCCGAGGGAACACGCCGGGATGCCGCCGAACGCTATCTGGCAAGAGCCGGCGCGGCATGGCCCGACGACGAGCGCGACAAGGCCCTGGCTGGCGTTTTCAGAATTCTTGCCGACAGCCGCTTCGCGCCGTTGTTTGCGCCAAACTCGCGCGCCGAAGTCGCCATCATGGGCAGCCTGGAGGTAAGGGGCAAACTGCGCTCGATTTCCGGCAAGATCGACCGGTTGGCAGTAACGCCGGACAAGGTTTCGATCGTCGACTACAAGACCAATCGGCCAGCGCCAGCTACGCTCGCCGAAGTGCCGCAAGCCTATGTTCTGCAGCTCGCAATTTATCGCGCGCTGCTTCAGCCGCTCTATCCGGGACGCGAGGTCTCGGCGGCGCTGCTGTTCACCGAGGTGCCGCGGCTGATCGAGCTGCCGGCAGCGGCCATGGACGACGCGCTTGCTAGACTCACGGGAGCGTGACACAACACTTGCTTGAAGACGGACGCGATCACCACCACATTTGGTGCGACGAATAAATCGAAAGGATCTCAGCATGGCCACCGTCAAGGTCGACAAGAGCAATTTCCAGGCCGACGTGCTCAACGCCAAGGAGCCAGTCGTGGTCGATTTCTGGGCGGAATGGTGCGGCCCGTGCAAGATGATCGCCCCGGCGCTCGAGGACATCGCCATCGAACTCGGCAGCAAGATAAAGATCGCCAAGCTCAACATAGACGAGAATCCTGAGCTGGCCGCGCAGTTCGGCGTGCGCTCGATCCCGACGCTGATGATCTTCAAGGGCGGCGAAGTCGCCGACATGAAGGTCGGTGCTGCGCCGAAAACGGCATTGTCGCACTGGATCAACGGCAGTCTCGCCTGATCCGATCAAAATTTTGCAGAAAAGCCCGGCCTCGCGCCGGGCTTTATTGTGGCGTCACCGATCCGCAGATCTGGCACTCGCCACTTGCCGTCTCATGCTCTTGTCTGGCTTAAAGCAGGAGAAGCGATATGACCGGATCCGCCAAGGCCACCGTCTTCATCGACAATGAGCGCGTCATCGTCACCGAATACCGCTTCGCCCCGGGCGACAACACCGGCTGGCACCGCCATGGCCACGACTATGTGATCGTGCCGTTGACCGACGGCAAGGTGAAGCTCCTGACCAAGGATGGCGAATCCTTTGCCGAGATGAAGAAGGGCGCGCCGTATTTCCGCAATGAGGGCGTCGAACATGACGTCATCAGCGCAAACGATGGCGAATTCGCCTTCATCGAGGTCGAGCTGAAGTAGTCCACCAACCATCGGCTGCGCCGCTACAATTGTCGCGGCGAGGCGCGATCACCAATCCGCGATACGATCGCCGCCGACGAATTGTGCGCTTTTCTCAGTGTATTCGAACAGTTCTATCCTCACGCCGTTGGGGTCGCGGATCCAAGCCTGGTAGGTGTCATCGCACGCGCGTTTCTTGGAAGTGACATCAACCCCCTTTGACCTCAGATGGGCGATCGCGGCGTCGATGTTTTCCACTTCGAGGCAGAAGTGGTTGATCTGGTTCAAGTCGCCATAGCTGGCGCCGTCTTTCTGGAACACCTCGACATGGCTACGGCTGCCGCAATTGAGGTAGAAGCCGAAAATCTTCCCGTCGCGCAGGAAATTGAACTGGGTGTCCATGCCGAGGACGTCCCGATAGAAGCTTCGCGTCATCTCCAGGTCATTCGCGAAAATGCAAACGTGTGCGAGCTGCTTTACCCTGATCATGATTGGCTCCTCGCGGTGGTCTGACAAGTTTGGCGTCACCGTGGCCCGGCTGAAGCACGCCTCAAACCGGCGGCGTGCCGTTTTCGGCCAACACCGCGCCGGCCAGGTAAAGTGACCCGCCGATCAGGATGCGCGGCGGCGGTCCGTCCCATGTGTCGCGCAGCAGCATCAGCGCATTGGCGACGGAACTGACCGGTTCGGCCGACAAGCCGGCCTCGATGGCGCGGGTCGCCAGCTCGTCGTTCGGCACGCCCGCGTCGCTCAGGCTCACCGGCACGGTGTAGACATGCCGGACCAGCCCTTTGAAGGCGCGGAAATAGCCGCTCTGGTCCTTGGTGTTGATCATACCCGAGATCAGGAACAGCGGACGCGGGTTCTTTTCCTCCTGCTCGGCCAGCGCCTCGGCGACGACCACGCCGGCGCCGGGATTGTGGCCGCCGTCGAGCCATATGTCGGCGCCCTTCGGCGCCAGTTCGCTCAGCCGTCCTTGCGGCAGCTTTTGCATGCGGCCCGGCCAGGCAACATTCGCCATCGCCTTCTCGGCAGCGCGGTGGCTGATCTCGAAGCCCGCCGCCTTGACCGCCGCGATCGCCGCCGCCGCATTGGCGAATTGATGGCGCCCCGGCAGGCGCGGCGGCGGCAGGTCCATCAATCCGTCTTCGTCCTGATAGACCATGCGGCCGTTTTCCTCATAGGCAAGGAAATCCTGGCCATAGACGAAGGCGGGGCAGTCGAGCCGCTCGGCGGTTTCGATGAGCACCTGCTGCGCCGTCTCGCTTTCCTGCGCGCCGATGACGACCGGGCATTCGCGCTTGATGATGCCGGCCTTTTCGGCGGCGATCAGCTCGACGCGGTCGCCGAGATAGGCTTCGTGGTCGAGCGACACCGGCATGATCACCGACACGGCCGGCTCGGCGATGACATTGGTGGCGTCGAAGCGGCCGCCAAGGCCAACCTCGAGGATGACGGCATCGGCCGGATGTTCGGAAAACAGCAGGAAGGTGACGGCGGTGAGGATTTCGAAGACGGTGATCTTCTGGCCTTGATTGGCTTTGGCGACGCGGGCGATGGCTTCGGCGAAGACCTTGTCGTCGACCAGCCTGCCGCCGGCATCTGCGGCCAGCCGGTAGCGCTCGTGCCAGTTCACCAGATGTGGCGAGGTGTGGACGTGGACGCGGTAGCCGGCGGCTTCGAGCAGCGCCCGTGAAAAAGCAGCACAGGAGCCCTTGCCGTTGGTGCCGGCGATGTGGATGACCGGCGGCAGCTGGTCCTGCGGATTGCCGAGCCGCTCGAGCAGCCGCGAAATGCGGTCGAGCGAAAGGTCGAAGCCCTTCGGGTGAAGCGCCATCAGGCTTTCGATTTCGCGGTCGGCGGCAAGCGTGGTCATGAAGGAATCCTACGCGCGCGCACAACGGCACACAACAGCCGCTCGCGCCGCGTGATGTCGCGTCAGGCTTGCGGCCGGGCTTCGGCCGGTATCGCCACCGGCGGCAGGATTTCCGGCTCCCGCGGGTTTTGCTCTTCCGGCAGCTTGAGCAGCATTCTCAGCAGCCGCGCAACCGTCTGGCGCATCTCCAGCCGCGACACCACCATGTCGACCATGCCGTGTTCCATCAGATATTCGGCGCGCTGGAAGCCGTCAGGCAGCTTTTCGCGGATGGTCTGCTCGATGACGCGCGGGCCGGCAAAGCCGATCAGGGCGCCGGGCTCGGCAATATGCACGTCGCCCAGCATGGCATACGAGGCGGTGACGCCGCCGGTCGTCGGGTTGGTCAGGACGACGATGTAGGGCAGGCCGGCCTCCTTCAGTCTGTCGACGCCGACCGTGGTCCGTGGCAACTGCATCAGCGACAGGATGCCTTCCTGCATACGGGCGCCGCCGGAGGCCGCAAACAGGATCAGCGGCCGCTTGCGCTGCAAGGCGACCTCGAAACCATGCACGATGGCGTCACCTGCCGCCATGCCGAGCGAGCCGCCCATGAAGGCAAAATCCTGCACCGTCACCACCACCGGCACGCCCTCGACCGTGCCCAGCGCATTGATGATGGCGTCTTCCATGCCGGTCTTGGCCTTGGCATCCCTCAGCCGGTCTACGTAGCGCTTCTCGTCGCGGAACTTGAGCGGATCCTGAACGACCTTGGGGTTTTCCAGCGTCTCGTATTTGCCGTCGTCGAGGAAGAATTTCAGCCGTTCCTTAGCCGATATCTTCATATGGTGGCCGGAGGACGGGATGACGAACTGGTTCTGCTCCAGATCCTTATGGAACACCATTTCGCCGGTCTCGGGATCCTTGATCCACAGGTTTTCCGGCATGTCGGTGCGGCGGCCGAGCATCGAATTGATCTTCGGGCGGACGTAATTGGTGATCCAGTTCATCGCTTCGGCTCCTGTCCTTACGAAGAGTTAGACCATGATCCCGAAAAGTGGAAACCGGTTTTCGCTGGAGATCATGGCCAACCAGAAGATCAAGATTATTCGGCGGCAGCAAGGCGAGCCGCGCGAACCCCTTGCGAAAGCCCGCTGACCAGCGTGGCGACGGCCTCGGCCGGATCGGCGGTCTTTTCGCCCTTCGGCCCCAGCACGTTGGCGACTGCATTGACAATCGCGGTGCCGACAACGACGCCGTCGGCCGACGCTCCAATGGTGCGCGCCTGCTCTGCGGTCTTGACGCCGAAGCCGACGCAGACCGGCAGGTCGGTATGGCTCTTGATGCGCTTGACCGCTGCCGCCACCTTGCCGGTGTCGGCCAGCGCCGAACCGGTGATGCCGGTCATCGAGACGTAGTAGACGAAACCCGACGTGTTCTGCAGCACCTTGGGCAGGCGCTTGTCGTCGGTGGTCGGCGTCGCCAGCCGGATGAAATTGATGCCGGCCTTGAGTGCCGGGATGCAAAGCTCCTCGTCCATCTCAGGCGGCAGGTCGACGACGATCAGCCCGTCTATGCCGCTGGCCAGCGCGTCGCTCAGGAAGCGCTCGACGCCGTGGATGTAGATCGGATTGTAATAGCCCATCAAGACGATCGGCGTTTCACTGTCGCCGGCGCGGAATTCCGAGGCCATCTTCAGCGTCTTGACCAAGGTCTGGCCGCCCTTCAGCGCCCGCAGGCCGGCCGCCTGGATCGCCGGGCCGTCGGCCATTGGATCGGAAAACGGCATGCCTAACTCGATGATGTCGCTGCCGGCGCCGGGCAGCGCCTTCATGATCGACAGGGACGTGTCGTAGTCCGGATCGCCGCCCATGAAATAGGTGACGAGTGCCGGTCGCCCCTCGGCCTTCAGCTTTGCCATGCGGCGGTCGATACGGGTGGCCATGATCAGATCTCCATGCCCAGCATATTGGCCACCGTATGCACGTCCTTGTCGCCGCGGCCGGACAGGTTGACGATGACGATCTGGTCCTTGTCCATGTCAGGCACGATCTTCACCGCCTGTGCGATGGCATGGGCCGATTCAAGCGCCGGAATGATGCCCTCGACGCGTGTCGTCAACTGGAACGCCTCCAGCGCCTCGCTGTCGAGGATCGGCACATAGTCGACGCGGCCGGAATCGCGCAGCCATGAGTGCTCGGGACCGACGCCCGGATAGTCGAGGCCGGCCGAGATCGAGTGACCGTCCATGATCTGGCCGTCGGCGTTCTGCAGAAGGTAGGTACGGTTGCCATGCAGCACGCCGGGCGCGCCGGCACTCATCGAGGCGCAATGCTCGATGCCGTCGAGCCCGCGGCCGCCGGCTTCGACGCCGATGATGCGCACCTCACTGTCGTCGAGGAAGGGATGGAACAGGCCGATAGCGTTGGAACCGCCGCCGACACAAGCGATGATGGTGTCCGGCAGCCGGCCTTCCTGCTCGAGGATCTGGGCGCGCGCCTCGGTGCCGATCACCGACTGGAAGTCGCGCACCAGCTCCGGATAGGGGTGCGGGCCGGCGGCGGTGCCGATCAGGTAATAGGTATCCTCGACATTGGTCACCCAGTCGCGCAGGGCCTCGTTCATGGCGTCCTTCAGCGTCCCGTGGCCGGCCGTCACCGGCCGCACCTCGGCGCCCAGAAGCTTCATGCGAAAGACGTTGGGGCTTTGCCGGGCGACGTCGGTTGCACCCATATAGACAATACAAGGAAGGCCGAAACGCGCCGCCACCGTAGCGGAAGCGACGCCATGCTGGCCGGCGCCGGTCTCGGCGATGATCCGCGTCTTGCCCATGCGCTTGGCGAGCAGGATCTGGCCAAGGCAGTTGTTGATCTTGTGCGAGCCGGTGTGGTTCAAATCCTCGCGTTTGAAATAGACCTTTGCGCCGCCCCCGAGGCCCTTCGCCGAGGACACCTCACGAAGATGCCTGGTCAGGCCTTCGGCGAAATAGAGCTTCGACGGCCGCCCGGCGTAATGCGTCGAGAGATCGGTCAGTTCGGCCTTGAAATCCGGGTCGTTCTTGACCTCGTTCCAGTGCCGCTCCAGCTCAATGATCAGCGGCATCAGCGTTTCGGCAACGAAACGACCGCCAAAAATGCCGAACATGCCCTGCTCGTCGGGGCCGGTGCGGAAGGAATTCGGTATCGCCGGCTTGTCCATCGCCGATCTCCTGGTCTGTGGTTTGAAGCGTGGTCAGGCGGCGCGGTTGTCGCGTGCTGCCCCGACGGCGCGGAAAAATTGTTCGATCAGCGCCGGTTCCTTGACGCCCGGCGCGCTCTCCACGCCCGAGGAAACATCTATTCCGGGCGGGTTCGCCAGCCGAAAGGCGTCGCCGATATTGCCGGCATTGAGCCCTCCGGAAAGCATGTAATCGACGCCGGCGTCAAGGCCAGCCAGAATGCGCCAGTCGAAGGCAAGACCGTTGCCGCCCGGCAATTCCGAACCCTTAGGCGGCTTGGCATCGAACAGGAAGCGGTCGGCAATGCCGATGAAGGGCTTGACTTGCCCGAGATCGGCGGCCTCGCTGACCGGCAGCGCCTTCATCACCGGCAAGCCGTAGCGGGCCTTCACCTCGGCCACCCGCTCGGGAGGCTCGGCGCCGTGAAGCTGCAGCATATCGGGCTGCATCTTTTCGACGATGTCATCCAGGAACGCATCGCTGGCGTCGACCGTCACGGCAACCGCCTTGGCCTTGCCGCGCGCCGCTTCGCGCAGGCGGCCGGCTTCCGCCGGCTCGACATAGCGCGGGCTTTTGGCAAAGAAAATGAAGCCGACATGGCTGGCGCCGCCGGCCAATGCCGCAGCCAGTGCCTTGTCGGTCTTCAACCCGCATATCTTGATGTCCATCGCCATGGCGCGGGATTGGCATGAAACGGCCAAAGAGTCGAGAAAAAGCATCCTGTTTGCCGCCAGCGCGGAACGCGCTACCTTGCTAATGTAAGAGCGGAACGCGCTACCTTGCTAATATAAGCGCAACGCTACTTGCTCAGGCACAGAGGCGGGAGAACAAAGATCATGCCGGAAAAGACCGTCGCGGAACTCAGGCAAAAGCTGGCGCAGGCCCATGAGGTCATCGCTCATTTGATGGACAAGGCAGCCTTCAACGGCGCCGAGGCGCACCGGGCGCTGGCTTATTTCAGCAACGAGACCTTCGAGAAGGATTTCCTGCCCTGGCCGCGCCATGTCGATGAGGGGTTGCGGCCGGAGGAGTTGAACGCGGCCAATGACGATTGATCGGCAGTGCAGAATCTATTGAGGCCGGCGCGAAGGATCGCTACAGTTTCCATTTCGTGCCCCTACAAGCATCCTACTCGAACGCGATCGCCTGCAGCGCGCCGCCATTGCGCTTGAGCCAGTCCTTGCAGCGCTCGGTATCCGGGCAAAGCTGCTCGCATAATTTCCAGAATTTCGGGCCGTGGTTCATCTCCTTGAGATGCGCCACCTCATGCGCGACGAGGTAGTTTATCACCGGCCGCGGCGCCATCATGATGCGCCAGGAAAACGACAGATTGCCGTCCGACGTGCACGATCCCCAGCGGCTCGACGTATCCTTGAAGCGGATCGCCTTGGCGCGCTTGCCGACCGCCGCACTGTGCTTTGTCACCAGCGCTTCGATCTCGCGCTTGGCTTCGCGCTTCAGGAAATCGGCGATGCGGCGCGGCAGATGCACACGCTCGCCATGCACTATCATCAGCGGTCCGCGCTCGTCGCGCGACAGCGTGACGGTTCCGCGTTTCGACGGTTCATGGACGATGCGATGCGGCACGCCGCGCACCGGCACCTTGATGCCGGGCCGCACCTGCGGCCGGTTGGGCACCTTGGCCAGCCTTTGCTCCAGCCAGTCCTGATGGCGGTCGAGAAATTTTTCCACCTCGCCGCGGCGCAGCCCCGGCGGCACGGTGATGCGCAGACCACGGCCGCCGGAATCGATGCGCAGCGTCAGGCGTCGCGCCCGGTCGTTCTCGACGATCTTGAGCGGCAGCGTGCGGCCGGCAACGCAATGCTCGCGCTCCACGACGGGCGTGGGCTTGGGTTTCGTCGGGGTGCGGAAGAAGCCGAAGGACATTCCGGGACGATACGTGATTCGAGGGAAACGACTAGAACAAAAAAGAAACGGCGCCGCTGACGCGACGCCGTTGGATTATCTATCTGGGCACGGGACCTTACTCGTCGAGCAGGCCTGGCGTGGAGTTGCCGCCGCGTTTGTTGTTCGTCGTCGAGCCAGTTGACCCACCCGTCGTGGGCGACGTCGACTTGTTGCGGTTGGCCATGAAGCGATCGAACTCTTCCTGGTCCTTGGCGCGGCGCAATTCACGGGCATATTCATCGAACTCGCTCAGCATCTCGTCGAGCTTGCGGCGTTCCTCGGCAAGCCGCTCGAGTTCCTTTTCGCGCCAGTCGTCGAAAGCGACGTTGCCGGTGCGTGCAGAGCCATGGCCCCAGCGCGCGGCCCTGTCGGAACCGCGGCGGCAACCGGCGAAGATGCCGTCGGTGGCGCGGTTGACGTCGCGCTTGAAGCCCTCGAGCCGATCGCCCCAGATGATGTAGGCGAGCATGGCTAAGCCGAGCGGCCAGAACACCATGAACCCGATCACCATCAACGCGATGGTCGCCGGCGTCCAGGCCGGACGGATCAATGCAGATGTGTTCATTTCTTCCAATCCTTCAGTTGGAGACAGCCAAATCCGGCTGCGTGGAATCGAAATGGGATGAAGAAAACGGCGATTCAAGACAGCAACCGCCAAAACCGGACAAGCGGCTGAAATGATTATCGCTTTTTGAGCATTTCAAGGAAAAGCACGACCAATCCGGCGATCAGGCCCCAGAACGCCGCACCGACGCCGAACAGCGTCAGCCCCGATGCGGTGACGGCGAAGGTGACGGTGGCGGCCATTCGCTCGTCCTCGTCTTTCAAGGCGATCGACAGTGCATTGGCGAGCGGCGCCATCAGCGCCAGGCCGGCGACCAGCGCGATCAGGCTCTGCGGCAATACGGCGAAGATCGCCACCAGCGAGGCGCCGAACAGGGCAAAGACGAGATAGGCCAACGCATAGAACGGCCCGGTCTTCCAGCGCTCGGCCGGATCGGCATGCACGTCAGGCCCGGTGCAGATCGCCGCCGAGATTGCCGCCAGATTGGTGGTCGAGGCGCCGAACGGCGCCGTCAGCAGCGAAAACAGGCCGGTGACGCCGATCAGCGGCCCGGGTTCGGGATGATAGCCGGCTGCCCTCAGCACGGCGAGGCCGGACAGGTTCTGCGAGGCCATGGTGACGAGGTAGAGCGGCAAGGCGAGGCCGATGATCGCAGTGGCGGTGAACTGCGGCATCACCAGCGTCAAGCTCGAGAGTTCCGGTGCCGGCAGACCGCCGACCCGGCCGGTGAGGAAGGCGGCGAGACCGCCGCCGATCAGCACCAGCAGCACCGACAGGGCCGGGTTGAACAGGCGGATGACGAAGAACGCCGCAACCAGCGGCAGGATCAGCCAGGGGTCGACGGGAACGGTTTTCACCGCATTGATGGCGAAGGTGACGACGATGCCGGCCAGCATTCCGGACGCGACGGACGCCGGTATTCTGGCGATCAGCTTGGTCAAGGGCCCGAACAGGCCTGTGGTGATCAGCAGGACCGCGGTGACGACGAAGGCACCAACCGCCTCACCCATCGAAAAGCCGGTCGACGCGGCGATCAGCGCCAAGCCTGGCGTCGACCAGGCGGTGATGACCGGCATTTTCGTACGCCAGGACAGCCACAGGCTCTCGATCGCCATCGCCAGGCAAAGCGCCGTCACCCAGCTTGCGGTCTCGACCTGCGTTGCGCCGACCGCCTTGGCGGCGGCAATGACGATGGCCAGCGTACCGCCGAAGCCGACGATCGCCGCCACGAAGGCGGACACCGGAATGGAAATGCGCATGTCTCTATCCCGCCTGCCGCACCATCGCGTCCACCGCCCGCACCAGCATGTCGAGATCCTGCGGCCGCGACAGGCGGTGGTCGCCGTCGGGGATGAGCGACAGCGTGACGTCGTCGGCCGGCAGCAGGCTGACCAGCTTCAACGCATGGCTCGACGGCACGTCGGGATCGGCCAGGCCTTGCAGGATGTGGACCGGACAGTGCGTGTCGATCGGCCCGGTCATCACCCGGTTGTTGCGGCCGTCCTCGATCAGTGCGCGCGTGTAGATGTACGGTTCGGCGGAATAGTCCGATGGCTCTTCGAAAAAGCCCTTTTTCCTGAGGTTGCGCTTCTGCGCCCCGGTCAGCACCGGCTCCACCAGTTCGAATGTGAAATCGGGCGCCGGGGCCAGCAGCACAAGGCCGGCGACGCTGTTCTCGCCCGCCTTGCGCAATTCCTGCACCATGCGCAGCGCGATCCAGGCGCCCATCGACGAACCGACCAGGATTTGCCTGCCCTGGGTAAAACGGCGGAAAACCGCCAGGCTCTCGCCCAGCCATTTCGAGATGGTGCCGTCGGCAAAGGCGCCGCCCGATTCGCCGTGGCCGGAATAATCGTGGCGCAGGAAGGCGCGGCCTTCCCCGAGCGCCCATTCCGACAAGGTTTCGGCCTTGGTGCCCAGCATGTCGGATTTGTAGCCGCCAAGCCAGACGATGCCGGGCTCGACACCTGCCGCATGCCTGACGGCGATGCTCGTCCCGTCGACGTCCAGGAAGATCGGGGTGGTGCTCATGGTGTATTCCCTCACGCCGGTCTTTTGGCACAGCAAGGCATTCAACGAAAAGTGCTCCGCCACTTTCTTCGCTTGGTGCAGAGGAGCATTCCATCGAGCAGGTGATTTCCTGAGAATGCTGTGCTATTGACTCCGACCGCGCGCTCACCACATTGCGCGTTCGCAATTCTGAACCGAAGAACCCCTTAACGAAACGGCTCAAGGAGACCACGACCATTCGCAGACCTTTCAAAGCAGCGGCGCCCACCAAGGAAGGCCCGCGCTCCAACCGTGACATCCGGGTTCCCCGGGTCCAGCTAATCGACGCCGAAGGCCAGAACCGCGGCGATGTCTCCATCAACGACGCATTGCTGCTCGCCGAAGAGGCTGGGCTCGATCTGGTCGAGATATCGCCCAATGCAGTGCCGCCCGTCGTAAAGATCCTCGATCTCGGCAAGCTGAAATACGCCAACCAGAAGAAGGCGGCCGAGGCGCGCAAGAACCAGAAGGTCATCGAGATCAAGGAGATCAAGATGCGCCCGAACATCGACAGCCACGACTACGAGACCAAGATGAAGGCCGTCCGGCGCTTTTTCGAGGAAGGCGACAAGGTCAAGCTGACATTGCGCTTCCGCGGTCGCGAGATGGCGCATATGGAACTCGGCATGCAGCTTCTGAACAAGGTTCGCGAGGAAGTGGCGCCCATCGCCAAGGTCGAAGCCGAACCGAAGCTCGAAGGCCGCCAGATGATGATGGTGCTGGCGCCCCGCTAAAGCGCGTTGCGCTTTAGTTCTGTTTGTGCATGTCGTTGTCGCAAAACCGCAGCGCACTTTTGGGCGACGTGCATTAAATCCGCCTGAATCATGTTGCAAGGCGTCCCGGCGATCGGCGGGGCGCCTGTTTCTTGGCCAGACGCTGCGATCGCCGGCGAGAGCAAAGACGCTCTGGTTCCCTCGACGATCGGATTCCCGACATGGTCAATGACGTCAAGCATTCGGAAGCCAAATATGGGCTGGGCAGCTACCAGCACACGCGCAGGATGGTGCTTGCCGTCGTCGTCGTCGTCCTTTTCGCGATGCTTTTGTTCGGGCAGTCGGTTTTTCCGCCCGATACGCCTGTGCATGAAACGATCGAAATGGTCGGCGTCCTGCTGATCTTTCTCGGCGTTGTCGGACGCTTGTGGTCGACGCTCTATATTGGTGGACGCAAATCCTCCGAAGTGGTGACCGGCGGACCCTATTCGATCACCCGCAACCCGCTCTATGTCTTCTCTACTTTAGCTGCCGCCGGTGTCGGCGCACAGATCGGCTCCATTACCGCCACGATCGGCTTTGGAGCGCTCTGCGCGGGTGCATTTTACATCGTTATCCTGCGCGAGGAGAAATTCCTCAGGCAGGTTCTTGGCGCGCCATACCAGGCCTACCTGTTGAAAGTGCCGCGCTTCTTCCCGAAACTGTCGCTGTATCAGGAAGGCGACACCGGCGGCTTCAAGCCGCGCCTGCTGCGAACCACGCTGCTCGACGGTCTGGTCTTCCTGGTTGCCTTGCCGGCTTTCGAACTGATCGACGGCGCCCAGCAGTCCGGCATATTGCCGGTGCTGTTCCGTTTCCCCTGAGTACGGTGTTGCTGAGTACAGTGTTGCTGGGCACGGGGTGTTGCGCGCGCCCCCGCTTTGACGTATAGGACCGCCGTTCCCAAAAAACCGCCCGGCAGGGCATGCCGTGGCGGTTTCATTTGCTTTTCGGGCTTTGGTCGGCCTGAAGCGAACAAAAAGCGCATTGGTGCGCATATAAACGGAGTAGCAAAATGCCCAAGATGAAGACCAAATCGGCCGCCAAGAAGCGGTTCAAGATCACAGGTACGGGTAAAGTTCTGTCGGCTGCGGCCGGCAAGCGTCACGGCATGATCAAGCGGTCCAACAAGTTCATTCGAAATGCCCGCGGCACGATGGTTCTGGCTGAACCGGATGGCAAGAAGGTCATCAAGAATTTTCTGCCGAACGGCCTCTGAGCATTCGGTCTGGACAGCGTTAAGGAGATCATGACATGGCACGCGTAAAGAGAGGCGTCACCTCGCACGCCAAGCACAAGAAGGTCCTGAAAGCCGCCAAGGGTTTTTACGGCCGTCGCAAGAACACCATCCGCATCGCCAAGCAGGCGGTGGAAAAGTCGCTGCAGTACGCCTATCGCGACCGCAAGAACCGCAAGCGCTCGTTCCGCGCGCTGTGGATCCAGCGCATCAATGCGGCGACGCATGAGCATGGCCTGACCTATGGCCGTTTCATCGACGGTCTCAACAAGGCCGGGATCGAGATCGATCGCAAGATCCTGTCGGACATGGCCATCCACGAGCCGCAGGCCTTCGCCGCACTCGTGGCCAAGGCCAAGGTCGCGCTCGAATACCTGAAGAATACCACGCCGAATGCTTTTGAAAGCGCTGTCGCTTAAGACCAGCGCTTCCCAAGCTATTCGACACTTGATTTGGGAAACCCGCGCTGGCAGGGCTGGCGCGGGTTTTTCTTTGCTTCCAATCGGATATGGAACATGAGTGACATGGAAACTCTCGAAAATTCCCTGATGGCCGAGATCGCCTCGGCCGCCGACGAGCAGGCGATCGAGGCGGTGCGTGTCTCGGCCCTCGGCAAGAAGGGCTCGGTTTCCGAGATGCTGAAGACGCTCGGCTCGATGAGCGCCGAGGAGCGACAGGTCAAGGGCCCGGCAATCAACGGCCTCAAGAACCGCGTCACCGAGGCACTTTCGGCGCGCCGCGCCGAGCTGAAAGATGTGGCGATCACGGCACGGCTTGCCGCCGAGAAGGTCGACGTCAGCTTGCCGGTCAGGCAATCGCCGGCCGAGCGCGGCCGCATCCATCCGATCAGCCAGGTTATCGACGAGATCGCGGCGATTTTCGGCGATCTCGGCTTTGCCATCGCCGAAGGTCCGGACATCGAGACCGACTATTACAATTTCACCTCGCTGAACTTCCCGGAAGGCCACCCGGCGCGCGAGATGCACGACACGTTCTTCTTCCAGCCGGACGAGCAGGGGGAGCGCAAGCTTTTGCGCACCCACACCTCGCCGGTGCAGATCCGCACCATGGAGATGCAGAAGCCGCCGATCCGCATCGTCATTCCCGGCAAGACCTACCGGCAGGATTCCGATGCCACCCACTCGCCGATGTTCCATCAGGTCGAGGGGCTGGTGATCGACAAATCGGCCAACGTCGCCAACATGAAATGGGTGCTGGAGGAGTTCTGCAAGGCCTTCTTCGAAGTGCCGAGCGTCAAGATGCGCTTCCGGCCGTCCTTCTTCCCGTTCACCGAGCCCAGCCTCGAGGTCGACATCCAGTGCGACCGTTCGCGGCCCGGCGAGGTGCGCT
Organism: Mesorhizobium sp. M0106; assembly: GCF_040322715.1. Taxonomy (NCBI): domain Bacteria; kingdom Pseudomonadati; phylum Pseudomonadota; class Alphaproteobacteria; order Hyphomicrobiales; family Phyllobacteriaceae; genus Mesorhizobium; species Mesorhizobium sp. M0106. The sequence continues at coordinate 38,172 of NZ_JAMYUA010000023.1, read as the reverse complement.
TCGGCGAGGGCTCGGACTGGATGGAGATCCTCGGCTGCGGCATGGTCCACCCCAATGTGCTCCGTTACGGTGGCCTCGATCCCGACGAATACCAGGGCTTCGCCTGGGGCATGGGCATCGACCGCATCGCCATGTTGAAATACGGCATGCCGGATCTGCGCGCCTTCTTCGACGCCGATGTGCGCTGGCTGTCGCATTACGGTTTTAGGCCGCTTGACATGCCGACGCTGTTCGGGGGCTTGAGCGCGTGACGACCGGGCCGCAGCAAATCCGCGGGCAGCTCGCCTTCCTGCACATGTCCGACGCGCGGCCGCATAGCTTCAAGTGCAGCGTGCCCAGACCAGACGGAACACAGTCATGAAACTCACCCTCTCCTGGCTCAAGGATCATCTCGAGACCGACGCCTCGCTGGCGGAAATCGTCGAGCGTCTCACCTCGATCGGCCTCGAGGTCGAGCATGTCGACGACCGGGCGAGCCTGGCCCCCTTCGTCATCGCCAAGGTGCTGACGGCGGTCCAGCATCCCGACGCCGACCGGCTTCGCGTGCTGACCGTCGACACCGGCGACGGCAAGCCGCCGGTGCAGGTCGTGTGTGGAGCGCCGAACGCCCGCGCGGGCCTGATCGGCGCCTTTGCAGCACCGGGCACGTATATTCCCGGCATCGACGTGACGCTGACCGTCGGCAAGATCCGCGGCGTTGAAAGCCACGGCATGATGTGCTCCGAGCGCGAGCTCCAATTGTCCGAGGAGCATGACGGCATCATCGACCTTCCTGCCGATGCGCCGGTCGGTACCAGCTTCGCCGCCTATGCCCATCTCGACGACCCGCTGATCGAGATCAATCTGACGCCGAACCGGCCGGATGCGACCAGTGTCCATGGCATCGCCCGCGATCTGGCGGCGAGCGGGCTCGGCACGCTGAAGAGCGCGCCGATAGAGCCGATCCCCGGCAAGGGCGAGACGCCGGTCAAGGTGACGATCGAAGCGCCGGAGCTCTGTCCCGGCTTTGCGCTGCGCCTGGTGCGCGGCGTCAAGAACGGACCGTCGCCGAAATGGCTGCAGCAAAGGCTTCTCGCCATCGGCTTGAGGCCGATCAGCGCGCTCGTCGATATCACCAATTACGTCACCTTCGACCGCGGCCGGCCGCTGCATGTCTTCGACGCTGCGAAGGTCACCGGCAATCTCGCCGTGCGCCGGGCGCGTGATGGCGAAAAGGTGCTGTCGCTCGACGGCCGCGAATACACGCTGACGCCGGAGATGTGCGTCATCGCCGACCAGGACGGCATCGAATCGATTGCCGGCATCATGGGCGGCGAGCATTCCGGCTGCGACGAGAACACCACCGACGTGCTGATCGAGTCGGCGCTTTGGGACCCGATCACCACCGCCCGCACCGGCCGCACACTCGGCATCATCACCGACGCGCGCTATCGGTTTGAGCGCGGCGTCGACCCGGAAATGATGGTTCCCGGCTTGGAGCTGGCAACGAAGCTGGTGCTCGATTTCTGCGGCGGTACGCCGGCGCAAACCGAAGTCGTCGGCTATGCCGGCCATCAGCCGAAGATCGTCTCGTTCCCATTGTCGGAAGTGAAGCGGCTGACCGGCATCGAAGTGCCGCGCTCGACAAGCCTCGACATTCTTGCCCGCCTCGGCTTCAGGCCGGAGGGCACGGGCGATGTCGTCAATGTGGCGGTCCCGTCCTGGCGGCCGGATGTCGACGGCAAGGCCGACCTGGTCGAGGAGGTCATGCGCATCCACGGCGTCGACAACATCGCGCCGCAGCCGCTCGGTTCGCACGATGCGGTCAACGCCAGGATCCTCACTGTGCTGCAGATCCGCACCCGCGCCGCCAAGCGGGCACTTGCCGTGCGCGGCATGATGGAGGCCGTCACCTGGTCGTTCATTCCGGCAAAACACGCCGAATTGTTCGGCGGCGGCCAGCAGGCGCTGAAGCTTGCCAACCCGATCGCCGCCGATATGTCGGACATGCGGCCGTCGCTGCTGCCGGGGCTGATTGCGGCAGCACAGCGCAATGCCGACAAGGGCATCGGCGATGTCGCGCTGTTCGAAGTGTCGGGCACTTATGAGGGCGATGGTGCCGACCAGCAGCGGCGCGTTGCCGCCGGCGTGCGGCGCGGCACCGCCAGGCTCGAGGGCTCCGGCCGCCATTGGGCCGGCAATGCCGGCGCCGTCGGCGTCTTCGATGCCAAGGCCGATGCGATCGCAGCACTCGAAGCCTGCGGCGCGCCGGTCGAGCGGCTGCAGATCGAGGCTGGCGGCCCGGCCTGGTATCATCCCGGCCGCTCCGGCACGATCAAGCTTGGGCCGAAGGTAATCCTTGGCACGTTTGGCGAGTTCCACCCGAAGACGCTGGAGGGGCTTGACGTCTCCGGCCCGCTTTGCGGCTTCGAAGTGTTCATCGATACCGTGCCTGAGCCGAAGGCCAAGCCGACGCGAACAAAGCCGAGGCTTGATCTGTCCGCCTTCCAGGCGGTCAAGCGCGATTTCGCCTTCGTCGTCGACAAGGCGGTCGAAGCCGGCACACTCGTTCGCGCCGCCCTTGCCGCCGACCGGAAGCTGATTTCCGGCGTCTCGGTGTTCGATGTTTTCGAGGGTGCAGCGCTCGGCGCGGCGAAAAAATCGATCGCCATTGAAGTGTCGATCCAGCCGGTCGAAAAGACGCTGACCGATGAGGATTTCGAGGCGCTGGCCAAGCGCATCGTCGATAATGTCGGCAAGCAGACCGGCGGCGTGCTGCGGACGTAAGGGGATGCTCTGATGGACCACAAGCTCTCCATCAACTGGCTGGCAACGCATATCGGGACTGTCGATGGGTTCCTGGACGACCAGGAATGCGCCGATCTGATCGCCGACAGCGAACGGCGTGGTTTTGAGGCAGCCAAGGTAAACAGCGCCGGCGGCGCGAGCGTGATGACGGAACTCCGCAACAACGACCGCGTCGTTTTTGATGACGAGGATCTTGCCGACCTGCTTTTTGCGCGGGCGCGCCCGATGCTCTATCGCGGCCTCGGCGACTGGCGGCTGACTGGGCTGAATGAGCGTTTCCGCTTCTATCGCTACGGGCCGGGCCAGAAGTTCGATTGGCACAATGACGGCTATTTCGAGCGCAATGCCTCGGAGCGCAGCCAGTTTACCTTCATGATCTATCTGTCGGATGGATTTGAAGGGGGCGGAACCTCGTTTCGCGGCGAGATGCCGGGTTATGCCGGCACCAGCCTGGTGGTGAAACCCAGGAAAGGCATGGCGCTGGCCTTCTATTATCCGATCGAACACCGCGGCGACGAGGTGCTGTCGGGGCGCAAGTACGTCATCCGAACGGACGTGATGTACAAGCGCCAATGAAACGCTGTCCGTTCTGCCGCTGAGCTAAATGCACCTGACCCCGCTGGAAGTGTTTTCGTCAAGGAGTTCTGCCGTTCCGCCGGCGTTTCTCCTGACATGATGCGTGCGCTGAAAGTCAAAGACCGCAGCCGCGATCCTGTAGGGTTCATGACCACAATCGTTGCCTCATCGGTTCCCCCGGAATTGCGCTTTGAGAGTCGAGTGTTCAGTTCGCTTCGGGTAGCGTGCGTTGGACCTGACCAGCTTCTTTGCGGCATGGTGCTGTTCTTCGATGAGATTGAAGGAAAGCTAGATGCGATCGAAGGCTTTGTGTATGGCGAAGAATGGCCGTCAATCGAGGAGCCAGTCTTCTGGTCCGAGACCGACCGAACAATGAGCCTTGGGCGGGAGGGAAACTAGCCTGCAGAAATGGGCGTCACGACGCCCTTTCCGATAATTGCACAACGGATGGCGCGCTGAGGATCTAGAGGGGTTGCCGGCAGATGGCGAATCGCCGTCCAAGGGACGATGGACCATTTGCGCTATTCAGGGCTGCCCTTCGAGGAACAGCGTGCAGTCTTTCTCGATATCGTCTCAGCCGATCCGCTGGTCGGTGAGACGCTGTCGCGGGTACGGGTGCTAGGCCTGCCGGACTGGCTGGTCGTCTCAGGCGCGCTTTACAACAGCGTCTGGAATCATCTGACCGGAAAGCCCTTGGGGTACGGCATCCGCGATGTCGACCTGTTCTATTTCGATGAGAGCGATCTGTCCTATGAAGCCGAGGACACGGTCATCCGCCGGGCGGCGAAGCAGTTCGAAGGACTGACGCTGCCGGTCGAAGTGCGCAACCAGGCGCGGGTGCATCTGTGGTTTGAGGCGCGCTTTGGCGGTTCCTATCCCAGACTGTCGTCGTCCGCCGAGGCGCTGTCCTATTTCGCTTCGAAAACCCATGCGGTCGGCGTTAGATTCGGCACCGATGGGCAACTCGCGCTCGTGGCGCCGTTCGGGCTCGACGACATCTTCTCGTTTCGCGTTACCCCGAACCGTGCACTGGATAATCGGCAGACGCACGAGATGAAGGGCGCGCGTGCCAGGGAGAACTGGCCGGAGATCAGTGTCGTGCCTTGGTAGGAAATGTCGGCGCGAGGCACCCCCTCTGCCCTGCCGGGCATCTCCCCCTCAAGGGGGAAGATCGGATGTCGCCTCGGCTTTCGCCAATCACCGGCGCCGGAAGGGCGGGCAGGGCGCGGGAACAGCCAATCTTGAGGGGGAGATGTCCGGCAGGACAGAGGGGGGTATCTCGCGCCCACGTCTCGCAATTATTTTGCATGGCGCGGCGCACGAAAAAGGGGGGTGCCGAAACGCCCCGTTTCGATTACGCCGTCGCTTGCCGTTCACCCGTTGACCAGCGCCAGCAGCTCCTCGGTATAGCGCTTGCCGACCACCTTTTCCGGCGACAGGGCGTCGCCGATGGATGCCACCTCGGCCTGGCTCAGCACGATATCGGCTGCCGCCGTATTCTGCTCCAGATGGCGCATTTTTCGCGCACCAGGGATCGGGACAATGAAGTCGCCCTGATGCAGCACCCAGGCGAGCGCCAGCTGCGCCGGCGTCACGCCCTTCCCGGCGGCCATCTTTTCCAGCACGGCGACGACCGCCGCATTGGCCGCCATGGCGTCGGCCTGGAAGCGCGGCAACCCGCGGCGCCAGTCGTCGGCGCCGAGAACATCGGGCTTGGCGATCGTGCCGGTGAGCAGGCCGCGGCCGAGCGGGCTATAGGGGACAAAGCCGATGCCGAGCTCGCGGCAGACGGCAAACACTTCCCCCTCCGGATCGCGGCTCCACAGTGAATACTCGCTCTGCACGGCGGCGATCGGGTGCACGGCATGCGCCCGGCGGATGGTCGCCGCACTCGCCTCCGACAGGCCGAGCGCCCGCACCTTGCCCTCGCGCACCAGCTCGGCCATGGCGCCGACCGTATCCTCGATCGGCACGTTGGGGTCGACGCGGTGCTGGTAATAGAGATCGATCACCTCCGTATCCAACCGCTTCAATGACGCTTCGGCCACGGCCTTGACATGCTCCGGGCGGCTATCGACACCGGCCATGCGCTCCATGCCGCTGCCTTCTTCGAGGATATTGAAGCCGAATTTGGTTGCGATCGTCACCTTGTCACGCACCGGCTTCAGCGCCTTGCCGACCAGGATCTCGTTCTCGAAAGGGCCATAGACCTCGGCCGTGTCGAAGAAATTGACTCCGATCTCGACGGCATGGCGCAGCGTGGCAATCGCCTCCGCCTCCGGTTGGCCACCATAGGCAAAGCTCATCCCCATGCAGCCGAGGCCGACCGGGTAGACGTCAAGTTCATTGCCAAGCTTGCGGGTTTGCATCACGTGTCTCCTTGTTGTGATGGTTGTGATGAGGCAGAGATAGCGTCTTGCATTGAGTTCGATAATCGGCTCTCATCTGTACGGGCTGTTCCAAGAAATAGATCAATGAAGCGAACCCATCTTTCACAGCTCGCGGTACTGGCAATGGTCGCCCAATGCGGCAGTTTTCGCGGCGCCGCCAAGGAACTGGCAATCGCGCCGTCGGCGGTCAGCCACGCGGTGTCCAGCCTCGAAGCGCACCTCGGCGTGCGCCTTCTGGCGCGCAGCACGCGCAGCGTCGCACCGACCGAGGAGGGCGCGCAACTGCTCGAGCGCCTCAGGCCGGCGCTGTCGGAAATCGACCTGGCGCTGGAATCGGCGATCGAGGCGCGCGACCGGCCGGCCGGCAATCTCCGGCTGACCGTGCCGCGCACCGCGGCCCACCTGGCGCTGACGCCGAGGCTCAGCGCCTTTGCGGCTGCCTATCCCGACATCGTGCTGGAGATCGTCATCGAGGACCGCTTCACCGACGTCGTCGAGGGCGGCTTCGATGCCGGTGTGCGACTGGGCGAGAGCCTGCAGCGCGACATGATCGCGGTGCGCATCGGACCAGACCTTCGCGGCGCCGTGGTCGGCGCGCCAGCCTACTTCGAGACCATGCCAAAACCGCAGCATCCGCGCGATCTCGCCGCTCACCGCTGCATCCGCTTCCGCTTCTCCAGCGGCATTCTCTACCGCTGGGAATTCGAGCAAAACGGCGAGGAGATCGAGATACCGGTGCAAGGGCCGCTGATCCTCGACGAGGACCATCTGATTGCCAACGCCGCAGTCGACGGCGCCGGGCTCGCCTTCGTGTTCGAGGATTATGTCCGCGACGCGCTCGCCGCCGGCAAGCTCGTTCGCGTGCTGGAGGACTGGTGCCCGCGCTTCGACGGCTTCTTCGTCTATTACCCCAGCCGCCGCCAGATGCGGCCGGCGCTCAGGGCCGTTGTCGATTTTTTCAAGGTCGGCGAATAAGCCAACCCTCCCCACAAGGGAGAGGTGGAAGAAAGCCGACCTGGCATTCGTTCACCGACCATGTCAGCACTGCCCAAAAACCAGACGGCCGGCTACGGCTGGACGGCGATCATCCTTCACTGGCTGATCGCGGCGCTCTTTATTGGCCAGTTCGTGCTCGGCCTCGTCATGGTGCGGCTGTCCAGCCAGCGCACCGCCTTCGAGCTGATCCAGCTGCATAAATCCTTCGGCTTCCTGCTGCTTGGACTGGTCATCCTGCGCATCGCCTGGCGCCTTGGCAGACCGGCCCCGCCGCTGCCGCGCTCGGTCGGCCCGTTCGAGCGCCGGATGGCGCCGCTGGTCCATCTCGCGCTTTATGCGTTTCAGCTCGCTCTGCCGTTGTCCGGCTGGGCGCTGGTCTCGGTCTCGGTGCTGGAGATCCCGAGCGTGCCGTTCAATCTGTTCGTCATGCCCAATCTGCCGCTCGGTGAATCGGACACGGCAGAAAGCTTCTGGGCAGCGACGCACTGGTATCTCGCCTATGCGGGCATCGGACTTGTCGCTTTGCATCTCGCCGCAGCGCTGCGCCATCATTTCTGGCTGAGGGATACCGTGCTGACGCGCATGATCACGGCTTCGTCACATCACGACAGGGAATAGAGCGGACGGCTCATTCGTTGATGGGGCGAGGACGCAAGAAAGCGTTGCCTGCAAAGAGGGCCATTTCCATGTACGCGCGCATCTTCGGATTTGCGGCAGCCGCCGCTTGTTTTGCCATGCCTGTTTTCGCCGCCGTTGCCCTTGGCGAGGCGGCCGGCAGCTACACGATCAGCCCGGGGAGTTCCAGCATCCATTTCTCCATCGGCAAGCTCGGCGGCGGCGGGCTCGACGGTGCTTTCTCCCGCTTCAAGGGCAGTATCCTTATCGACAACAGCGATGTCGGCCGGTCCCAGGTCAATTTCACCATCTTCCCCGAAAGCGTCGGTACCGGCCAAAGCCGCATCGATGCCTTTCTCCGCTCGGACGCTGTTTTCGACGCGGCCAACAATCCGGAGATCCAGTTCCGTTCGACCAGCGTCAAACGCACCGGCGACACGTCAGCCCTTGTCACCGGCCGGCTGACGGCGCGCGGCAAGACTTTTCAGGAAAAATTCACGGCCGAGCTCGGCGGCCTCAGGGCGGGCGCGATAAAATTCCACGTCACCGGCAAGGTGCTGCGGTCGCGCTACGGCATGGATGTCGGCACGCCGATTTACTCCAACGTCGTCGATTTCGACATGACGCTGACCGGCAAGCGGGGATAGTCTTTGCAGGACCGAGCCACCTCTCCCCACTTCGTGGGGCGAGGAACCCAGGTTCCGCAAGGGCAGCGCCGGCATCCGGACAAGCCGCAGATGATCGCCCTGTTCGCCGCCATGCTCCCGCATTGGCTTTTCTCCTGAATTAGGGCAAACCTCCAGGCCTGCAATCGAGAGGAGAAATCTGATGTTCCGATGGGGTGTTTTGTCGACGGCCAAGATCGGCCGCGAGCAGCTTTTGCCGGCAATCGTCGAGGCGGAGAACGGCGTGCTGTCCGCGATTGCCAGCCGCGATCTGTCGAAAGCGCGGGCGCTGGGCGAACGCTTCGGTGCGCGCCACGCGTTCGGCTCCTATGAGGAGCTGCTCGCCTCCAGCGACATCGACGGCGTCTACATTCCGCTGCCGACCTCGCAGCATGTCGAATGGACGGCCAAGGCGATCGAGGCCGGCAAGCATGTTCTGGTCGAAAAGCCGCTGGCGCTCGATGCCAAAGACATTCCGCCGCTGATCAAGTTGCGCGATGCCAACAAAGTGCTGGTCTGCGAAGCCTTCATGGTCGTCTACCACCCGCAATGGATCAAGGTGCGCGAGCTGATCGCCAACGGCGCCATCGGCCGGCTGCGCCATGTCCAGGGCGCGTTCTCCTACTACAATGTCGATCCCAAGAACATGCGCAACCAGCTCGACCTCGGCGGCGGCGCGCTGCCCGACATCGGCGTCTATCCGACGGTGTCGACGCGCTTTTCGACGGGCAAGGAGCCGCTGCGCGTCCAGGCGACGATCGAGCGCGACAAGACGTTCGGCACCGACATCTACTCCTCGATCCGCGCTGATTTTGGCGACTTCGAGCTGTCGTTTTACCTGTCGACGCAGATGGCGGCACGCCAGGTGATGATCTTCCACGGCGAGAAGGGCTTCATCGAGGTGTTCTCACCGTTCAACGCCGGACTCTACGACCATCATCGCGTCGAACTGCACAACCAGAACCACAGCGAGGCGCAGGTGTTCCGCTTTCCCGGCACGCAGCAATACCGGCTGGAAGTCGAGGCCTTCGCGCGGGCTGCGCAGGGCGGCAAGGACCGCGTCTTCACCCTGGAAGAATCGGTGCTCAACCAGAAGGTCATCGATGCCATCTTCCGCGCCGGCGAGAAGGAAGGCTGGGAGGCAGTCTAGGCAGGCCGTGATCCCACAACTGGACCGGTTTTTGTACAAGATCATGGCCAAATAGATGTCCGACGATGCGGATGTGATCATTGTCGGCGCCGGTCTTGCCGGCCTTGTCGCGGCGGCCGAACTGTCTGCGGCCGGCAAGAAGACCATCATCCTCGAGCAGGAGCCGGAACAGTCGCTTGGCGGCCAGGCATTCTGGTCGCTCGGCGGCATCTTCCTTGTCGATTCGCCCGAACAACGGCGCATGCGCATCCGCGATTCGTATGAGCTGGCGCTCGAGGACTGGCTGGGCACCGCAGCCTTCGACCGCACGGAAGATCTCTGGCCGCGCCGCTGGGCCGAGGCCTATCTCGGCTTCGCCGCCGGCGAGAACCGTTCCTGGCTCATGCAGCGCGGCCTGAAATTCTTTCCGGTGGTCGGCTGGGCCGAGCGCGGCGGCGGCAATGCCGTCGGCCACGGCAATTCGGTGCCGCGCTTCCACATCACCTGGGGCACCGGCCCTGGCGTGCTCGAACCGTTCGCGCAGCGCGTACGCGAGGCCGAGAAGCGCGGGCTGATCCGCTTCAAATTCCGTCACCGGGTCAACGAATTGACGCGGACGGGCAGCGTCGTCAACGGCGTGCGCGGCGACCTATTGGCGGCGAGCGATGCCGAGCGCGGCCGCAAGAGCTCGCGCGAGATCACCGGCGATTTCGAGCTGAAGGCGCAGGCCGTCATCGTCGCCTCCGGCGGCATCGGCGCCAATCACCAGCTGGTCCGGGAGAATTGGCCGAAGCGGATGGGCGCGCCGCCGAAACGCATGATCACTGGCGTTCCCGATCATGTCGACGGCCGCATGCTGGCGATCGCCGAGGCCGCCGGCGGGCGGCTGATCAACCGCGATCGCATGTGGCACTATGTCGAGGGCGTCAGGAACTGGGCACCGATCTGGACCGATCATGCGATCCGCATCCTGCCCGGCCCGTCATCGCTGTGGCTCGATGCGCGCGGCAAGCGCCTGCCGGTCCCGCTCTATCCCGGCTTCGACACGTTGGCCACGCTCAGCCACATCATGAGCACCGGCTTCGATCATTCCTGGTTCATCCTGACCAAAAAGATCATCCAGAAGGAGTTCGCGCTGTCGGGCTCCGAGCAGAACCCCGATCTGACGGCGAAGAGCTGGCGCCAGGTGCTCGGACGCGCCACCAGCGGCGTGGCCGCGCCGGTCAAGGCGTTCATGGAGAAGGGCGAGGATTTCATCGTCGAGCCTGATTTGCCGGCGCTGGTCGCCCGCATGAACGTAGTGGCCGGCGGCGAGCCGCTGCTCGAACTGGCGCAGGTTGAGCGCGAAATCCGCGCCCGCGACCGGCAGCTCGACAATCCGTTCTCCAAGGACATGCAGATTACTGCGTTGCGCGGCGCGCGAGCCTATCTCGGCGACCGGCTGATCCGCACCGCAAGACCGCACAAGCTGCTCGATCCCGCCAATGGCCCGCTGATTGCCGTCAGGCTCAGCATCCTGACCCGCAAGACGCTCGGTGGGCTGGAGACTGACCTCGACAGCCGCGTGCTGGGCGCCGGCGGCCAACCAGTCGAGGGGCTGTACGCGGCGGGCGAGGCCGCCGGTTTCGGCGGCGGCGGCATGCACGGCTATGCAGCGCTCGAAGGCACGTTTCTCGGCGGCTGCATCTTTTCCGGCCGAAGTGCCGGACGGGCGGCGGCACGCGCGGTGGGGTGAAACAAGGCCCACCGGCGGCCGTTGCGCCAAGGTGGCGGGTCGCACCGAGTGGCCAACTTCCCTTAGAGCATTTTGCAGCCAAATGGAATCATTTGGCGTCCGCATAAATGCGGCAAAACAGATAGTTAGAGCGGGTTACCGGTTCCAGGAGAACCGGAACCGGCTCTAGGCGAAGGGCTGCAAATTGACGTCTTGAAGCTTGGAACCGGCAAGCAAAGCCTCGAGCACCTGCTTCTTGAGAGACAGGCACTGCGAACGGGCAAGTTTGACGATGGCGGAAACCTCGCCTGCCTCGCAGGCAAGGACCAGCTCCTTTTGCTGGGCGATGATCAACTGGGTGAAGTCGCGAGACTTGAAGCCGAGGTGGAGAACCCGCGCCGACTGGTCGAGTATCTGGTCCAGGAGATGCGCCAGTCGTAAATTTCCCGAGAGCTCCGCAAGGGCCAGACGAAAGGTACGGTCGGCCGCAAGGAAGGCGACGTGGCTGCGTAGCGTCTGCGGCTTCAGCACTTTTTGCGCTGCCAGCCTGACATCCTCGAGCCCGCGCTCGGTCATGTTCGATGCCGCCACCCTGAACACTTCCGGCTCGATCAAGCTGCGGACATCGAAGATCTCGTTGACATCCCGCAGGCTGAGCGTAGCAACGACGTAGCCGCGGCGCGGCTCGCTCCTGACCAGACCTTCCTGCATCAGACGAGCCAGCGCCGCGCGGATCGTCGCCTTTTTGATCTGGTACCGATCACCGATCTGTTTCTCCGTCAGCGCTTCGCCGGGGCGCAACACGCAGGCAATGATGTCGTTCCTCAGCTGCTCATATGCCTGTTCCCTGCGAAGGACGTCGGCGGCTGACAGTGCTGTCGCCTCGACCGTGGCCGGCCTTGCCGGTTCGGCGGTCAACTTCGTCGTTTTCATATTCCGTCCGTCTGGCTGTCCCGTTGACGCTGGCATCAGCATTCGCTAGCGTGAGCATCTCAGAGTGATGATCTGAGCATCTCAGGGAGGATAACTGATATGCCTTTACCCGCCAACTCGCCTCTCTACGCCGTTGCCGATGATATCGTCAATGCCGCGAAGGGGCCGGATCCCCTCGAAGCGGTAAGGACGGTCCTGGGCGACTACACCAACCGCTTTCACGCATCGGGAACACTCGCTCACGAAGAAGACGACGACGAGGTGCTTCTGCATGCGAGTCCGAACCTGACGATCTATCACATCACTCTGTCGCCCGGCCTGCAGTACCCGCCTCACAACCACCTGATGGATGCCTTGATCGGCATCTACAAGGGCAGCGAGACGAACTTCATCTATCCCGTTGCCGGCAGCGAACTCGATGTTCCCGAAAGGCAGGACATCGCAGCGCCTGCCGTGGTGCACATGGCGTCAAATACCGTTCATGCGGTTGCGAATACGGGCAGTGCGCGATCGGGTGCGCTGCATGTCTATCTCGGCGATCTCACACGAACCCACCGGCAGCTGTGGAGCGCGGACAGCAACCAGGCCGAGCCGTTTGACAATGACCGCTATCTGGCCGGCGCTCGGCCCATTCAGCAGTCCGGGCACGAATGAGCGCAGGGGCGTCGCGGGCGGCGAAATTGGCCGTGATCAGCGGACCCGTCGGAATCGCGTCACACTTGTCACTCTCGCCAATCCGCTATCGCCCCTATCTTGGCTCACGACCCAACACGTCGCGCCTGCGGCGACAAACCAGCAAGGGAGATGCACAATGACGGCACATCAGAATGGCACAGGCGAGCAGACGACGCGGCTCGCGATGAAGACACCACCGGTCGTTTCGCCTGACGCGTGGGAGGCCGCGCGCCAGCAACTGCTCGTGAAAGAGAAGACCGTGACCCGGGCTCGCGACGCACTGGCCGCCGAGCGCCGGCGGATGCCGTGGATGGCGGTGGAGAAGACATATACGTTCGAAGGGCCTGACGGAAAGGTGAGCCTGCTCGACCTGTTCGAGGGCCGCCGTCAACTGATCGTCTACCGCGCCTTCTTCGAGCCCGGCGTATTCGGCTGGCCCGACCACGCTTGCCGCGGCTGTTCGCTGGGGGCGGACCAGGTCGGCAATCTTGCCCATCTGAACGCCCGCGACACCACGCTTGCCTACGCCTCGCGCGCACCGCAGGCCGACATTGCGCGGCTGAAGGCGCGGATGGACTGGAAGATGCCCTGGTACACCATCACCGACAGCTTCGATGCCGATTTCGGCGTTGACGAATGGCACGGCCACAACGTGTTCATCCGCGACGGTGATCGCGTGTTCCGTACCTACTTCATCAACAACCGCGGTGACGAGGCGATGGGGACCGTATGGAGCTATCTCGACCTGTCGCCGCTCGGCCGCCAGGAGGTTTGGGAGGATTCGCCCGAGGGCTATCCGCAGACGCCGACGTACAAGTGGTGGAACTGGCACGACAATTACGGCGCCGAAGCCGTTCCCGACAAAAAGTGGGTCGAGGTGTCGGACGCCGGAGAGGCCGCGTTCCGGAACCGCACCGAATAGAACGTCTTTGGCGTCGCGGAAATGCGGCCAGGACAATTGGAGGAGCGGGATGCACGGTTCGACCGCATCCCGCTCGCTATGTAGGACTACGGACATGAGCGAGATTCATGCAGGCGGATCCACCGGCGATGCGAGCCCGGCCGGCCATAGTGCAGCCGACTGGCTGTCCTTAGCGGCCGCGCCGACCTTCGCAACCATGGCGCTGCTGACGCTTCTCGGCGGAGCGCCGGACATGATGTGCTCGACCGGGCAAGAGGCGTCACCGCTGGGCGGCATGGTCCCGATGTACCTGCTGATGAGCGGCTTTCATTTAGGACCTTGGCTGAAGCAGGTTTCCGGCCGGCGACGCCGCCGCAAATAGAGCTGTACCGGCCGACAAAGGCCCGTTCTGGTCGGGAAGACGTCCCTCACCAGATCCACTCGCCCCTTCCCAAAACCGCTACCGCATCGACAATCCGGGTAAAGCTCGAGCGGGCGCGGCCGGCCGTGTGCCTGGCGCGCAAATAGCCATGCACCAGCCCCGGCTCCTCGAACCACCAGGCGCGCCCGCCCGCGGCAACGATGCGGTCGCGATAGGCTTCGCCGTCCGACGACAGCGGGTCGCATTCAGCGGTGATCACGACGGTGGGCGGCAGATTGGCGAACTCGGCGTCGGCGAGCGGCCACAGAGTGAGATCGCCGGTGCGATCCTCGCCACCGGTCCTGATGTCCCTGTAGAAAACGAGGTCGCGCGCGGTAAGCATCGGCGCTTCCGCGTGGGTGACGTAGGAACCGGCGGAGCTGTCGCCGCCGAGGCCGGGATAGACCAGAATTTGGCCGATCGGCTTGCGCGCATGGCCGCGCGTTGCGTGGCTGACAGCGGCGGCGAGATTGCCGCCGGCACTGTCGCCGCAGAGCAGGACAGGACGCTCGTAAGTCGCCGCCGCCCATTCGAAGGCGCTGATGGCATCGTCGAAGGCGGCCGGATGAAGGTGTTCCGGTGCCAACCGGTAGTCGACCGAAACCACTTCGTAGCCAGTGCGGCTGCAAAGCTCGGCGCAGAGGTCGTCATGGCTGTCGAGCCCGCCGAGGATAAAACCGCCGCCATGGAAATAAAGCACCATCGCCGAAGCTTCCGGCGCCGGAGCGCGGTAGACGCGGATCGGGATGTGCCAGGGTGTGGCAATGGCGGTGGTTTCCGCCGTGACGCCTTGGGGATAGCCGGCAAAGAACTCGCGGCACATCCGGTTATAGATCTCGCGCTGCTCGGCGACGGTGTAGTCGATCGTATCGGGCGGATAATAAGAATTGGTCCGCTCGATGAAGGCCCAGGTCTCGGCGTCGATGAGGGTTTTGTAGTCGGTCATGGGCGCTGAATGGATCGCAATGAATCCGCCTGAACACCCCCCTCTGGCCTGCCCTCTTTGCCACCACTTGGCATCTCCCCCTCAAGTGGGGAGATCGGCAGCTTCGGCGAAACCGCCTTTTCTCCGGCGTCGACAATTGGCGAAAGCGATGATGACGTCCGATCTCCCCCCTTGAGGGGGAGATGTCCGGCAGGACAGAGGGGGGTGAGCGCCATCATTCCTGCAATACCACTACTTCCCCTTCCACACCGGATCGCGCTTCTCGGCAAAGGCGCGAAAGCCCTCGAGATTGTCCTCCGAGCCGTAGAGTGCGTCAACCGTCGACAGTTGCCGGCGCGTCACCCGGTTCATGGCGTCCTGGAACGTCAGCGATTCTGCGACCCGGGCCGTCTCCTTGATCGCGGCGAAGACCAGCGGCGGGCCGCTGGCAAGCAGCCGCGCGATCTCCCAGACGCGGTCCTCCAGTCTTTCCTTGGGCAGCACCTCGTTGACCAGGCCCCAGCGATGCGCCTCGGCGACATCCATCCAGCGGCCGGTGAGCAGAAGGTCCATGGCGACATGGTAGGGGATGCGCTTCGGCAGCTTGATCGTCGCCGCATCGGCCAGCGTGCCGGCACGGATTTCGGGCAGGGCGAAGGAGGAGTGATCCGACGCATAGATGAGGTCGCAGGATAGCGCCAGTTCGAAGCCGCCGCCGACCGCCATGCCGTTGACGCAGGCGATCACCGGCTTGTTGAGGTCGCGCAGTTCCTGCAGCCCGCCGAAGCCGCCGACGCCGTAGTCGCCGTCGACGGCGTCGCCGCCGGCCGCAGCCTTCAGGTCCCAGCCGGCGCAGAAGAACTTGTCACCGGCGGTCTTGACGATGGCGACGCGCAAGTCGGGATCGTCGCGAAACGCCTTGAAAGTCTCGCCCATCAGCCGCGACGTCTTCAGGTCGATGGCATTGGCCTTGGGCCGGTCGAGCGTGACTTCGAGGACAGCGCCTTCGCGGCGGGTCGAAATGATTTCAGACATTCTTCTTGTCTCCATGCACCAGCAGCGCATCGGCGATCCAGGCGCCCTTGCCTTCGGTGCAGACGATCAGCGGATTGATGTCGAGTTCCTCGATCTCGCCGGCGTTTTGCAGCACGAAAGCGGCAATGCCCGATATCGCGTCGATTGCCGCCGCGACATCGGCCTTCGGCCGACCGCGATAGCCGTCGAGCAGCGGGAACAGTTTCAGCCCGCGCAAAGCGGCCTCGATATCGTCGCGGGTCGCCGGCAGCATCAGCGTGACGCTGTCGCGCAACAGCTCGACCAGCACGCCGCCGGTGCCGAGCGTCATCACGGCGCCGAACATCGGGTCGCGGGTGAAGCCGACGAGCAGCTCGGCGACGCCGTCGCGCACCATGCGCTCGACATAAAGGCCCGTGCCGAGCGGGCCGAGATCGTGGGCGGCGGTGCTGACGGATTCGGCATCCCTCAAATTGAGCCGGACCGCGTCGAGCTCGGACTTGTGGATGACGCCAAGGGCCTTCAGCGCCACCGGGAAGCCGAGCGCCATCGAGGAGATGACAGCTTCGACCGCGTTGCCGGCGCGCTCGCCCTTCGGCACGGGGAGCCCGGCCTCGATGAGCCGCGCCTTCGCCTCGGCCTCGTCCGGCGTGACATGGTCGCCGGCCGGCGCGCCGGACGCCGAAGTGTCGATCGGCTGCGCCTGCGGCTCGCGCCAGGCCCAGCCGATGAAGGCCGCCGCCTGGGCGGCGTCAATGGCTTCGGAGATGCCGAACAGCGGCACCATGCCCCGCGCCATAAGGCCGGCAGTGTATTCCTCGGGCAGGTTCTCCGGCAGCGAGGAGACGATCGCGCCTTGCGCGCTGTTGGTCTTCAGCGCCACTTCGAAGGCGCGCAGCGTCGCCCACCAGTCGGTGTCCGAGCAGCGGTCGGGGCGCGGGAAATCGAGCACCAGCATGTTGAGGTCGAAGCCGCCCGACACCATCGCGGTGAAGGTGGCGGTCATCGCTGGCTCGTTGTTCCAGATGAAGGTGTGGTAGTCGAGCGGGTTGGCCACCGCGACCAGCGGCCCGAGCGTCGATTTGACATGCGCGCGGTGCTCGGGGGTGAGTGGCGGAAACGTCACCCAGCGGCCTTCGGCGCTGTCGGCCATCACCGACGCCTCGCCGCCCGAACAGCTCATCGACGACAGCCGGTAGCCGGGCAGGGGGCCGGTGACGTGCAGCAGCTTGAGCGCCTCGATGAAGGCCGGGATCGAATCGATGCGGGCGATGCCGAGCCGCCTCAGGAAGGCGCCGGACGCTGCGTCCGAGCCGGCCAGCGACGCGGTATGGGAAACGGTCGCCTGCCGCGCCTGCTCGGAGCGGCCGACCTTCATGGCGATGACAGGCTTTTTCAGCTCGCGCGCCCGTGCCGCCAGCCTTTCGAAGCCGGCTACCGAATCGAAAGCCTCGATATGCAAGCCGAGCGCGGTGACACGGTCGTCCTCGATCAGGCCGAGCGCCATTTCGGAAAGCCCGGTCTGCGCCTGGTTGCCAGCGGTCATCAGAAAGGCGATCGGCAGGCCGCGCTTCTGCATCGTCATATTGATGGCGATGTTCGACGACTGGGTGATGATGGCAACGCCGCGACCGCCTTCTGGCAGCCTGATGCCGCCATGCTGGTCGGGCCACAAAAGCGCGCCGTCGGCATAGTTGATGAGCCCGTAGCAGTTCGGCCCGATGATTGGCATTTGGCCCGCCGCCGCGACCAGCTCGGCCTGCAGCCGCTCGCCGTCCTCGTCATAGGCCTCGGTTTCGAGGAAGCCGGCGGCGAAGCAGACCGCACCGCCGGCGCCGCGCTCGGCCAGTGCCTTGACCACTTCGATGGTCAAGTGCCGGTTGACGCCGACGAAAGCGGCATCCGGCGCACCGGGCAATTCGGCCACCGAGCGATAGGCCTTGCGGCCGGCGACCTCGGCCTTGCTCGGATGCACCGGCCAGATCTCGCCGGCAAAGCCCATCTTGATCGATTGCGCGACGACGGCGGCAGCCTGCGCGCCACCGAAGACCGCGATCGTTCGTGGGCGCAAAAGACGTTCAAGTTTGTGCACGAAGACCCCCCTCTGCCCTGCCCTCTTTGCCAAAACTTGGCATCTCCCCCTCAAGGGGGGAGATTGGCAGTTGGGCCGCCGGCCCGAGGCATGCAACGGCGACAATTGGCGAAATCAGAAATGGCGGCCGATCTCCCCCCTTGAGGGGGAGATGTCCGATAGGACAAAGGGGGGCGCGAAGGAATGCAGACATTGCGCTGTTCAGCCCCCGAACGGGCGCAGCAGCGCCCGCGAGATGATGTGGCGCTGGATTTCCGAAGTGCCTTCCCAGATGCGCTCGACGCGGGCGTCGCGCCAGATGCGCTCAAGCGGCAAATCGTCCATCAGCCCCATGCCGCCATGGATCTGGATCGCCTCGTCGGCGACGAAGGCAAGCATCTCGGTGGCCTTCAGCTTGGCCATCGCCATGTCCTGGTCGGTAACGGTGCCCTGATCGTACTTCCAGCCAGCTTCGAACACCATCAGGTCGGCGGCCTTCAGCTCGGTCGCCATGTCGGCGAGCTTGAACGACACGCCCTGGAACTTGCCGATCGGCTGGCCGAACTGCTGGCGCTGCGCGGCGTATTCGACGGCGTGGCCAAGCGCCCGCTCGGCGCGGCCGAGGCAGGTGGCGCCGACCTGCAGGCGCGTCGCGCCAAGCCATGAATTGGCGACGTCGAAGCCTTTGTGGACCTCGCCCAGAACCTGACTGGCCGGCAACCGGCAATCGTCGAATTCGAGGATGGCATTGGTGTAGCCGCGATGTGAGACGTTGCGGTAGCCGTCGCGAACGGTGAAACCCTTGGTGCCCTTGTCGACGAAAAAGGCGGTGATCTTCTTGCGTTTGCCACGCGAAGACTCTTCCTCACCCGAGGCCATGAAGACGATGGCGAAATCGGCGAGGTCCGCGTGGCTGATGAAATGCTTGGTGCCGTTCAGCACCCAGTCGTCGCCGTCTTGCACGGCGGTTGCCTTCATGCCGCGCAGATCGGAGCCGGCGCCCGGCTCGGTCATTGCCAGGCAATCCCATTTCTCGCCGCGAATGCAGGGAAACAGATATTTTTCGCGCTGCTCCGGCGTGCCGGCGAGAAGGATGTTCGAAGGCCGCGCCACGCAGGTCCAATGCAGCGCGTAATTGGCGCGGCCGAGTTCCTTTTCATAGAGCAGCCAGGTCACCGTATCGAGCCCGGCGCCGCCGACATCGGCCGGCATGTTGGCGGCATAGAGGCCGGCTTCGATCGCCTTGGCCTTGATCTCCTCGATCAGCTCGCGGCGCAGCACGCCGGTACGCTCCACTTCGCGCTCATGCGGGTAAAGCTCGTTCTCGACGAAGGCCCGCGTCGTCTCGACGATGAGCTTCTGCTCCTCCGAAAGACCAAAATCCATGGTCTCAGCCTTTCTTCCTTTTCTTCGGCTTTTCAGCCTTGGCCTTTTCGGCCGCCTTGGAGGCGGTGGGCTTCTTCGCCGCAAGCTTGGCCAACTGCCTGGTGTAGTCCTTATGCAGGGCGCCGGCACCCCAACCTTTGCCTTTGTTCTGCTTCGACAGTGCCTCCATGATGGCGACCAGATTGTCGTCGCGGATCTTCTCGAGATCGCGGATCGACAGACCGTGCGCCTGGTCGTCCGACTGGGTCGCGATCAGCTCGACCAGCTCGTCGTTGAACTCCGGCACGTCCATCAGCTTGGTCCACGGCCATTTCAGGCACGGGCCGAACTGCGCCATGAAGTGGCGCATGCCGGCCTCGCCGCCGGCGACGCGATAGACCTGGAACATGCCCATCTGCGCCCAGCGCAGGCCGAAGCCGTAGCGCATGATGTCGTCGAGCTCCTCGACCGTGCAGATGCCGTCCTTGACCAGCCACAGCGCCTCGCGCCAGGCCGCTTCGAGCAGCCGGTCGCCGACGAACGCTTCGATCTCCTTGCGGATCACCACCGGCTTCATGCCGATCGAGGCATACATCTCCTTGGCGACTTCGATCGCCTCGGGAAAGGTCTGTTCGCCGCCGACGATTTCGACCAGCGGCAGCAGATAGACGGGGTTGAACGGATGGCCGACGACCAGCCGCTCCGGGTGCTTCTTCATCGCCACCTGCATGTCGGTCGGCTTGATGCCGGAGGTGGAGGATCCGACAATGGCGTTGGCCGGCGCATAAAGGTCGATCTCGGCCAGCACGCGGTGCTTCAGGTCGAGCCGCTCCGGCACGCTTTCCTGGATGAAGTCGGCGTCTGCCACCGCCTCGGCGATCGTCTTGGCGAAGGTAAGCTTGCCCTCCTTCGGCAGGCCGCCGGGCAGCATCTGCTTGTAGGCGCGTCGCGCTCCCTTCATCACCTCGCCGACCTTGCGTGACGCCTCGGGGTCGGGATCGAAGATCGACGCGTCGATGCCGTTGAGCAGCAGCCGCGCCACCCAGCCGGCGCCGATGACGCCGCCGCCGATGGCGGCCGCCTTGTTGATGATGCTCATGCGGAGGCTCCGGTTCTTGTCCTGGCTGTTGCGGGGTCGGTGAGGGCGACGCGCTCGCCGGCACGGATCACGGACGCGTCATAGGCCTTGCGCGCGAACACTTCGAGCAGGAAGGGCCGGAAGAAATCGATCGGCAATGTCTCGTAATCCGGGTCGAAGCTCGACTGATCCCAGCGTTCGCAAAACTCATCGCAATCGTCGAAGTAGATGTGCCCGGCGAAACGGTCGCGGGCGTGTGGATTGCCGCCGAGGTGGTGGGCGTAATAGAGGCGCTGGAAATCGCCGTGCTTCTCCACCACCCAGGTGCATTGCTCGCGCACAAAAGGTTTCAGGATCGACGCCGCATACTCGTCGTGGTTATAGGGCGCGTAGATGTCGCCGATATCGTGCAGCAAGGCGCAGGCAATCCAGTCGGTGTCGGCGCCGTCGCACCAGGCCCGTGTTGCCGCTTGCAGTGAATGGCCGAGCCGGGTGATCTTGTAGCCCGAGAGGCCCGCATCAAGCTGGACGAGCGCGTCGAGCAGCCGCTCGCCGGTCTTTGCCGCATAGTCGATCTCGTGCTCGGTGAGGAAGGCATAGTCCTCGCGGTCGCCGTCCTTCATGGCGGTGAATTTCACGGTCTTCATCAGCGGCTCCTCCCAACCGGCTACCGGCTTTTCAAAGCGGTGCGCGCTTCGTCAGGTTCAGCTTCTTGCGGACTTCGTCCGGGCCGATGACCCTGGCGCCCATATTCGACACGATGCTGACCGCCCGCTCGACCAGCTGCGCATTGGTCGCCAGCACGCCCTTGTCGAGCCAGAGATTATCCTCCAGTCCGACGCGGACATTGCCGCCGGCCAGCACCGCGGCCGCGACATAGGCCATCTGGTTGCGGCCAATGGCAAAGGCCGACCAGTTCCAGGTCGACGGTACATTGTTGACCATGGCCATGAAGGTGTTGAGGTCGTCCGGCGCGCCCCACGGCACGCCCATGCACAATTGCACCAGCGCGTCCGGCTTCAGCACTTCTTCCTCGACCAATTGCTTGGCGAACCACAGATGCCCGGTGTCGAAGGCCTCGATCTCCGGCTTGACGCCGAGCGCCGTCATCATGCCGCCCATGGCACGCAGCATGCCGGGCGTATTGGTCATGACATAATCGGCCTCGGCGAAATTCATGGTGCCGCAATCGAGCGTGCAGATTTCCGGCAGGCACTGGCGCACATGTTCCATGCGGTTGCTCGCGCCGCCCATGTCCGTGCCTTTTTCGTTCAGCGGCAGCGGTTTCTCCGGCGGGCCGAATACCATGTCACCCCCCATGCCGGCGGTCAGGTTCAGCACCACGTCGACGTCCGCCGCGCGGATGCGCTCGGTTACTTCGCGATAGAGATGCACGTCGCGCCTAGGCTTGCCGGTCTCGGGATCGCGCACGTGGCAGTGCACGATCGCCGCACCCGCCTTTGCCGCCTCGATGGCCGAATCGGCGATCTCTCTGGGCGAGCGCGGCACATGCGGGCTGCGGTCCTGCGAACCGCCGGACCCGGTCACGGCACAGGTAATGAAAACCTCACGGTTCATCGCTAACGGCATCGGACTCTCTCCCAATAGAACGTAGGGCAAGAATGCCTGACTTGCCGGAAACTGTTTTGCGTTTTACGAAGATCGTGTGACCAAAAACGAAAAACCGACGATCTTTCGGGCCGAGCGTTTGCCGCTCAAGGTAACGCTGCTGGTATTCTCCGGCTCGTCGATCATGTGCGTCGCCTCGGCCGTCGATCCGTTGCGCGCCGCCAACCGCATTGCCGGTGAGACGCTGTTCGATTTCAGGCTGGTCTCGGTGACAGGCGAGGCGCCGGTCACCACATGCGGCCTGCCGGTGGCGGTCAGCGGCCGCTTCGATGCGGCTGACACAACCGATATGCTGGTCGTCGTCGCCGGCTTCGGCACGCAGAACTACGCCACATCGGCCCTGCTGTCCGGACTGCGCCGGGCGGCGCGCGCGGCACGCGCCTGCGGCGGCGTCGAGGCCGGCACCTGGCTGGTTGCCCGCGCGGGTCTACTGGAGGGGCGCAGCGCCACCACCCACTGGGAGGACATGGAGGATTTCTCGTCGGCCTTTCCCGGCGTCGACGTGCGCCCCGACCGCTACGTCATCGATGGCCCGGTGTTCACCACCGGCGGCGCCTCGCCGACCTTCGACCTGATGCTGCATCTGATCCGCACGCGGCTCGGCATGGCCGTGGCGCTAGATGTCGCGAGCGTCTTCATCTACGACCAGGCGCGCGCCGCGACGGACGCGCAACCGCTGGTCTCGCTCGGCCGTCTCGACGGCTACGATCCCAGGCTGGCGCAAGCCATTCGGCTGATGGAAGCGCATGTCGACCAGCCGCTGACTATCGCCGCCGTGGCAAAGCGCGCCGGGGTGACGGCACGGACGCTGGAAAGCATCTTTCGCAAGTCGATCGGCGAAACGCCCGGCGCTTATTACCTCAGGCTGCGCCTCGGCGCCGCGCGCCGGCTGGTGGTCGACACGCGCATCGCCATGGCGGACATTGCCGGGCGAACGGGGTTTTCGTCCGCCGCGGCATTTTCCAGAGCGTTTTCAAGAGCGTTCGGCGAAGCGCCGGTCAGACTGCGTCGGGGATAATGCATGTCGCCCAAAAGCTTGGCCACGGGCTTGACCCGAGGGTGCGTAGCGGTTTTGGGATAACGACATGCATAGGCAAAGGTAGATCAGGCAGCGTCCTGGCGGTCGCTGCTGCCGTCGATCTGCGAGCGCATCTGTCTCGCAAGATGGGTCTCGAACCGGCTGGCGACCGCGCGATCCCATTCGTTTGCACTCAGCGCACCTTGTTTCGGGTGCGGCAGCGCCATCAGCCGGTCGATGATCGATCCAGCCTCGCCAGATGAGAGCAGGGCGTCGATTTCGCGTTCGTGCTGCATATCGTTTCGCCTCCTTCCTTCTGAATCCCGCCACGAACCACACTATAGGAGGTTCGTGACGGCTGTTTGAAGGCAAGAGCGAGGCGATTGATGGGCGATGCCGGGCAAAGTTTTGTCCGCCGCCGCCCATCTTGGGCACGATCGTTCCGGCAGGTCAGGCAGTGCTTCAGCCAAGCCGCATCGACAGTTCAACATCCTCGCCGAACGGCGTGGACATGTAGCCACTCCCGGTCGAGCGCACCCGCTCGAGGTATTCGGGGCAAAGATCTGCGTTGTCGGCAACGACGAAGGCGCCCGGCCTGAGGCGGCTTTCAACCAGACTCAAGATCTCGGGATAGAGCGCTTTGGCGCCGTCGAGCAGAAGCAGGTCGACGCTTTCGGGAAGATCGACGCTTAATGTTTGCAGCGCGTCTCCTTCGCGGATTTCCACCATGTCAATGAGACCGCCTGCTGTCAGGTTACTCCTCGCGCGCGCGACCTTGGATGGCTCGAACTCGCTGGTGATCAGGCGGCCGCCGCCATTGTCCCGCAAGGCTGCGGCAAGGTGCAGGGTCGAGATGCCGAACGAGGTTCCAAATTCAACGATCGTCCTTGCGCCGCTGCCTCGTGCCAGCATGTAGAGCAGCATGCCGGTCTCTCGCGAGACGGGAAGCCAGAGGTCCTTTAGCCGCCCATAGAAATCGAGGTATTCGGTCTTGCTTCGAACCAGCCGCATCCGCTCCTCGACGGAGAGTTCCGCCACCGCGGGGCTCGTTGCGGCAGCGGCTTCCTCGAACAGGCGGTCCAGCAGGGGCGCGAGCGGCGTTGTCGTCAGTATGGTCATATCGGTCTCCAGTCGGAATGGAATGCGTTCTTGTGCGGCACTCAAAATACGACTAATCATTCGCATTCACTAATCGCATTGGCGCGCCCCTCAATGAGCGATCACCGAAGCTCCCGGATTTCCTCGCGAAAACAGCCCAAGCAAGCCCGCTCGGCGGAGCTCGTCGCTGCGATTTTGCAGGCTGCTGTTCAGGTTTTGGCGAAGGAAGGCGCGCAGCGCTTCACCACGGCACGGGTGGCCGAGAAGGCCGGCGTCAGCGTCGGATCGCTGTATCAGTATTTTCCGAACAAGGCGGCGATCCTGTTCCGGCTCCAGAGCGACGAATGGCGGCGGACGACCGATTTGCTGCGCGACATCCTCGAGGACGTCAGGAAACCGCCGCTTGACCGGCTGCGCGCCCTGGTCCACGCCTTCCTCCGCTCGGAGTGTGAGGAGGCTGCGGTGCGTGTGGCGCTCGACGACGCCGCACCGCTTTACCGCGACGCGCCCGAGGCGCAGACGGCAAGGGCGTCCGGAGACCGCACCATCCAGCTCTTCATGCAGGAGGCGTTGCCCAACGCCGCGCAAGCGACTCGCGAATTGGCCGGCGATCTGGTCATGACGACGCTCAGCACGGTGGGGAAGCAGTTCTCGGAGTTGCCCCGAACCCCCGCGGAGATTGAAGCCTACGCCGACGCCATGGCCGACATGTTCTGCGCCTACCTGAGAGGCCTCGATCACGGCTAAGACGCGCCAAAACCCGGTCAGCGAACAGGCCACGCGAGTTTCACACGGGGCAAAACCTTCGTCGGTTCAGCCCCGCGGAAAGCCGTCTTTAGCCGGCGGCCGCTGAACAATGCGGCCATGAAAACGGTACGCCTCAGACGTACCGGTTGACGATGTTTTCGAGCAATTCCTGGCGGCCGGATCTGGGCTGCGGCTCGATCTTCTCTTTGACGACGCGCTCGGCGATTTCCTCGAGCGTGCGCTTGCCGGCAAGCATCGCCTTGGCCTCGGCCGAATCCCAGCCGGCATAGCGCTCGGCGAGCGGGGCGGACAGCGCCTTGTCCTCGACCATTCGTGCCGCTGCCTTGAGGCCGCGAGCGCAGCAATCCATGCCGCCGATATGGCCGATCAGCAGATCCTGCGGATCGAGCGACTGGCGCCTGAGCTTGGCGTCGAAATTGGTGCCGCCGGTCTTGAAGCCGCCGGCCTGCAGCACCTGATAGTAGGCCAGTGCCATCTCCGGCACATTGTTCGGGAACTGGTCGGTATCCCAGCCCGACTGGTAGTCGTTGCGGTTCATGTCGATCGAACCGAAAATGCCGAGCGCATTGGCCAGCGCCAGTTCATGTTCGAACGAATGGCCGGCCAGGATGGCGTGGCCCTGCTCGATGTTGAGCTTGACCTCGTTCTCCAGTCCGAAACGCTTGAGGAAGCCGTAGACGGTGGCGACGTCGTAATCGTACTGGTGCTTGGTCGGCTCCTGCGGCTTCGGCTCGATCAGGATGGTGCCTTCGAAGCCGATCCTGTGCTTGTAATCGACGACCAGGTTGAGGAAACGGCCGGCCTGTTCCTGCTCGCGGGCAAGGTCGGTGTTGAGCAGCGTCTCATAGCCCTCGCGGCCGCCCCACAGCACGTAGTTCTCGCCGTTCAGACGCTTGGTGACGTCGATGCAGTGTTTCACCGTCGCCGCCGAATAGGCAAAGACGTCCGGATCGGGATTGGTGGCGGCGCCTGACATGAAGCGGCGGTTGGAGAACAGGTTGGCCGTGCCCCACAACAGCTTGACGCCGGTCTGCTTCATCTTTCCCGAGAAGTAATCGGCGATCTCGTCGAGCCGCGCCGCACTTTCGGAAAAGTCCCGGCCCTCCGGCCGCACGTCGGCATCGTGGAAGCAGAAATAAGGCGCACCCAGCAACGAAAACATCTCGAAGGCGACGTCGGCCTTGAGCTTGGCCAACTCCATCGTGTCGGTGCTGCCGGCCTTCGGAAACCACGGCCGGTCGAACGTCTGGCCGCCGAACGGATCGCCGCCCGGCCAGGCAAAGGAATGCCAATAAGCGACGGCAAAGCGCAGATGGTCTTCCAGCCGCTTGCCGGCGACAATCTCGTCGGGATTGTAGAACCGGTAGGCCAGCGGATTGGTCGAATCCGGTCCCTCGTATTTGATCTGTTGGATGTCGCCGAAAAAACCGCTGCTCATGTTCTTTTCCTCTCGCATGGTCCGGCCTGATTACCTCAGGCGTAATTGGTTTCGCGCTGACGCTGGTCGAAAAGGCTCATGTCAAAGCCACCCAACGAAGGAGACAGACCATGACCGACCTCAACACCATTGCCGAAAACTACATCGCCGCCTGGAACGAGAGCGACGCCGCGCGCAGAAAAGCCTTGCTCGAGGCAACCTTCACCGAGGACGTCGGCTATCGCGATCCGATCATGCGGGGCGACGGCCATGACGGCATCGCGGCGCTGATCGACGGCGTGCAGCAGCGCTTTGCCGGCTTCAGGTTCTCGCTGAAAGGCAAGCCGGACGGCTTCGCCGATACCATCCGCTTCTCCTGGAACCTCGGGCCGGACGGCACCGAATCCGTCATCGAGGGCACCGATATCGGCGTCATCGAAAATGGCCGGCTGAAAAGCGTCACCGGCTTTCTCGACAAGGTGCCGGCACAGTGAGGCCTTCTCGGCAGGCCACGGCGAGGGCGGGAAACCGCTCACGCCGTGGCGCTCCTGATCGCCGGGTAAAGCTGGCGGTAGCGCTGATAGGCATCTGCATAGGCACCGCCGAGGGCGGCGACCGGCTCGACCGTGGCGTCCGTCGCCGGCGCCGTGCACACGGCGCGCGGATCGGCGCCTGTCGCCGCGATCAGGCCAAGCCGGGCCGCTCCGAAGGCGGCGCCGAAATCGCCGTCGGCTGGAATATCGATGGGCAGGCCAAGCGCTGTGGCGATGGCCTTCAGCCAGTAGCGCGAACGCGAGCCGCCGCCGATCGCCGTCACCCGGGTCAGCGTCGTGCCGGCTTTGGCCAGGGCTTCGAGGCTGTCGCGGAAAGCGAAGGCGACGCCTTCGAGCACGGCCTGAGTCAGCGCCGCGCGGCCGGATTCGTGGGCAAGCCCGGTAAAGGCGCCCCGAATGACGGAATCATTGTGAGGCGTCCGCTCGCCTGACAGGTACGGCAGGAAGGAGACGCCGCTCGGCGCCTGCAGCGCTTCGCCGAGTTCGGCGGTCAACTCGCCGGCGCTTTTTCCAGCGATCCCCGACAGCCAGTTGAGCGAATCGGTTGCCGACAGGATGACGCCCATCTGGTGCCAGGTGCCGGGCAGTGCGTGGCAGAAGGTATGCACGGCGCTTTCCGGATTGGGCAGATAGGACGCGTTGGCGGCAAAAAGCACGCCCGACGTGCCGAGCGAGACGAACGCCTGGCCGGCGCCGACAGTGCCCATGCCGCAGGCCGAAGCCGCATTGTCGCCGGCACCGCCGGCGATCGGGATGCCCGCCTGCATGCCCCATTTCGCGGCCAGTTCGGCGCGCAAGGCACCGGCCTTGGCCGTGCCTTCGACCAACGACGGCATCTGCCTTTCGTCGAGCGACGTGACAGCGAGCAGTTCGGCGGACCAGGCTCGTTTGCCGACATCGAGCCACGACGTGCCAGCCGAATCCGACATTTCCGAAATGTGCTCGCCGGCGAGCCAGAGCCGCAAAAAGTCCTTCGGTAGCAGGACCTTTGCCACCTTGGCGAAAACATCCGGTTCGTTGTTCCTGACCCAGGCCAGCTTTGGCGCGGTGAAACCGGGAAAGACGATGTTGCCGGTCAGCTTGCGAAAGGGCGGGTCGGCGTCGAGTGCGGCCGCCTCGGCGTGGCTGCGCGTGTCGTTCCACAGGATGCAAGGGCGCAGCACCTGGTCGGCGGCATCGAGCAGGGTGGCGCCATGCATATGGCCGGAAAGGCCGATGCCTTTGACCGCCGCGAGTTCCTTCGCATGTATGGACCGCAGCTCGCCGACCGCCGCTTCGCAGGCGCGCATCCAGTCGGCCGGGTTCTGCTCGGACCAGCCGGGATGCGGGCGCGACACGTCGAGCGGCGCATGGCCGGAACCGACGATGCTCTGCCTTGCATCGATCAGCAGCGCCTTGACGCCCGAGGTGCCGAGATCGAGGCCGAGATACATGTTTCCTCCCATGTCCGTCATGCCTGGCGGCGACGGTCTTTCTTGCTTTCCCCGCCCAGTCCTGTGACACGGGCGGCGAAGATATCCCGGCAATCGTGCCGCCGGAAACGCACCCCGGTCAACACGCGAAGATTTTTTCGACGCTCGAAAAAATCTGGTCGGGGCAGTTTTTAAGGCAAGATGTGGCCTTGGTCAATTCGCCGCGAGAGCGGTTGCACGCCGTGAAAACAGTGCCGACAACGGGCTGTCCGGCCGTGCCAGCGCGCGTTCCGCCGCAAGCGCCCTCGCCAGCGCGCCATCACCGGAACGCAATGCCGCTTCGATCAGCGTCAGGTCGATGACGTCGCGTTGTGCGTGGCTGCCGCCGAAGCGATGGGCGATTGCCCGGATCGGCCGGATCAGACGTATCGTCCCGGCATAATTGCCCTCGCCGAATGCCTTGATGGCGAGCGTCAGGGGATGGCCGACATCCCTGGTGAAAGCAGCGTTGTCGTCCTTGCCGCGCATCGCCTCGCGCTGCGCCTCGAGCAAGCCGCGGGCCGGCGCTTCGAGGCCGGCGCCGACAAACGCCATCATCGCGTGGGCGTCATTGAAGGCATAATGGCCGGCGCTGGCCTTGGGCAACCAGTTGGCGGCGAGTGCCGTCCAGCGCTCGCCGACATCGACGCCGCCGAGATGCAGCCGCCACAGGATCGCCGAGGCATCGACCATGTTGAGCGCCAGCGTCGAGCGCTCGCCATAGATCGGCCCGTCGTAGAGCGCCAGCACCTCGTCGGTTTCGCCGAGATCATAATGGAACAGCGCCAGATGCCACCAATTATGCACCTGCAGGAAGCTTTCCCGCGTCCACGCTTCGGGATTGGCGCGCATCCACAGAATGCCGTCCTTCTGCCGGCTCTGCATCTCCATGACATGGGCCACCGCATGCTGGGCCCAGCCGTCGCGCGGCTCGATATCGACCGCCGTGCGGCCAAGTTTTTCGGCGCGCGCGTAGTCGCCCATCTCTTCCAGCCCGAAGGCTTGCATGCCGAGTATGGCATGGTAGCCCGGCATGCCGCTCTGCCAGGACGGCAGTGCACGGCCGATGCGGTCGCGCAGCATGCGCGCATTGCCGGTGAAGAAGTCGATCTGGTGGCCGGTCTGCAGCGCCAGCGCATCGAGCGGAAACTCGATGGCGATATCCTCCAGCACGCGGGCGGCTTCGTGCCAGCGTCCCTCTGCAAGGTGGCCAAGGGCGGCGACATGCGCCTGCTCGCGCGTCGTCGCGGCAAGTGGCAGCGCTGCCTCGTGACATGCCTTGGCCACCGCCGTCGCTTCGCGCTCTGTGGCAAGGCCAAAGAGATAACCCTTGAACACATGCGCCATGACGAAGCCGGGATCTTCGGCGATTGCCCGGTCAACGGAACCGACAGGATCGCCGATGAAGCACTGCAATTCGCGCACAGCCCGGCTGTAGGACGAGAGCCCGGTCTCCGTCGCGCCAGACAGCGTCAGGCCAAATGCGTCGCTCACCGCCATGGTTTGCCTCAGTTGCCCGAGCGCATCGCCACTGTCGCGATGCCGGCGCTAACCAGCAGCGTGCCGCCGGTGCGGTTGAAGATGCGGATCGCCTTTGGATTGCGCACCACGTTGCGCGCCCTTGCGGCGATCAGCGCATAACCGAAGGCATTGGCGAAGGCGAGCGCCAGGAAGGTCGTCTCGAAGATCAGCATCTGTGTCCAGAAATCCGCATGCCGGTCGAGGAACTGCGGCAGGAAGGCGACGAAAAAGGTGATGCTTTTCGGATTGAGCGCGGTAACCAGCCAGGCATGCGCCATCATTTTCGCCGACGACACCGCATCGGTGCGCGGTTCGGCCCGGAGCGCGCCGCCGGCGCGAAACAGCTTGATGCCGAGATAGATCAGATAGCCGGCGCCGATCACCTTCAGCACGGTAAACACGGTGGCCGACGCCGCCAGCAGCGCACCGATGCCCAGCATCGACAATGTCATCGCGGTGAAGTCGCCGAGCGCCACGCCGACTGCCATCGGCAGCGCGGTGCGCCAGCCCTGGCCGAGCGCATAGGACACCACCAGCAGGATGGTCGGGCCCGGAATGACCAGAAGGACTGCCGAGGCGGCGGCAAAGGCGGCCCAGTTTTCGAAGGACATTTTCTTCTCCTTGAGCTCAAAGAAGAGGATAAATCCTTGGCCTCGCGAAGATGTAAAGAGGCAAAAACCGAAAAAGCCCCTCGTTAACGCCGGCCGGCCTTCACGCTTTTTCAACCATGATTGGTGAAAATGCCTGCTATCCGGCCGGACCGTGTTTCCCGCCGATAGCGTGGGGTTTGGGTAAATGCGTGAGTTGCCGCACGGTCTGTCGCTGCCGCATAATGGCGACGCAATCGAAACCGAGATACAGCTTTCCCGCCGCACGGTGCTGTCCGGCGCCGGTGCGCTGGCGCTGCTTGGCGTCGCCGGCTGCAGCCAGACGCTGGATCTGCCGTCGCTTCAGCTCGACGACGTCACCACCGGCTCGATCCGGCCCGTCCGGCCGAGCATCAGCGTCGACAAGAACATCACCAGCCCAGACGTGATGTACGCTTCGCTCACCGACGGTGGCTTCAATGTGCCGGAGGTGCCCTACCTCAAGGTCAAGCCGGAATTCCGCCGCCAGATTGTCGTCGATCCGACCGGCGAGCAACCCGGCACGATCGTCGTGCATTCGCAAGAGCGGCTGCTCTATCTGGTGCAGCCCGGCGGCGAAGCGATCCGTTACGGCGTCGGCATCGGCAAGGACGGATTCCGCTGGTCGGGCCGCGCCAACATCCAGTATGGCAAGGAATGGCCGGTCTGGACCCCACCGGCCGAGATGATCGCCCGCAAGCCGGAGCTGGTGAAATGGCAGAGCGGACAGCCGGGCGGCCTCGACAATCCGCTCGGCGCGCGTGCCCTCTACATCTATCAGAACGGCAGCGACACCGGCTATCGCATCCACGGCTCGCCCGAATGGCGTAGCATCGGCCAGGCGATGTCGTCGGGCTGCGTACGCCTGATCAACCAGGACATCATCGATCTCTACAGCCGCGTCTCCAAGAAGAATCCGGTCGTCGTCGTCTGACCGGCGGCTTCGCTTTCAGCGATCACTCTGCCGTTGCGCGATGCCGCAAGACAGGCGAATGTGCCTGCGATTTTCATCGCCCGGGAGACGTGAACAATGGCCGGAACTTTTGTCATCGCGCAAGGCGGCGGCCCGACCGCCGTCATCAACCAGACCGTGGTGGGTGCTGCGCTCGAAATCCGCAAGCGGCATCCCGGCGCCAAGGTGCTGGGATCCATCCACGGCGTGCGCGGAATTCGTGACGGCAATTACGTCGATCTTTCCGCCATCCCCGAGGACCGCCTGCGGCTGATCGCGGCGACACCGAGCGCTGCGCTTGGTTCGACGCGCGACAAGCCGGATGCCGCCTATTGCGACCTCATCCTCAACGGCTTGAAGAAAGCCGGCGCCGATGCCTTCATCTATATCGGCGGCAACGACACCTCGGGCACGCAGCAGATCCTCACCGACGCCGCCGGCGGCAAGATCGCCTTCGTCCACGCGCCGAAAACCATCGACAACGATCTCGAGGAGAACGATCACACGCCCGGCTTCATGTCGGCGGCCGAGTTCGTCGCCGGCGCGTTTCTTTCGGTCGATCTCGATTTCCGCGCTTTGCCGGGCATTTATGTCGGCATCGTCATGGGGCGGCATGCCGGCTTCCTGACGGCCGCGTCCGCGGCCTGGCAGCTCGATCAGGACAGCGGCCCGCATCTCGTCTACGTGCCGGAGCGGCCGTTCTCCGCGGCGGGCTTTATCGACGACGTTCGTGCAACGCTCGACCGCCACAAGCGCTGCATCGTTGCCGTCTCCGAAGGCGTCAGCACCGCCGACGGCAAAGCGCTGGTCGAAAGCCTGGTGCCGCCGGAAAGGCTGGAGCGCGACCAGCACGGCAACGTCAAGCTGTCGGGCAGCGACCTGCCGGCAGCCTTGGAGCGCGCGCTCGCCGAAGGATTGCCGGGCAAGCGGGCGCGCGTCGATGCGCTCGGCTATATGCCGCGCGGCTATGTTGGTGCCATCAGCGCGGTGGACGCGCAGGAGGCCTTCGATGCCGGTGCCTTCGCGGTCACGGTGGCCGACGAGGGGGGCGGTTCGGTGGCGCTGCAATATGACGGCAAGAAAACCGTGCTGAAGAAGGTGCCGCTGAAGAACGTCGCCGGCAAGACGCGCCATATGCCGGATGATTTCATGCTGCCGGATGTCAACCGGCTGTCCGATGCGGGGATGGCCTATCTGAAGCGGCTGGTCCCGCAAAAGTACAAGGTCGGCAAGCCGTTCGTCTGATGCCGGCCTTGATCTGATGGACAGCTGGTTCAGCAAAACCATCGTCAACGCCAATACGACGATGCTGACCGAGCCCTTCGTGCACGAATTCGTGCGCGCCAACATCTGGCATCTGCGCGGCCGCGATGTCGACCTGCTGGTCGACACCGGCATGGGGATCTGCCCGCTGGCGCCGCAGATCGACACGCCGTCCGGCAAGCCGCTGCTCGTCGTCGCCACGCATATCCATCTCGATCATGTCGGCTCGCTGCACGAGTTTCCGCTGCGGGCAGGGCCGCGCCACAGCGCCGCGCAGTTCGACAGCATGGATGAAGCGGTGACCTACGCCTACATGTTCCATGATCTGGAAGGCGCCGTCTCCAGGCTGCCGGCAAAGGGCTGGAAGGCGGCCGACTACAGGATTGCGCCGGCGCCTCTGGCCCGGACCCTGGACGAGGGCGACAGGATCGACCTCGGCGACCGCCAATTCCGCGTCCTGCATCTGCCCGGCCACTCTCCGGATTCGATCGCGCTGTTCGACGAGGCTGACGGCCTGTTCTTCGCCGGCGACGCCATCTACGACGCCATGCTGATCGACGACCTGCCGGATTCGGATCGTGCCGCCTATCGCCGCACGATGCAGCGCCTGCTCGAGCTGCCGATCCGGATCGGCCATGGCGGCCATGGACCGAGCTTCGATGGCAGGCGGATGCGCGAGATCGCCACCACCTATCTCAGCCGGACGGACCGGAAAGGCGAATAGGAGGCCTCGGCTGAGGCGGCGCAAATCTGAAGCGATTTGTCTTGGGCAGCTATTTTGTTCTTGCTTTGTGCCGGCAGCTATGCTACTAATATCGGTATGGTGCTGATTCGCCCCAACCGACCCGCCCCTCCCGAGGCGGGTTTTGTATTTTCGGGTTTCGGCGGCAACGCCGCGAGGCGGTTGCCGGCTGGAAATTAAATCTTCGTAATATTGTCTGGAAACCACGATCGGCGCCCTAGATGCGGGGCTGTCGATCCGGTCGGCTGCCGTGACAGGCGAGACAGGCAAGGCCGACGACCGACGCGCCGATGAATTGTTCCGGTGACGGAACGTCGCGGCGCAAGACCAATCTCTCGCCCGGACAACGGCCATGTCACCAATCCAGACCCTTCGCAGACATCGCGTCGCCGCTCTGCTGGGCGCCGCGCTGATCGTCAGCCCCTTCGCCCTGTCCTTCGCTCCCAGGCTGAATGATGTCCTGGCGGCAACAGTGACCCCACCTGTCACCGGCATGACGGCGCCCCGCGGCTCGTTCGCTCCGGTCGTGGCGGCCGACAAACCGGCAGTGGTGACGATCACCACCCTCATGAAATCGGCGCAGTCGGACACCACGAGCGAGGCCTCCCCATTCGGTGGCAACGAGTTCGGTGGCAACTCGCCTTTCGACGACTATTTCCGCCGTTTCTTCGGTGACCAGGGACTGCCCGCCCCCAAGACACCGCCGGAACAGGCGCCGCGCACCGAGGCCCTCGGCTCAGGCTTCATCGTCGGTGCCGACGGCATGATCGTCACCAACAATCACGTCGTCGACGGCGCCCAGTCGGTCAAGGTGATGCTCGACGACGGCACCGAGCTTCCCGCCAAATTGATCGGCCATGACACGAAGAACGACCTTGCCGTGCTCAAGGTCAACGCCGGCAAGCCCTTGCCGACCGTCAAATGGGGCGATTCGGACAAGCTCATGCCGGGCGACCAGGTGCTCGCCTTCGGCAATCCTTTCGGCCTTGGCACCACGGTCACCGCCGGCATTGTCTCGGCGCGCGGCCGCGATCTGCACAGCGGCCCGTTTGACGACTTCATCCAGATCGACGCACCGATCAACCGGGGCAATTCCGGCGGCCCGCTGACGGATGTGTACGGCGATGTCGTCGGCATCAACACCGCGATCTTTTCGCCGAATGGCGGCAGCGTCGGCGTCGGCTTCGCCATCCCCTCGGACCAGGCGCAAAAGGTCGTCGCCAAGCTGATGAAGGGCGGCTCCATCCAGTACGGCTATCTCGGCGTCCAGATCCAGCCGGTGACGCCTGATGTGGCGAGCGCCATCGGCCTCGATCACCCTACCGGCGTGCTGGTCGCGCAGGTCAGCGACGGATCGCCGGCCGCCAAGGCCGGCATCGAGACCGGCGATGTCATTACCAGCTTCGCCGGCCAGGACATAAAGGATCCGAGGGATCTGTCGCGCGCCGTCGCTGACGTTGCGCCTGGCACGAGGGAAGCCCTCAATGTCTGGCGCAAGGGGAAAAGCCTGCAGATCTCCGTCGAGATCGGGCGCAACGAAGACGACACGGCGACGGGATCGGTGACCGGCGATTCAGGTCAGCCGTCGACGGGGCAGGGCCTTCGCGCACCGGCGCTCGGTCTCGGCCTGATGGACGTCACTCCTGATGTGCGCCAGGCAATGAACCT
The DNA here is from genome assembly GCF_040322715.1 of Mesorhizobium sp. M0106. Classification (NCBI taxonomy): domain Bacteria; kingdom Pseudomonadati; phylum Pseudomonadota; class Alphaproteobacteria; order Hyphomicrobiales; family Phyllobacteriaceae; genus Mesorhizobium; species Mesorhizobium sp. M0106. Next base: position 3,210 of record NZ_JAMYUA010000023.1, on the reverse strand, counting down.
GCCAGAAAACCAGCACGGCGCACTGGTCGAGCGCGTCGACCCGAACAAGGCGGCGTCGGCTTCCGGCATCCAGCCCGGCGACATCATCGTCGGCGTCGACCAGACTCCGGTGAGGAGCGCCAGACAGGCTAACCAGGCGATTGTGCAGGCTGCCAAATCCGGCAAGAAATCGGTGCTGCTGCTTGTCGAGCGCGGCGACGCCCAGATGTTCGTCGCCGTGCCCTTCGCCAGTGGCTGAAGCGGGCGCCGCGCTGCCATGATCGATGTAGAGCATTGCCGCCAGGCCGGAGCCAAGATTTCGGTTGCCCGGGCTCGCATCTTCGAGAAAACTGACAAAGGTCGGTTGGACCTTGCGCAAACGGATATTCTCGATGGTTACCCGAGGCTTCTCTTCCGGACGAAAGCCGCCGACGGATACGGATGCACGTATCCCGCCGGGGCAATATCTCGAGCAAGGTTTCCCGGTCCTGTCGGCCGGCCCGACGCCGCATGTCCGCACCGAGGATTGGTCGTTCACGCTTAAGCACGGGCCGCGGCCGATCAAGAAGTGGAACTGGGCCGAGTTCAACGCGCTGCCCTTGACCAAGATGACGCGCGACATCCATTGCGTCACCGCATGGACCAAGTTCGACACGGCGTGGCAGGGCGTGCTCGTCGACGACATCCTTGCCGACGCCGGCATCGAGCCGCCCACCGCCTTCACGCTGGCGCTGGGTTTCGACGGCTATTCCACCAACGTGCCGACGAAGGATCTCACCGGCGGCAAGGCGATGGTGGCGCTGCTTTATGAAGGCAAGCCGATCACGTCTGACCATGGCGGCCCGGCCCGGCTGCTCGTTCCGCATCTCTATTTCTGGAAATCGGCCAAATGGCTGAACGGGCTGCAGTTCACCGAGCGTGACGAGCCGGGTTTCTGGGAGTTGCGAGGCTATCATATCTATGGCGATCCGTGGCGCGAGCAGCGCTACACGAACGATCCATGAGCGACGCACCGGCGGCGCAGTCGCCCTGGCAGACGGTCACCATCACCCGCATCCAAAAGCGTACGCCGCGCGTCACCAGCTTTTTCCTGCAGCCGTCGCGGCCCTTCGCTTACCGGGCCGGACAGCATGTCGATGTCAGATTGACGGCGCCGGACGGCTATCAGGCGCGCCGCTCCTACTCCATCGCCTCGGCGCCGGAGACCGGCGAGACCATCGAGCTGGCGATTGAAAAACTCGAGGACGGCGAGGTCTCGCCGTTCTTTCACGAGATCGCGGCGGTGGGCGACGAGGTCGAATTGCGCGGGCCGCTCGGCGGCCATTTCGTCTGGTCCGACGGCGATGGCGGACCGCTCCTGCTCGTCGGCGGTGGGTCGGGCGTGGTGCCGCTGATGTCGATGCTCCGTCACCGGGCGATGCGGGGATCGCTGGTCGCCGCCGCCTTGGTGTTTTCGGCGCGGGTCTGGGACGAGGTGATCTTTCGCGACGAGCTGATCGACCTCGCCGAGCGCCGGGATGGCTTCGACCTGGTGCTGACGCTGACGCGCGAGCCGGCCCGCCGATCGTCGGATTATGCGCGGCGGGTCGACGCCGCGATGATGGTGCAAGCCATGACCAGGCTGCCGGCGCCGCCGAAGCTCGCCTTTGTCTGCGGCTCGAACGCGTTCGTGACGGCCGCCGCCGAGGCGCTGATCGATGCCGGCGTTCCCGCGGCTCTCATCCGCACCGAACGCTACGGGGTCTGACCTGGTTCTTGCGCGGTTGCTGCCTTCGCCGGCCGGCATAAGCGGGCCGAAAACCGGCAGAACGGTGAGGCCGCGTTTGGCCGAAATGGTTAACGATTCGACAAAGAACCTCGGCCGCGACTTTTATCGGTTTAAAAAATCGAACCGAACGGTTCGTTTCTGTTGACAATGCGTGCAGGACGCTGTGAACGCTGCCTCCCCAAGTCACCTTGCAGCCAGACCGATACTATGGGCTATCTACTTGATATTTAGCAATAAAATTGTGGCGGAGGGAATCTCTGGCACAATTTCAAGGTGTAGATTCTTGGTCCACACCAAAAAACTTCGTGATTGGAAACTGGCCATTGGCTTTCCCACATCGGGGCTGTCCGAACGACGCGAATTCCTCCCAAGACACGCCGCTGGACGGACGGAAAAACTGAGATACTGGAGTACTAAAATGAAAAAGATCGCTCTTGCCGCCGTCGCCGTTTTGGCCATCACCGGCAGCGCCTTCGCTGGCAGCGACAACTTTGGTTCCAAGGGTGCGAACCAGCCTGCCGCTTCGGTCGACAGCTCGTATACGGCTTCCATTCAGAAGCCGGCTCATGCTGACCAGCAGCCTGTCCAGGGCGCCGACCGTAACCTCTTCGGCAACAACTAACAGCCGATCCCAGCATCAGGGCGGCGGGCATATCCGCCGTCCGGGATCTGAAAAATTCAGGAGTATTAAGATGAAAAAGATCGTTCTTGCTGCCGCCGCCGTTTTGGCCATCACCGGCAGCGCCTTCGTCGGCAGCGACAACTTTGGTTCCAACGGAGCCAACCCGCCTGCTGTCTCGGTCGACAGCTCCTACACGGCTTCCGTCAAGACGTCGGACCAGGCTGAAAAGCAGCCGGTTGTCCAGGGCGCCGACCGTAACCTCTTCGGCAACAGCTAACAGCCGATCCCACCATCAAGGCGGCGGCATGCCCGCCGCTTGATTTCGAAAATCCAGGAGTACCCAAATGAAAAAGATTGTTCTTACTGCCGCCGCTCTCTTGATTGCCGCCGGCAGTGCCTATGCCCGCAACGACAATGTTGGCGGGACCGACATCAACAAGCAGACGACCGTCAACGTCGACAAGACGCAGACGTATTCGGTGCGGGACAGCAACTCGCCGATCTACAAGCTGCTGAATTCGTCTGGCGATGTGCCCAAGTCCGCGCCCCAGGGCGCCGATCGCAACCTCTTCGGCAACAACTAGAGCAATTCCAGGAAAAGTGTGAAACGGTTTTCCCGGGAAAAGCGTGTAGCGCTTTCCCTTGGGAATTGCGTCAAAACAAAGAGATAGAGCGGTTCGGCGTTCCGTGAAACGATAACCGCTCTAACGGCCGAACTGGAATTCCAGACAAGAGGGGGGGGGCGGGCCACCCCCCCGGGAGGATGTTATTGTCGGCTGCACCCCCCCGAGAAAGACCCACGAGATATTGTATAGAAGGATGGGCAAAAGGACGCGCGCCC
>NZ_JAMYUA010000022.1:0-99864 GCF_040322715.1 Mesorhizobium sp. M0106 | reverse complement strand
GCCCCTCACCGCCCGGCACGCGGCGGCTTGGCGCGCCACCGTGGGGTCGCGGGCGGCGCGGGCCGACCCCGGGGCCCGCGCAAATCGGGCGCGCGACCTGCAGTTCGAGCGCGACCAGCTCGGCCGCTCGCCGATCGAGGCGGCGGTTGCCGACCGGCTGAAGGGCGCCGGGCTGGCGGTCGACCTCAATTCCGAAGCGGCGGCAGTCATCCGCATGAACGAGCTGCTGAAGCAGCAAAAGCAGATCTGGGAGGACGTGCGCGAGACCGGCGTCGACGCAATCGGCGGCATCGTCGACAGCGCCGTGGGCGGTTTCGCCGACATCGACAGCGTTCTCAAGAGTGCAGCCGACGACGTGCTGAAGCAGCTGACCCAGCTCGGCATCAAGAACCCGCTGGCCAACGCGGTCTACGACAAGGGCCTGCCGACGCTGGACAGCATCGGCGGGCTGCCGGGCTTTTTGAGCACGCTGCTCGGCGGTCCGCAGCCCGCCGGCGGTCAGTCGGTCGGCGCTATGGATGTGCAGGCCGGCGTCGTCAACATCAATGGCGAGCTGGGCAGCGGCGCCGGCGGCTTGGTCGACGGCGTCAAGCGGCTGTTCTCCCCCGCCAACGGCAATTCAGCCGATCCGTGGTCGGGGATGCGCGGCAGCGAGACGACGATGGCAGCACCTGCCTCCGGCGGCGTCGGCGCCCAGATCTGGAACTACTTCGCGGCCAAGGGCCTGCAGTCGCATCAGATCGCCGGCATCATCGGCAATCTGAGCGCCGAGAGCGGCCTGAACCCCAATGCCGTCAACCCGAACGGCGGCGCCAGCGGCCTGCCGCAATGGCTGGGCGGAAGGCTGTCCGGGCTGCTGTCGGCCAATGGCGGCAAGCTGCCTGGCGTCGGTGGACAGCTCGACTATATCTGGAAAGAGCTGCAAGGGCCGGAGAGCGGCGTGCTGAAGCGGCTGCTAGGCTCGACCGATGTTCGCTCGGCGACCGGCGCCTTCGCCGGCTTCGAGCGGGCGGAGGGCTGGTCGCAGGCCAATCCGGAAAACATCGCGCTCTGGCAAAAGCGGCTGACCGCCTCGCAGGATGCGCTGGCCAGGTTCCAGGGCACGGCAAACGTTGCCACGAAAGACCTCGGCACCTTCGGCGGCGGGCTTGGCCAGCTCGGCAATGCGCTCAGCCAGTTCCCGGCGGCGCCGGCGGGCGGCGGTCTGTCTGGATTTTCCAGCATCTGGTCGATGATCAGTGGCTTCTTCAGGTCACCAGCAGCCTGGTCGGCGATCCAGTCGGGCGCCGGCGGTCTCTACGATGTGGGCGGCGCGACCGGCGGCAACGACCCGCGCAGGGTCGCCGGCTTGGTCCATGAGCAGGAGTACGTCATGGATGCCCCGGTGGTGCGAGCGCTCGGCGTGCCGTTCCTGGACAGCCTGCGGCGCACAGCCAAATCGGGCCGCGGCTACTACGAGGGCGGTTATGCCATGCCCGGGGCCGGTAGCTCCGGCTCTCCCTCGATGGGCGGCTGGTCATCGCAGTCGGCCCAGCCGACCCGTGTTGAGCGGCACTATCACGACTATGCCGGCGTGAGCGTGCGCGAGGAGGAAACCGAGGACGGCAAGGGCGGCCGCCGCGAGGACATCATCATCGAAGAAAAGCTGACCGCCGCCGCAAACCGGCGCGGCAGCTCCTTCAATAAGACGCTCGCGGGTCGCGGCGCCAGGCAGCCGGTGAAACGGCGATGAGCCTGGTCTGGTATCCCCCTGAATTGCCCAGACCGGAACGGGCACCCTACCAGGTGACGCGCGGCGATGGCCGCACCCGCAGGGCCGAAGACGCCGGCCCGCCAAACGTGCGGCGCCGCTTCTCGGCAGTCGCTGACACCGTTGCCTTCTCGACCGTGCTGACCAGGGCGCAGCTTGCCCGCTTCGACCGCTGGTACAACGAGGAGATCAAGCAGGGCACGCAGCCCTTCCTGATGCCGGCGTGGGACACCGACGGCCTGCCGCTGCTGACCGATGACGGCACGCCGATCACCACCGAGGACGGGACACCGATCCTGATAGCAGAGACGTGGCTCTGCCTGATCGGCCAGCAGCTGCCGGCGCGCGCCCCAAGCTCCCCCACGGGCATCCAGTGGCGCGTCAGCTTCGACGTTGCGGTGATGCCATGAGGCGGGTCTCGCTCAACGCCCGTCTGGCTCTCGACCAGGTCGCGACCGACGAGCTGGAGGTTGTGCTGGTCATCATCGAGCACCCGCTGCTCGACACGCCCGTGCGGCTCTCCTCCGACAATGCCGACCGGATCTCGGTCGAGCCGCTGATGTACGGCACCCGCTCGACCTGGCGCACCGAAGATGATTCGCCGTTCCTGTTCATCATGCTCGACGCGCTCGTCCCCGACGAGGAAGACGACGCTCCGGCGCAGGCCTCGCTGGTGCTCGAGATCCTCGACAGCGACATCGCCGATATTTTGACGTCGACCACCGTGCAGGCGACCTGCCACATGGCGATAGTACTTGGGTCGAGCCCGGACAATGTCGAGGCCGAATGGATCGGCATGCTGATGACCGGCGCAGACGGCGACAGCGGCCAGGTATCGATCAAGTTCTCGATGGAGCCGATCACCGAGGAGCCCTATCCGGCCGACCGCATGACGAAGGAACGTTTTCCGGGGCTGCACAAATGACCTTGATGGTAGCAGCCCAGGGCGATCTCCGCTGGACGCAAGGCTTTATCGGCCTGCCCTTCGCTGACAAGGGCCGCGACTGGACCGGTTGCGACTGTTGGGGCTTTGTCCGCCTCGTCCATGCCGAGCATGCCGGCAACGAGCTGCCGTCCTATGCCGGCCTTTATCCCAGCTCGGCCGAGCAGCGCGAAGTCGCCGCCATAGTCGCTCGCGAAGCGCAATCGCCGCTCTGGTTGAAGATTGAGACGCCGCAGCCGCTCGACATCCTCTGGTTCCGGCGCGGCCGGCTCGACGCCCATTGCGGGCTGTATCTCAGGCCCGGCCTGATGATGCACATGGTCGAGCAGGACTGTTCGAAAATCGAGCGCTTCGACGACGGCTCGCCCTGGGCGGAGAAGCTGACGGGCATATACCGCTGGAGGGGCGCATGAGCGTCCACGTCACCGCGGCACCCATCGCCTTCCAGCCCGACCGCGCCCGCATCGAGCTGACGCTTCCCGAAGGCATGACGATCGCCGAGATGGTGGCGATCGCGCTGCCTGGCGCCACAAACCCGGTGCTGGAGCGCACTCGGGTCGCACTGGTCAAGGGCGACGGCATGCAGGTGGTACCGCGCGCCCTGTGGCACCGGGCGCGGCCCAATGCCGGCGTCCATGTGGTAATCCGCGTCGTTCCCGGCGGTGACTCGTTTCGATCAGTGCTGCAGATCCTCGTCTCGGTGGCGGCGATCGCCGTCGCCGGGTTTTTCTTCCCCGCCGGCGCCACGCTGTTTGGCTCGGAATTGCTTGCCAACGTGGCGAAGACCGCCCTCACGGTTGGCCTGACGGCGCTCGGCGGCTTGCTGATCAATGCCTTGCTGCCGCTGCCCAAACCCCCGGGGGAGGAAAAGCCGACCTATGCGATCGCCGGATGGCAGAACCAGTTCACCCCCGACGCGCCCGTGCCGATGGTCATGGGCACGCACCGCTATGCGCCGCCGTTCGGGGCGATGTCCTATATCGAGGTGGTCGGCGATTGGCTCTACGATCGCGCCGTCTTCCTGCACGGTTACGGGCCGCTGGAGATCTCGGAGGAGAAGCTCGGCGACACGCTGCTGACGAAATTCGACGAGGTCGAGATCGAGACGCGGCTCGGCTATGCCGACGATGAACCGCTGTCGCTCTACACCAACCAAGTGCTCGAGGAGCGCATCGGCACCGATCTGGAACGGCCGTTGAAGCACAACGACTACGGCAAGATCATCAAGGGTGAGCCGTCCGAAGCCAAGCCGGTCAGCCGCTTTACCGCTCGCGATACCGCCTGGTCCATCTCGATCCTGTCGTTTCCCGCCGGCCTGATCAAGATCGATGACGAGGGCGAGGAGTTTTCGGTGGAAGTGGTGTTCAAGCGCCGCATTCGACTGGCCGGCACCGAAGCCTGGACCGACCTGCCCGATCTCTCCATCCGCAACACGAAAAAGGCCGGCTTCTACCGGGCCGACCGCATAGATTATGCCGTACGAGGTGCCTATGAGATCGAATACGAGCGGCTGACTGACTCGGAGGTCGAGCCGGGCAACGGTTCGCAATTTATCTTGAACTGCACATGGGTGGTCCTGCAGAGTTTCCGGCCGGAATACCCGTTCAACTTCAGGAAACCGGTGGCGCTGACTGCTCTCCGGATCAAGGCGACGGCGCAGCTCAACGGCACGCTCGACACCTTCAACACGCTAGACAAGCGGATCGCGCCGGACTGGGACGCCGACAGCGGCACATGGATAGACAGGGCCACGCAATGGCCAGCGTCCCTGGCCCTCTTTGCCTTGCGCGGCCCAGGGCTGTACCGGCCCACTCCGGACGAGGAGATCGATTTTCCTGCCTTCCAGGACTGGCACGTCTTCTGCGTGCTCAAGGGCCTAAAATACAACCGCATCCACGATTTCGAGAGCACGCTGGGCGAGACGCTGGCGGCGATCGGCGCCGCGGGGCGGGCCGCCGTCAAATGGGACGGCCGCAAATGGACCGTCGTCATTGATCGGCCGCGCGAGCTGGTGGTCGACCATGTGAACCCAAGGAATTCATCAGACTTCCGCTGGTCGCCCTCCTATTTCGAGCCGCCACATGCGCTGCGCGTGCCGTTCATCGACGAGACCAACGATTATCAACAGGGCGAGCGCCTAGTGCCGTGGCCCGGCTATGTCGGCCCGATCGACATCACCGAGGAGCTGAAACTGCCCGGCAAGACCAACCCGGACGAGATCTGGCGCGAGGCCCGCCGCCGGCAATACGAGATCATGAACCGCGCCGTCAGCTACTCGGCGGTGCAGCAAGGCACTGCACGCACCGCCACCACCGGCGACCTGGTGGTGGCCTCGCGCGACGTGCTGAAGCGCGCCATGCATTCGGCGCGCGTCAAGGCAGTACGCGGCGATCTTGTCGAGGCCGACGGCGTCTTCACGATGGTCGCTGGCGAGAGCTACGCCATTCGCTTCCGCCAGTTCGACGCCGACGACACGATCGGCACCAGCGTGGTACGGACCATCGCCACCGTCGCCGGCGAGAGCGCGGCCGTGCGGCTCACCGGCAGCGGCGAGAGGCCCAAGGCTGGCGATATCATTCACTTCGGCCCGGCCGCGCTCGACAGCATCCCGCTTATCGTTGCCGGCATCACACGCGGCAAGAACAATTCGACGGTGCTGGCGATGCTGCCGGCGGCACCGATCATCGACGAGTTGACCGACGCCGAGGTGCCGCCGGCCTGGAGCGGCCGCGTCGGCGCCGAGATCGACCTATCCCTGATCCCCCCGGCGATACCGAAGTTCACGGGCATAGAAACCGGCACTGTCGAGACCGGCGACGCCAACGGACTGCGGGTTATGGTCAGCGGCGGCACGGCGAACGCGATCGCCGTCGCCGCCTTCAAGCTGCAGACGAGGCTCTCGGGTGCTTTGGTCTGGCAACCGCCACTGTCCTGCTCGCCGGCCGAGGGCGCTTTCGATGTGACCGGTTACCTGTTCGGCGACGAAGTCGAGCTGCAGGCCTGGGCCGTCAGCGTCGCCGGCGTCGAGAGCGATCTGACCGACATTGTTTCCGTGACCATCGGCGCCGACGACTTCGTGCCGCCAGTCGCGGCGAACTCAACCCTTTTGCTCGTGCTTTAGAGGACACAAATGGCCGCCAGCCAGATCAACACAACTGACAGCGTCACCGGCGCCCCGGTCGCGATCGACAGTGAGCTCGTCGCCGGCAAGCACCATCCCATGCATGGCGTGCGCGACGGCATGGACGAGGCGCTGGGCGGGACGGCCGACGCGGCGGCCACGTCCGACGCCGGCACGTTCTCCTTGATCGCGTTGGTCAAGCGGCTGCTGTCGGTCAAGCTGCCGTCGACGCTCGGCGCAAAGAGCGCCGCCAACAGCCTCAGCGTCACGCTGTCGACCGACGACGATGCGCTGCTCGGCTCGCTCACCGAGGCCGCGCCGGCCAGCGATACGGCCTCCTCGGGCCTCAACGGACGGCTGCAGCGCATTGCCCAGAACCTGACGGCGCTGAACCCGGCCGCCACCTGGCGCTACCCCGCGGCTGCCGGTGGCGAGACCGGGACCGCAGACGTCCCGGTGAAGGCAGCGGTGGCGGGCCAACGCAACCACATCACCTGGCTGACTGCCGTAAATGCCCACGCCACGGTCGACACCGAAATTCTGGTCAAGGATGGCGCCGCGACTGTCCTCTATCGCGGCTTCCTCAAAGCCGCCGGCGGGCGGCTGGATATCGAATTCCGATCGCCGCTGTCGTCGACCGTCAACACGGCGCTGAACGTCGCCAACGTGACCACCGGCGCCCAAGTCTACTTCAACTGCGGCGGCTACGTCGCGCCTTAAACCGAGGGAACTGAGATGGCCGAAACTGGCATGAATAGTACCGACCTCCCACTGGTTGCCGCGCTGGACGAGGTGATCGGCAATGCGATACTCGACGGAATTCGGCGCACGGCACGACAGTCGATGGCCGATCACGCCGAGCAGATCATAGCCGACGGGCCGATTGCGGATGCGCTGGCGGCCGAGGGCGCGGCGCGGGCGGCCGCGGATGTCGCGCTCAACGTACGCGTCGACGCAGTAGCTTCGCTGCCGGAGGACGTCGAAGACCTGACCAGCCGTGTCGATGCTGTCGAGGCTATTGCAACAGCCGGAGTTATTTGGACTACCCAGATCGTCAAGGTTCGCTCGACCGCCAACGTCAACCTCGCAAGCGGCCTGATCAACGCCGCGGTACTCAACGGCGTCGCTCTGGTGACCGGAGATCACGTCTTCCTTGGCTCGCAGACGCTGCCGGCCGAGAATGGGCTTTACACCGTAGTGGCGGCTGGCGCCGCGTCCCGTGCGATCTTCGCCGACAGCGCGGCAGAGTTGGCGCATATCGGCTTCGTCGTGCAGAGCGGCACAGTCGGCACCGGAGAGCGCTGGACGCTGGCGATGGCTGCGGCAGGCATTACGCTTGGCACGACGGCGCTCATCTTCTCGCCGGAGGGCATAGAGCCGGGTTATGCGGCCGAAGTGCAGACCGCGCGCGGCCCCTACGTGGCTCTGAACGACCGCCTCGACGCGCTGCAGCTCGCGACCCTGAATGACCTCTCCCAAACCCTGCAGTATGACGACAGCGGCGTCGCCATTGCCTTCGACACTCCAATTCCAAGCATTCTGATCAAGGACGCCGCCGCTCCAGCCAAGCGGTTCTTCGGCAGTTTGACTGCAAAGCTGTCCACAACTCGCACTACAGCGGGCTGGTACTTCGACAAGCTGGGGCTGTTGAAGCAGGCCGGCGTCAACGTCCCCCGCTTCACCTACGACTACAAGTCGCTTGCGCCGAGGGGACTACTGTGCGAGCCGGCGCGCGCCAACCGGGTGCTGTGGAACCGCGACCTGACAAATGCGGCGTGGACCAAGTCGAATGTAACGGCGGCGCTCGACCAGGTGGGTCTCGACGGCAACGCCGCTTCGGCCTCTTCCATCACTGCCACATCTGCCAACGGAACAGTCCTTCAGGCCATCGCCATCGCTTCGGCCGCTTATTTCCAGACGGCCTACATCAAGCGCCTGGTCGGCATCGGGCCGATCTCCATGACCATGGACGGCGGCACGACGTGGACTGATGTCACGCCGACCGACGGCTACTGGAACCGGATGAGCATTCCGTCCCAGACGCTCCCGAATCCTAATGTCGGCTTCAAGATCGGCACCAGCGGCGACAGCTTCGCCATCGATCTCGTGCAGAATGAGAATGGCAACTATCGTACCAGCCCGATGGTGACAACGACGGCGTTCTTCTCGCGCGGCCTTGACCAGAACAGCATCGCGCTATCAGGCATCCCGTTCAACACGACGCTTGGAGCCGTTTTCATTGAAGGGCGCACTCAGGCTCCAGACAATGTTTCACGCACCATGGCGCAGATCGATGACGGCACCACCACAAAGACGTTGGTATTTACGATGTCATCGCTTGGTGGTGGGCAGTTTTCGATCACTGACACCAGCGTGAAGGCAAACATTCTTCCGGGTATTACGGTTGTGGACAAGACCTCTCGTCTTGCGGCCTCGTGGGGCACTGTTCCAAATTATGCGCAGGCGGCGTTTGATGGTTCGGTTGGGGCTCAGGATAGCTCGCTGACGATCCCGACAGGGCTCACCACTCTTCGCATCGGGAGTGGTCTCTCAGGCACGGCCCCGTTCGGCGGTACCATCGCAAGGCTCAACCTTCGGCTCAGAACGCAGGACGCGTCAGAATTAACCGCCATGTCGAACTTCGGCCTTGCCGGCGCGGAGCCGCTGGTCGACGTCGTACCCAACAATTCCAACATCGAGGACAGCGACTACGCAGCCGCGCTCACCGCAACGTCGTCTCAGGTCAGCGGTGTCAGGCCGATCTCCTTCGGCAGTTACCAGAATGCCAATCCAGGGTGGCGCCGTCGATTCAAAACGCGCGCGACCTCCGTTGTCCTGCATTTCCAGAACCTCAATCTCGTCACCGGCAGCTATAATGGCAAGGGAGAGATACTCGTCGACGGGGTGCATAACACGTACTTCACCTCGGCGCAGGCACTCGGCAAGTTCTTTGTCAGGCTGGATTTCGCGTCGAATGCCGATCGCCTGATCGAGATCGTCATGCCCTACTCGTCGTCGGTCGCGCATCTCGGCATCACAACGTACGGTGCGCCAATCACCTTGCCGACGCCACGATCGACGCTGCCACGTGCCGTGTTCCTTGGAGACAGCCGCTTGCAAGGGTTCAATGCCACCAGCACCGACAAGACCTGGATGGAGATACTCTGTCGCGCCAAGGGCTGGCAGCACATCAATCTCGGCTATGGTTCTTCCCTAGTGAATTCCGCGTGGGGGACCGATCTCGGCAACGCCAATCCCGATGTCGCCTTCGTCACGTTCGATTTCAACAATCGCACGGCGCAGACCGCTCTCGCTACCTTCAAGGCTGCTTTGAAGACACTGATAGCCAACGTTCGGGCGATCAAGCCGACAGTGAAAATCTACGTTGTGTCGTCGAACTGGATTTCGGCGGCTAATGACACGCTGACCTTGAAGATTGCAGATTACCGGCAGCAGGAACTCGATGCCGTGAACGAGCTAACGGCGGCCGGTGATGCCAACATCTTCTATATCGATGGTCTGACGCTGACTACCAACGGCACCGGCTCGATCGGCGACGGCATCCATCCGAATGACACTGGCTCTGCGGAGTTGGCTGCGGCTATAGCACCGCTAGTGAGCGTCTAGGGATGAGCCGGATTGGGCTGGAGCTTTGGTTGCGTTTTGATCGGCTCAAAGTAGCGCTGAATTCTCTTCTCGACAAAAATGTGCGCGAGGTAACCGACTGCGATCCCAACCAAGGAACTGATTAGCGCGGCCACACTGGATGGCAGCCACGGCATTGTCTTGGCTAAGATCAAAAGCGTGACGGGCATGCAAGGCTGATGGAAGAGAAAGATCGAATACGATGCGTCGCCGAGGGCCAGGCCAAGCCGACTCTCGCGCGTCGTCGTGGTGCCAACCGCAACCAACATGGTAACCAGTAGCAATGGTGATATTGAAACGACCATCGCCAATGTCCTGATCTCCAGGCCGAAATGCACAACAGACGCGCGTATCGCCAAAGACAGAACGATCATGCTGAATATCTGGCCGGAGAAGGTGAAGCTTGGCTTCCATTTGCGAATTGACAACGCGAGCAGGACCCCAATGCCGAACTCGATGTTGAATGGGCTCATAATGAAGGAGGCCAAGCTATCTGTCTCTCCCGATGGCCCGGTCAAGACGTATCGCGCCAACGGCAATGCCGCCCAAAGCAAAAGAAACCACCAGAGCTGAGAGCGGATTAGAAAGCACAATGCAAAAACAGCGTAGAAAACGACCTCATACCGGATCGTCCAAGCCACTGATGGGGTTACCTCTCCAACGGGCCATATTATGAGCGTGCGAAGCGATCCCCAAAAATCTGGCTGCGCGCCGGACACCATGAGCGCGACATTGAAAAACGCCACGGCAAGATAGAGCATTGGCAGCAAGCGAACCGCTCGCCTGAACAGAAATTCCAGCGGTGTATATCTCGGGGCGCCGGTCGCGGAATTCGTCGCCGTCACGACCATGATGAAGCCGCTCATCATGAAGAAGAAATCCACTTCTCCGCCGCCACTCGTGAAAAATCTTGTGAGCGTTCCTGGCCCGAAATACTTGTCCAGAGAAGCGGCGCTTACGTTGTGAGTCACAACCACCAGCACGGTGGCAATCGCCCGAAGATAGTGCAATCCAGAGATTGTCGGGACTTTTTTGATCATAAGAAATCCTAAGCCGCTCGAATGGCGTCGACGAGCGCGAGGGTCGCGCCACGGGCCAAGTGGATGCCATCCTCGGTCACGTCGTTCGAGCCGCGAATTGCGATGTACGGGTCTATAAAAGAAACGCCGCTTCCGAGACACGCCAGGCGTGTCGCATCATTGATCGCGGCGGCCACAGAAGCCGATCTGAAGGCGGTTTTCTTCTCTTCGATTGGCGGGATCGCGAACACAATGGCCTCGGTGCCGATGCTCCCAAGCAGAGAACAAATCGCCATGGTCTTTTCAGCGACCGCGACCGGGTTGGCGCCTGTCTTGCTGTCGTTCGTTCCGACCTGGATCACAGCCTTTGCCGGCGGGTTTGCTTTCAGAGCCGACAACACGACGGAAGATGCAATGGAAGCATAGACGTTGGCCGCTGTCGCACCGCCAAAGCCGGCGTTTACTACCTTGAGACCTTCGAGCGGGTGCGGCGGAACAAGTTCCAAGAGCGAGTCCCCGACAAGCATAAGGCTATTTGGACCTATCCATTGCAGGTGCGCCGCGATCGCCGCCGTCCGAACGGTCCAGTGATCTGACCACGGAACCATACTCCGCGGGATAACGCGCCCCTTCCATATGGAAAGGATGCCCCTGATCTTGATGAGCCCCATGTGCCTTAAATCCCCCAAACCCAGCCGTTCTTTAGCTGATGTCGGGGATCGCCGCCAGATGCTCTTCGCGATGGGTCAGCTGGCGAACAATTCCTTGTAGCCAGTCGTTACCATCCAGTTCGCCCGGTCGATATGGCTGCGAAGAGCCTTGCGAGCGCGGACCGGTTCAAGGACGGGGTCGATGCCGAGAATGAGCTTGGCCATCTCCTCTTCGCTGGCATTGTCAGCGCAGGCGTCCAGGATCTGCAGGTAGATGGTGAAATGCTCCTTGTCGTAAACCGTGATGGAGTCCGACCACGGAACTTCTTCAAAGATTCCATGCTTCATAACGAACATGCCTTTCGGATTGCTCCATGCGCACCGGCTGGAGGCCGGCGCGCTCGCTGGGGTTTCCATGCCCAGGAATTCTCGCGCTGCTTGCGGTCTCGTCAAGAGGCCGGCGCTCCACCGGCGGGCGGCGCAGCCTTTGGCTTGCGCAGCAGGAAAATAAACGGGACGGCAAGCAGCGCTGGAACCGCCTTTAACGGCCGTTGAAAGCTCGCGATTTGGTGCCAACTGAAGTTGCGCGGAGGTGCCAAGTGATTTTGCGCGCTACACGTAGTCCTGTTGCCCGGCTTTGCACTGGAAGTCGGCTTGTACCGCCTCACCCCAACTCCAACGTCGTTATCGCAAAAACTCCGGACTGCTTGAGCTGCGGCGCCTTTCCCTTGTACATCCGAGCCGTCTCGAAGCCCGGTTGAAGGCCTGCGGACGACAGCAAGTCTGCAAATTGCCGGCTGGTTTCGGGAACGTCGAGATGGACGTTTCCGGGACCGGACATGTGCGCGAGCGCGGCGAAGAGATGGCTTGCCGCGTCCAGGCTGTCGGCAAAGAGCGGGCCGATCTTGCAGCCGTCCCGGCATTGGCGCGCGACGCCGTATCCCGCAATGGCGCCGTGCTTGAGGATCGCAAGCGCCATATGCGGCGGGCGCAGCCAGTGTTCCAGGAAGGATCGCCTCGGGCCGGGAAAGAAGCGGCGGTCATAGTCCAGTATGTCCGGCACGAGTTCCGGCCCTATGGCGCGAATGTCGTTGCCGACTGCTGCCGGGACATTCGGTGACCCCATGAACCGGATCGTCCGGTAGGCCGGTGCAAAACCCATGCTGCGGTAGTTGGCCTGCTGTTCGACGACACCGTCGAGGCCGATCGTGCGCTTGCCGAGCCGCGCCGTGCCGGCATCCCAAACGACCTTGCCATGGCCTTGGCCACGCTTGTCCGGCCGGCAGATGTAGAGGCCGATGAAGCCGAAACCGTCGCCATAGGCAACGGCCGAAATGCCGGCCGCCATCTCGCCATCGATAAAGGCGCCGATGAAGCCCTGCGGGTCGGCTGCCTGAAACAGCGCGGCATCGTTAAGGCCGGGATTCCAGCCTTCCGCCGCCGCCCAATCGACTAGGGTTTGCACTTCCTCACGTGCGAGCGTTCGGATCGTTCGGGGCATTGCGATCACTCGGCGGCGCCAGGCGCGAAGGATTTCAACGCGCCATGATAAGACTTTGCCAACGGGCTTGCATAGGCGCCGCGCTTGGATGTCGTCAGGCCAAGGGCGATCAATGCCTCGGCCTGTTTCACGGCAGCGCCCACGCCGTCGATGACCGGAAGCCCGAATTCCCGCTGCAGCGCCGCCGCCAGATCGGCCATGCCGGCGCAGCCGAGCACGATCGCCTCGGCGCGATCCTCGTCGATGGCGCGCGCAATCTCGTTGCGCAGCCTGAGCAGTGCGTCGGACGCCGGATTTTCGAGGGCAAGAACCGGGATGTCGGCGGCGCGCACACGCGCGCGCCCTGCCATGCCATAGCGCTGCACCAACCCTTCGACCGGCACGCGCGAACGTCCGGTGGTGGTGACGACGGTGAAGCGCTGGGCGATGAACGAGGCCGTGCTGAGCGATGCCTCGCAAATGCCGATGACCGGAATGTTGGCCATGGCGCGCGCGGCATCGAGGCCGGTGTCGTCGAAACAGGCAATGATCGCGGCTTGCGCGCCCGAGCGTTCGCCGGCGGCGATCTCGACCAGCAGGCCGGGCACGGCAAGTGCTTCATCGTAATAGCCTTCGATCGATACAGGTCCCATCGACGAGGTGACGGCAACGATCTTCGTCGATTGGGCAGCGACCGATCGGGCCGCCGCCGCGATAGTGTCGGTCATGCTGGCGGTGGTGTTTGGATTGACGACGAGGATCTGCACTGTCAGGCACGCTCGCGGCGGCGGCCGACATAGACGATTGCGCCGAGCGTCAGCAGGATCACCAGGAAGGAAAACACGGTCGTCACGGTGCCCAGCGCATAGAGCACCGGCGTCGTGACATTGGTCGTCATGCCGTAGATTTCGAGCGGCAAGGTGTTGAACGTGCCCGAGGTCATCAGCGTGCGGGCGAACTCGTCATATGACAGAGTGAAGCCGAACAGGCCGACGCCGATCAGGCTGGGCGCGATCATCGGCAGCACGACATGTGCGAAGGTCTGCCACGACGATGCTCCGAGATCGCGCGCGGCTTCCTCATAGGCTGGCGAGAACCGGTTGAAGACAGCAAACATAATCAGCACGCCGAAAGGCAAGGTCCAGGTCAGATGGGCGCCGAAAGCGGAGGTGTACCAGGCGGGGCGGAAGCCGATCTGCTGGAAGACGACGCCGATGCCGAGACTGATGATGATCGACGGCACGACCAGGCTGGCGACGGCCAGATAGAACAGTGCGGTTGCGCCGCGAAATTTCTGCCGGAAGGCCAGGCCGGCGAGCAGCGACACGGCGACAGTGACGACCATCACCATCAGGCCAAGGACGAGCGAGCGTTTGAAGCTGCCGCCGAAGTCGCCGACCGCCTGGCGCTCGAACAAATTGGCGAACCAGTGCAGCGACACGCCGTTCAGCGGAAATGTCAGACCGCCGTTCTCGCCCTGGAAAGAGAGGATCAGGATCGCCGAAAGCGGGCCGTAGAGGAACAACACGAAAAGACCGAAGAACGCCGCCAACACATAGAATTCGAGGGTGCGCTTGTCCTGGCTCATCGCCTCACAGCTCCTTGCGGATGTCGACGATGCGCAGGATGCCCGCGACCATCAGCAGCACCAGCACCAAGAGCACAACGGCGTTGGCGGCGGCTGCCGGATATTGCAGCAGCGACATCTGGTTCTTCATCATCAGCGCGACGGAGGCGCTCTGCCCGCCGGACATCACCTGCACCGTCGAGAAATCGGCCATCACCAGGGTGACGACGAAAATGGTGCCGATCGCCATGCCGGGCTTGGCGAGCGGAATGACGACGTTCCACAGAACCTGCCAGCCGGAAGCGCCGGCGTCGCGCGCGGCTTCTATCAACGACTTGTCGATGCGCATCAGCGTGTTGAAGATCGGCGTCACCATGAACAGCGTATAGAGATGCACCATGGCCAGCACCACGGCGAATTCGGAATAGAGCAGCCATTCGATCGGCTTCGGGATCAGCCCCATTTGCACCAGCGTCGAGTTGACCAGGCCATTGCGGCCAAGCACCGGAATCCACGAGATCATGCGGATGATGTTGGAGGTCAGGAACGGCACCGTGCAGACAAGGAACAGCACCATCTGCATGGCCGTGGTCCTGATATGGAAGGCAAGGAAATAGGCGACCCAGAAACTGATGAACAGCGTCAGCGCCCAGACGATGGCGGCGTATTTCAGCGTATTCAGGTAGGTTTTCCAGGTGACCCAGGAGCCGAGCGTGTCGGAATAATTGGTGGTCAGGAAATCCGGATACATCGCCGCGAAATCGTAATCCCAGAATGAGACCACGGCGATCATCAGGATCGGCAGCAGGAGGAACGCGCCGAGGATCAGGGCAAGTGGTGTTGCCTGGAGATAGGGTGCGATGGCGGCAAAGGAGCGCCTACGTCTGGCAGGCTTTGTGGCAATGGTTGCGGGCTGATCGAGTGCCACTGTCATCTGGAACAGCCTCGGTGGTATTTTGCCGGGCTGTGATCCTTCGCGCCCCCCTCTGTCCTGCCGGACATCTCCCCCACAAGGGGGGAGATTGGCTTGCATGCCGACCCACGCCAATGATCGCCGTATGACGAAGAGCGCTGAAGAGAGCCACAGCCGATCTCCCCCCTTGTGGGGGAGATGTCCGGCAGGACAGAGGGGGGCGCGAAGGAATGCAACATCTCAGTTATCGCCTGCCTTGCATCAAGCAGCGATGAACTCGTTCCAGCGCTTCACCATGTAGCGGTCCTCGTCCATGACCGAGTTCCAGCAGGCGACCTTGCCCATGCGCTCTTCGAACGAGCCGCCGTCACGCACGGCGCCAGCCTTTTCCATGACCTTGCCGTCCGGCGACAGGATATCGCCCTTTGCCGGCTTGCCTTCGATCCAGTAGCCCCACTCGTCCTCGGACATGAACTTCTTGGCCGACACCATGTTGGCCGAGTAATAGCCCTGGCGGTTGAGATAGCCGCCAACCCAGCCGGACGTGTACCAGTTGATGTATTCATAGGCGGCATCGAGTTCGGCGCCGGAGAGATGGGCTGCCAGGCCAAGCCCGCCACCCCAGGACCGGTAGCCTTCCTTGAGCGGCTGGAACCGGCACGCGATGCCCTTGGAGCGGACCGCGGCCACGGCCGGCGACCACATCGACTGGATTACGACTTCGCCTGAAGCCATCAGGTTGACGCTCTCGTCGAAGGATTTCCAGAAGGCGCGGAACTGGCCGGCTTGCTTGGCCTTGATCAGGAAGTCGATCGTCTTGTCGATCTCCTCCTTGGTCATGTTGCCCTTGTCGGCGTATTTGATGTTGCCCGTTGCCTCCATGATCATCGCCGCATCCATGATGCCGATTGACGGGATGTTGAGGATGGCGGTCTTGCCCTTGAAGGCCGGATCCATGATGTCGGCCCAGGTGGTGATATCGCGGCCGACGAGGTCGGGGCGGATGCCAAGCGTATCGGCATTGTAGATCGTCGGCACCATGGTGAACCAGTTGGTCGGCGCCTTGGCGAAGACCTTGCTGTCCTGCGCCTCGACGTAACCGACGGTATGCGGCGCGGTGCCCTGGGCAATGACGCTGTCCGGCGTCAGCTTGCCGGTTTTGAACAGCGGCACCAGCTCGTCGTAATATTTCAGCTTGGTGACATCCATCGGCTGCAGGACGCCTGTCGGGAACACCTTCTTGCAGATCCAGTATTCGATGTCGGCGATGTCGTAGCTGTCGGGCTGCGTCACGGCGCGCTGCGCGGCGGCGTCGGAATCGGTTGCTGTCATCTCCAGCGTGATGCCGAGGTCGGCCTTGCACTTGTCGGCGATGGCATTGAGGTTGGATACGCCGGTGCCGAACTGGCGCAGCGTGATGTTCGATTGCGCCCAGATGGTCGGAAAGCCTGATATGGCGCCGGAACCGGCGGCGAAACCGACGGCGGCGGCACCTGTCTTGAGCAGCGAACGTCGCGATATTCCAGTCTTCTTGTCGGTGGTGTTGGTCATGTTCAGTTCCCCTGTTTTGGTTGGTTATGCTGGATTTCAGGAATCGAGACGGCCAAGGACGATCGCGTCCTCGGCGTCCCAGGCGATCGGCACTGCGTCGCCGACGGCAACCGGCCTGGCGAAGAAGCTGGTGTCGTCGACGATTACCGTGAAATCCTCGATGCCGGCGCCATTGACCGAGAGCTTCACGGTCGAACCGCGGTACTCGACGTTTGAAACGATGCCGGTGAAGCCGAGCCCGGCTGCCGGCGGCTCGCCGATGCGCACGTGGTCGGTGCGAATGGCGATGTCGATGGGCTCCCCAGTCTCCCTGCCCTGCCCGCTGGCGGCGAGCGTGACGCCGCCGGGCACATCGAAAACGACCATGCCGTCGCGACTACCGGTGACACGGCCGGAGATGACATTGTGGTCGCCCATGAAACGAGCGACGAAGGCCGTGGCCGGCCGCTCGAACACCGTGCGAGGGTGCGCCGCCTGCTCGATACGGCCGTCGTTCATCACCACGATCAGGTCGGCCAGCGCCATCGCCTCTTCCTGGCTGTGGGTGACGTGGACGAAAGTGATGCCGAGCGACGTCTGCAGCTTCTTCAGTTCGGCTCGCATGCGGATCTTCAGGAAAGGATCGAGCGCCGAAAGCGGTTCGTCGAGCAACAGCGCCTCGGGATCGGTGATCAATGCGCGCGCAAGAGCAACGCGCTGCTGCTGCCCGCCGGAAAGCTGCGCCGGGCGGCGGCTGGCATAGGCCTCCATCTGCATCAGCTTCAGCATGTCGAGTGCCTTGGCGCGGCGCTCCTCCTTGCCGACGCCTTTCATCTTCAGGCTGAAGGCGACATTGTCGATCAGGTCGAGATGCGGAAACAGTGCGTAGGACTGGAACATCATGGCAGTGCCGCGCCTGGCCGGCGGCAGGTCGGTGACCACTGTGTTGCCGAGACGCACGTCGCCACTCGATATGCTCTCGTGCCCGGCGATCATGCGCAACGTCGAGGTCTTGCCACAGCCCGACGGACCGAGCAGGCAGCAATAGGTTCCCGCAGGGATTTTCAGGCTGATGCCTTCGACGGCAGTCGTCGCGCCATAGACTTTCGAAACGGACACAATGTCGATTTCGGCGGCTTTGGACATCCAGCTTCCCCTTTGGTCGGATTAGCCAAAGCATCATGCGTGCCAGTTGCGCGCCGCCGCACCAACCGACTGAATCCTCGAAGAAATCAGGGCCGCCTCTATATAGCTGCCGATACGTCGCCCTTGTGCAATGCACAAATTATAGGCGATTGCCGCCGATCTTCGCAAAGATCGTATGCAATCTTTTTCATCTCTGTATTCACTTTGTCTCTCGTCCAAGCGATGCGATTCAGGGTAGAAGAACGCAGGACCACTGCCATGAACATTGCCGACCAGACCTTCCCTGCTATCGAGGCCGCCAACGAGGATCGCGCGCAGGCGATCCGCGACCAGTTGCGCGACGCGATCGTCGATCGCCGGCTGGCGCCGGGAACAAAGCTTTCCGAAGGCGAAGTCGGCACGCTGTTCGATGTCAGCCGCACCGTGGCGCGTGCGGCACTGCAGATGCTTTCCTTCGAGGGATTGGTGCGCACCGAGCGCAATCGCGGCGCCTTCGTCGCCAACCCGTCGCCGGAGGAAGCGCGGCAGGTTTTTGCTTCGCGCCGGCTCATCGAACCAGGCATCGCGATTGCCGCCGCCGGACGGATGACGCCGGCGCATGTCGCCGCGTTCAAGGCCCAGCTCGACGAAGAAGGCCGTTTCATCGCCGAACGCGGACCGAACGCAAGGCGATCGGAGATCAAGGCGTCGGGGGATTTTCACCTGCTTCTGGCGTCGGTCGCGGGAAACGTCATCCTGCAGCGCTTCATGGAGGAATTGGTCGCTCGTTCATCGCTGGTGATCGCACTCTATGGCCGCTCGGGCATCTCGAGCTGCGGCCACAACGAACACACGCAGATCCTCGAGGCGCTGGAAAATGGCAATGCCGAACGCGCCAGCGCGCTGATGCTGCACCACATCGACCATATCGAGGCCGACCTCGATTTGCGCGTCAGGAGCGGCCCGGCACTCAGGCAGGCGCTCGAGTTCTGAGATCGCGTCAACGCACGATCCTCACGCACATCGGCGTGCCAATTTCGATGGATCGGCCGGTGTCGGTCAGCCGGCCGGTTGCGGCATCACGGGCGAAAATCGAGATGCGGTCGGCATTCTGGTTGGCCGAGAACAGATGGCCGCCCGAGGGCGTCAGTGCCAGATTGCGCGGCGTGGCACCGCCGCAAGGCGTATAGTCGACAAGGGCAATCCTGCCGGTTTGCTGGTCGATCGAAAACACCACGATGCTGTCATGACCGCGGTTGGAGCCGTAGAGAAAGCGGCCGTCAGGCGAGATCTGGATGTCGGCGCAGTGATTGCCGTCGCGCGCCTCGGGCGGCACGGCCGGCTTGCTGTCGATCACCGTAAGCTTGCCTGATGCTTCGTCCAGCGCCAGCGAGACAACCGTCGAATCCAGCTCGTTCATGACGAACACGAAGCGACCGCCCGGATGCAGTGCGAGATGGCGCGGACCCGCGCCTGGCGCAAGCGCCGACTCGGCGAGCTTCGTCAGGCTGCCGTCTGAGCCGATGCGATAGGACACCAGCCGGTCGATGCCGAGGTCAGCGACGATCGCCATGCCGCCGGCAACCGTCTCGGTTACGCTATGGGCATGCGGCCGCTCCTGGCGGGCAGGATCTGGTCCGGTCCCGCTATGGGCAACGCTCGACAACGGCGCTGTCAGGCCGCCATTCTCACCCAACCCATAGACCACGACCGAGCGATCGGGGCCGCCCTCGCCCATGCCGTAATTGGCGACCAGCAGCTTGGTCCGGTCGCGCGTGATGGTGTTGTGCGCCGTGATGCTGCCCAGCGTCGGCTGCTTGTTGATGTAGGACAGCGTGGCGGCCTGCCTGTCGAAACGGTAGGCCGAGACCACCCCTTCGCGCCAGGTGAACACTTCTGAGTTGGCATAGATGTGGGAGCCGTCCGGCGTCACCGACAGGAAGGTGGGATTGTCGATGTCTCCCGTCTCGGCCAGTTTCTTCGTCTGCAGCGTCCCTTCGTCGAAACTGTAGACACCCAGCCCGATGCCGCGCGCGCCCTGAAAATACGGGGCGTCGCGATTGAGGCTGCCGACGAAAACCAGACAGGCATTCTGCATCACTTCCTCCTTGTTCCGCCGGCATTGGCCCCGACGGAGCAGGCAAAATTTCGCCTGTTCACGCTTGCAACACAACCCCATATGTGAAAATACTATTCACAAAAGAAGATTGACGGGAGGATCGATCATGCATTTCGCTGGTCTGTGGCGCGCCCCGATGGACGATTCCCGCTCCCAGAGGAAGTCGTCATGAGTGGTTTCGCGCCAACCGTGGGCGTGGCATCGACACACCCCGCCAACATGCCTAGGGATCACGCTGACCTTCCCGTCTGGAACGCGGAGAACTGGTTCTACGAAGACTGGCCGGTCGGCCAGAAGATCCGCTCGCTGCGCCGGACCATTGCCGAGGGCGACAGCCATCTCTTCAACACGCTGGTGCTCGACATCCATCCATACGTGCAGGACCAGATGTTCGCCGAGACGCAAGGCATTTTCGGCAAGCGACTGGTGGCAGGGGCCTTCGTGTTCTCGGCCGGGCTCGGTCTCGTCGCCACCAATTGCATCAACGCCTTTTCGTATGGCTACGACAAATTGCGCTTCATCAAGCCGGTGTTCATAGGCGACACGATCTATTCGATCCGCTCCAACCTCGACAAGAAGCCAAAATACAAGGAAATGGGGCTGATCCGCGCCAGCTATGAAGTCTTCAAGGGTGAAGGCGAGCTCGTGCTTTATTGCGAGCACCTGCAGACGGTGAAGTACCGCAATCCGGCCGATTTCGCCTGCAAGACGGAGAAATAGGCAATGGCTGCCATTGCCGAACTGCCGCTGACCGGGCTCATCGTTGTCGACATGAGCCAGTTCCTGTCCGGGCCTTACTGCTCGCTGCGACTGCTCGACCTCGGCGCTCGCGTCATCAAGATCGAACGGCCGGACGGCGGCGACCTGTCGCGCCGGCTCTATCTCAGCGACACCGAGATCGGCGGCGATTCCACCATTTTCCATGCGATCAACCGCGCCAAGGAAAGCCTTGCCATCGACTTGAAGGACGAGGCCGACCTTGCGGCGCTGCGCGGACTGCTGGCCAGGGCCGACGTGCTGATCCAGAATTTCAGGCCCGGCGTCATCGAACGCCTGGGCTTCGATTACGAGGCGGTGCGCAAGATCAATCCGCGCCTGGTCTATGCCTCGATCAGCGGCTATGGCGAGGAAGGCCCGTGGGTCAAGCGGCCGGGGCAGGATCTGCTGGCGCAGGCCCGCTCCGGCGTGATGTGGCTGAACGGCGACGAGGACCAGGGGCCGGTGCCCTTCGGCCTGGCGATCGCCGACATGCTGGCGGGTTCCGCCGCCGCGCAAGGCATCCTCGCCGCACTGGTGCGGCGCGGCGTGACCGGCAAGGGCAGCCATGTCGAGACCAGCCTGCTCGAAGCGCTGGTCGACTTCCAGTTCGAGGTGCTGACCACGCACCTCAATGACGGGCGCAGGCTGCCGCGGCGGTCGAGCTTCCGCAGCGCGCACGCCTATCTCTCGGCGCCCTACGGCGTCTATCCGGCCAAGGACGGCTATCTGGCGATCGCCATGACGCCGATCTCGAAACTCGCCGATCTCCTCGGGCTCGAGGAGCTTGCGCCCTATCGCGACCAGCCGTCGACCTGGTTCACCGCCCGCGACAAGATCAAGGCGATCATCGCGCAAAAGATCGCAACGAAGACGGTCGACGAATGGCTTGCCATTCTCGAGCCTGCCGACATCTGGTGCGCCAAGGTTTTGACCTGGCCGGAAATGATGGCCAGCGAAGGCTTCCAGGTCCTCGACATGCTGCAGACGGTGACGCGCGAGGATGACGTTTCGATCCTCACCACGCGCTCGCCGCTCAGGGTAGACGGCATCCGCGCGAAGGTCGAGCGGGCCGCGCCACGCATCGGCGAGCACAGCGCAAAAATCCGCGCGGAGTTCGGGCTGTGAGCGACGTCACGCTCAAAGGCATGACCTGGAGCCATCCGCGCGGCTATGACCCGATGGTCGCCTGTTCGAGACTGTGGAAGCAACAAACTGGCATCGCCGTTGAATGGGACAAGCGCTCGCTGCAGGATTTTGAATCCTTCCCGGTCGAGGAACTGGCCCGTGCCTACGACCTGATCGTCGTCGACCATCCGCATGTCGGCCAGATCACCGCCGAGAATTGCCTGGCGCCGCTCGATGTCGCCGGCCGGCAAGCCGAACGTGCAGCACTTGCGGCGAGCAGTGTCGGCCCGTCCTTTCCGAGCTACAACTGGCAAGGCCGGCAGTGGGCGTTTCCGATCGACGCGGCCAGCCAGGTGCAGGCATGGCGGCCCGACATGCTTTCGGCAGCGCCGGCGAGCTGGGCCGATGCTCTCGATCTGGCCCGGCAAGGCCACGTGCTGTTGCCGCTCAGGCCGCCGCATGCGCTGATGGTGTTCTACACGCTTGCCGGCAATCTCGGACGGCCCGCCGGTGAAGGCCCTGGCGACCATGTGGATCCGGCAGCGGGCAAGCAGGTCTTCGAGATGATGCGCGAGATCGCAGCTCTCGTCGACCCGGCCTGTCTTGGCATGGATCCGATCGCGGTTCTGGAGCAAATGGCCGGATCCGGCTCGCGGATCGCCTGCGCGCCGCTGATCTATGGCTATGTCTCCTATGCCATCGCCGGGTTTCGACCCAACCGCCTGGCTTTCGCGGATATCCCGGCCGCTGGCAATGCCGGCCCCAAAGGCTCGGCGCTCGGCGGGACCGGCATCGCCGTGTCGGCCTTCTCGAAGGCCGGACAGGAAGCAATCGACTTCGCCTACTGGATCGCCAGCGGTGAGGTGCAGCGCGGCCCTTACGCCTCGGCCGGCGGCCAGCCCGGCCATGCGGCGGCCTGGGCGGATGCCGCCGTCAACGCCGCCGCCGGCAATTTCTACAAGGACACGCGGGCTACGCTCGAAGGTGCCTGGGTGAGGCCGCGGCACGACGGCTACATGGCGTTCCAGCAGGCGGCGTCCGATCGCATCAATCTCGGCCTGAGCGAAAGGCACAATGCCGCTCGCGTCGTTGCCGATCTCAATCGCCTGTTTCGGGAGAGCCTTTCGACGCAGGTGTCCGGCGTTGCCGGCGGAGGAGCCTGAAACAACCGAACGGAGGAGAACATGAACAGCCTGATCCGCGGCCTTATGGCCGCAACCGCACTTGCATCGGTCACGACCATAGCCTGCGCTCAAGACGTTTCGGGCGTGATTGCTGGATTGCCGACCGAACTGAAGGCACAATATGACGGTGCGCCGCAAAAGGTGCTGCCGTCGGCCTGGGATAATTTCACGCCGCCGTCAAAGCCGTGGAAATGGTGCCACTCCGAGTCCTACCAGGGCAATCCGTGGCGCGTCACCGTGACCAAGGAGTTGAAGCGGCTGGTCGACGGCCTGATCGCCGACGGCACCGTGGCGAGCTTCGAGGTGTCGGATTCCAACAACGACGCCAGTCAGCAGATCAACCAGATCCGCGCCTTCATCGACAAGAAATGCTCGATCATCACCTCGATCCCCGGCTCGGCGACGGCGCTGGACGATGCCATCGATGCCGCAGCCAAAGCCGGCATCCCCTTCATCACGGCAGCTGGGTCGGTGACCAGCCCGAATTCGATCAATGTCGATTCCAACTATGCGCGCTGGGGCTACGACATGATGACCGCGATCGGCAAAGCAATGCCGGACGGCGGCAGCGTGCTTCTGGTCGAAGGCATTGCCGGTCACCCGATCGTCGTGCAGGAGCGCCAGGGCGGCGACAAGGCGCTGGCCGAAAATTCAAAGCTCAAGGTCTCGCGCAGCGTCAACGGCAACTGGACGGCCAACGTTACCAAGACGGCGGTGCTGCAGGCGATCGCCACCAATCCGGCGCCGATCGATGCAGTGTGGACGACGGGCAGCGAAAGCCGCGTCGTCGCCGAGGCCTTTGCCGAAGCCGGCCGCCCTGCCCCGCTGATCACCGGCTCGATCACCGGCGATGCGCTCGGCTACTGGAAGGCCAATCCAGACAAATACCGCTTCGAAGGCCATGCGGTTCTGCCGCACTGGACGGCCGAGACGCTGTTTCGTGTCGCGGCGCGCATGCTGGATGGGCAAAAGCCCAAGCTCAACACGCTGCTGATCCCGATTCCGCCGGTGCACAATGCCGACCTCGGCGCCTGGTACAAGGACTGCATGACGCCGGACGCCGTCTCGATCTTCCCGGTCCCGCCGAAGGATCCGATGCCGGAGGAATGGCTCGATGCCTACTTCGCCAATCCGGCACCGACCAAGGGCTGGGACTATTCGAAGGTGCCGGACGCCTGCGCCAAGTAGCATTTATGAGGGCCGGCTCCGCACCAGCGGTGCCGGCTTTCTCCATCAGGATTGCTCATGCTGGAAGTCCAGGCCATCTCGAAACGCTACGGCGAAACGATTGCGCTGGCCAATGCCTCCATCGCGTTCCGCGCCGGCACGATCCACACCATCCTGGGCGAGAACGGTTCGGGCAAGAGCACCCTGGTCAAGCTGCTGTCGGGGATCGTGCAGCAGGACAGCGGCGCGATCCTGCTCGACGGAGCGCCCTTTACCGGCCTCTCGCCGGCGGCGTTCCAGACCGCCGGGTTGGCCGCCGTGTTCCAGGAAGTGCTGATCGCGCCTGACCGTTCGGTGACGGACAACATCCTGCTCGGCCTCGACGGCTTGCTGGCGCGCACCGTGCCGCGTGCCGAGCGGCGGCAACGCGCGCACGCGGTGCTGAAGCGCTTCGCGGTGACCGAGATCCCGCTCGACCAGTTGGCCGGGCAATTGCCGCTGGCGGTTCAGCAATTGGTAGTGCTTGCCCGCGCCGTGGTCCGCAACCCGCGCATTCTCATCCTCGACGAGGTCACAGCGGCGCTCGACTTTGCCGATCGCGAGGCGGTCTTTGCCATGATGCGCAAGCTTGCCTCGGAAGGCTGCCTGATCCTGTTCATCACCCACCGCATGGACGAGGTGATGTCGCTTTCGGACCGGATTTCCGTGCTGCGCGGCGGCAGCGTGGTGACGACTGAGGAACGCGGCACGTCCACCGCATCCGAACTTCTCAAGGCAATGGCGCCACGCACGGCGGCGGAGCTGGCGCATGGCTGATCGCGCCAGCCTTTCGGTGCGCGGCCTGGTGATCGCGCCGGGCGCAAGCCCCATGACGCAAACCATTGCGCCAGGCGAGATCGTCGGCCTTGCCGGCCTCGACGGCCATGGACAGGAACGGTTCCTGAAAGTGCTGGCCGGCCTGGAACGCCCGGCCGGCGGCGAGGTGACCGTCGAGGCGCCAACCGGAGCGCTTGCGATCACCAATTTCCGCAAGGCGGTCGCCGGCGGCATCGCCTATTTGCCGCGCGACCGGCGCACCACCGGCATTTTTCCGACCCAATCGGTGCTCGACAATTTTGCCGTCTCGACGCTGTCGCGCGATATGCGTTTCGGTCTGCTCAGCTTCGCCGCGCGGCGGCAGCGCTATGAACGCTATCGGGACAGACTGTCGATCATCGCGCCACGGCCGGACGCCCCGATCACCACGCTTTCCGGCGGCAATCAGCAGAAGGTGCTGCTGGCCCGCGCATTGGCGCTGGAACCGGCGATCCTGCTCCTCAATGATCCGACGCGCGGTGTCGACGTGGCGACGCGCCATGTCCTCTATGATGTGTTTCGTCGACTGGCGGCGGACGGCATGGCTCTGGTCATCCTGTCGAGCGAGATCGAGGAGATCCTGCTGCTTTGCCATCGCGTGCTGGTGTTCCGCGAACAGCAGGTGGCGGCTGAAATCACCGGAGACGAGATGAAAAGCGATACGGTGATCGCCGCCATGTTCGGGCGCGCGGCATGAGCGGGTTGCGGCGCATGGCGGCGCGATGGCGCGGCGCCGGCTTTGCGGCAGTGCTGTTGGTGATCCTGATCGCGGTCAATCTGCTGCTCAATCCGGCGCGCTTCCATCCTGCCGCCTGGGGCGCGCTGATCGGGCTCGCCGCGCCGCTGATCGGCGCAGCGCTCGCCTCGGCTCCGGTGATCCTCGCCGGGCGCGGCGGCATCGACATTTCCGTCGGGCCATTGATGGGCTTCGTCAATGCGATGGTGATCCAGGTGCTGTTTCTCAGGCTTGGCATATCTTCGCCGCTGGTCATCGTGCCGGCGGCGCTTCTGATCGGCGCGATCGTCGGCGCTGCCAACGGCTTCTTGGCGACCATCGTTCGCATCCAGCCGATCGTTGCGACGCTCGGCACCTATCTGATCCTCACCGGCATGACGCTGACCGTCCTGCCGGCGCCGATCGGGCCGGCGCCGGGCTGGCTGAAGGCAATGGCCGGACCCTGGTCGGCACTGCCGCTGGCGCTGATCTTGCTGTTCTGGTGGCTGGTCCGGCAGACGCCTTATTACGACCAGCTGATGGCGGTGGGCAGCGACGACCGCGCCGCCTACACGGCCGGCATTCCGGTGACGAAAGTACGTTTCATAGCCTATGTCATGACCGGCATACTTGCCGCCTGTGCCGGCCTCATGCTGACCGCCCTGATCGGTTCGGCCGACCCTAATATCGGGCCAACCTACACGCTGATCGCGATTGCCGCAGTGGCGCTCGGTGGCGTCAGCCTTGCCGGCGGACGCGGCGGGCTCGCCGGGGCCGCGATCGGCGCCATCGACATCTTTCTGCTGCAGAGCGTGCTGACCGCCTTCAACGTCTCCACCTATGTGCTGCAGATCGCCTATGGCGCGATCCTGGTTGTGGCCGTCATCATGACGGCGCTGCAGGAGCGGCTCTCGGGACGGAAAGGCTGAGAAGCATGAGCCGGAACTGGTTCCAGTCCAGCAATGCCCGCGTCGCCGGTGCCTTTGCCGTCGCTGTCGCCTTGCATCTCCTTGGCACCTTGCTCATCCCGGGCTACTCCCAGCCGTTCGCCATCCGGGCGCTGCTGGTGATCGCCTCGCTGCTGGCGGTGGCATCGATCGGCCAGACCCTCGTCGTCATCCTCGGCGGTATCGATCTGTCGATCCCCTTCATCATCGGCTTTGCCAATGTCGTTGCCGCACAGCTCTACGGCGTCGGCTGGAATTTTGCTCTTGTCTGCGCGGTCGTCAGCGCGCTCGCCTTACTGATCGGGGCGCTGAACGGCCTGATCTCGCGCGGGCTCGACATCCACCCGCTGATCGTCACGCTCGGCATCGGCATGATTGTGCAAGGCGCCGTCCTGTTGTGGACCGGTGGTTTTCCATCCGGATCGGCGCCGCAAGCGGTTTCCGCCTTCGTATCGATCGGCGGTTCGGTCGGACCGCTGCCGGTGCCGGGGCTGGTGCCATGCGTCGCGGTGCTGACCTTGCTGGTGGCGCTGGTGCTGGCGCGCACGCCATACGGTCGCCGTCTCTACGCCCTCGGCAGCAATCCAGGTGCTACGCCGCTGGCGCTGATCGATCCAGTCCGCATGTGGACCGTGACCTATGCCGCGAGCGCCTTCTTCGCCGCCGCGGCCGGCGTGCTGCTGCTCGGCTTCACCGGTTCGGCCTATGGCGATGTCGGCCAGCCCTATCTGTTCCAGACGATCGCGGCAGTGGTGGTCGGCGGCGCCGCCCTTGTCGGCGGCCGCGGGAGCTATTTCGGCACCATTGCCGGCGTGCTGGTGCTGACGGAGATCAACACGCTGTTGATCGGCCTCGGCTTCCGGCCCTCGACCGTGCAGGCGGCACTTGGCCTGGTCATCGTGCTCCTGGTTTCGCTCTACGGTCGCGAGCGGCACGTGTCGGCGACGATCTGAGGCCACCTATTCGTTTGAGCCGCATTTGTGCGACGCCAAGTGATCCGTCACTTGGCTGCAAAATGCTCTACAAACGCCACAGCCGCTTGGCGTTGCCGGACAGCAGTTGTTGCCGTTCATCGGCGCTGGTGCCGGCAAGCAGCGCGTGCGTTGCCGCCACCCAGGTCGCAAGCCCGCCGCCGAGCGTGCAGACCGGCCAGTCGCTGCCCCAGACGACGCGATCCCGGCCGAAGCATCCGATGGTGTGCTCGACATAGGGAAGCAGCGTTTCGACAGTCCAGGATCCGGCATCCGCATAGGCGACCACACCGGAAATTTTGCCGACGACGTTCGGGCGCCGCGCGATCTCCGCCATGTGCTCGCGCCAGGGGTGCTCGGCACCGCCTTTAATGTCGGGCACGCCACAATGGTCGAGCACGAACTGCACATCTGGCGCGAGGTCGGCGAGTGCAATCGCCTTGGGGATCTGGTGCGGCAGAACGACAAGGTCGAAGGTCAGGCCGCTGCCGGCAAGCCGCCTGATGTTTTCACGAAACAGCGCGCCCTCCGAAAGCTCGTCCGGCATGACGTGCAGCACGCGGCGAAAGCCTTTGACGAAAGGATCGGCGCGCTGGCGCTCGAGATAGGCGGCAAAGCCAGGCTCCTCAGGGCGGCAGGAGGCAATTGCCCCCCGCAGCAAGCTGGCCTTTTCCCGCGACAGCGCTTTGACACGGCTGGTTTCAGCCTCGATGTCGGCAGGATCGACATCGACCTCCATATGCAATGCGCCCTCGATGCCGGCGCGGCGGGCCTGGACTGCATATTCGTCGTAGGAGAAATCGTGGTTGAGTGCCGGCACGCCGGCCAGCCAGGGATAGCGCAGCGCGGACTGGTCGATCAGGTGCAGATGGGTGTCGAAGATCATGGTGGCGCTCCTCCTTGGCGACTTCGAGATCATCTCACGGAGAAATTCTTCATTCAAATAAGAATTCATCGCGATTGCTTGACGGTCGATCCCGCCAGTTGCGACAGCTTTTCGGTCGCTGCCAGCAGCAGCTCAATCGTCCTCGTAATGTCGGGCGCCTTGGGTGCGTTGACCAGGGTTATGTAGGGAATCGACAGCGCGGCGATCGCCCTGCCGTCCGAACCAAGAACCGGTGTCGACAGGTTGAAGACACCGGCGGTCTGCATCGATGCCATCATCTCGTAGCCGCGTTCCCGGATCTGGTCGAGGCGGGCAAAGAACTCCGGCGATTGCGGTGGCTTGTCGGTGCTGCGCAGATGTTCTGAGATCATCATCTGCCGCTCTTCCGGCGGGCGGAACGCCAGCAACACATGGCCGGAGCCGGTGTCGAACAGGCTGATATGCGAGCCGACGCGGATGGAGATGCCCCAGTAATCCGGCGCCTCCTGCTGTGCGATCACCACCGCGGAACCGCGGTCGAAGACGACGAGCTGATTTGCCTGCTGTGTGGTTTCGGCCAGTTCGCGCATCAGCGGCGTCGCATAGGAAACCAGCCGGCGCACCGGCGCGTGCAGCTGCGCCAGGCCAAACAGCTTGAGCGTCAGCGAATAACGGTCGCCATCCGGCCGCGTGACGTAGCCGCGCCGCACCAGCCGGTCCAGCATGCGGTAGAACTCGTTTGGACTGCGGTCGAGCTTCTTGGCGATTTCCGCCTGCGTCAGGCCGCCATCGACACCGGCCAGCAGCTCGAGGATGTCGAGCCCCTTGTCCAGCGCCGGGGCTCGATAGCGGTCGTCTTCCTCGTCCTCTGCCATTCCGCTTCTCCAGTGAATTGCACTTTTCATATGCGCATAACGGTATTGTTTCCGAAAGAACTTTCGGCTTGACGATCCTGTAAATGTTTTGTTTGTATATGAATGAAGCTGCCGATCCGGCCTCGCTATGGATCGACGCGGACTCTTGGGAGGATACCAATGACGAAACTGTTTTGCGGCCTGTCGGCCGGCGTAACGCTGCTCGCACTGGGTGCGAGTGCCCTTGCTGCCGACCTGCCCGGCAAATTCGACGGCGTCACCATCGACGCCAAGCTGATCGGCGGCCAGCAATATGAAGGGCTGTACGCACGCATCGGCGAATGGGAGAAACTGACCGGCGCCAAGGTCAACGTGATCTCGAAGAAAAACCACTTCGAGCTCGACAAGGAAATCAAATCGGACATCGCCTCCGGCAGCATCAACTGGTGCGTCGGGTCGAACCACTCGTCCTTCGCGCCGCAATATCCTGATATCTACACCGACCTAAACAAGCTGCTGCCGAAGGAGGAGATCGACGCCTTCGTGCCGTCGACGATCAAGGCCTCGACGCTCGACGGCAAGCTGGTGATGCTGCCGCGCGCGCAGTTCGACGTGTCGGCGCTCTATTACCAGAAGAGCCTCTACCAGGACGAAGCCAAGAAGGCCGCCTACAAGGCCAAGTACGGCAAGGAACTGACACCGCCCGACACCTGGGACGAGGTCGCCCAGCAGGCGGAATTCTTCGCCAGCCCGCCCGATTTCTACGGCACCCAGTTCGCCGGCAAGGAAGAGGCGATCAACGGACGCTTTTACGAGATGCTCATCGCCGACGGCGGCGAATACCTCGACAAGGACGGCAAGCCGGCCTTCAACTCGGAAGCCGGCGTGCACGCGCTCGACTGGTTCGTCAATCTCTACAAGGCCAAGGCGGTGCCGGCCGGCACCACCAATTATCTGTGGGACGATCTCGGCCAGGGCTTTGCCTCCGGCACCGTCGCCATCAACCTCGACTGGCCGGGCTGGGCAGGCTTCTTCAACGATCCGAAGTCATCGAAGGTCGCCGGCAATGTCGGCGTGAAGGTGGCGCCGAAGGGATCGGCCGGCATTCGCACCGGCTGGTCGGGGCACCACGGATTTTCGGTCACCGAAAACTGCGCCAGCAAGGAAGCCGCGGCATCGCTTGTCTGGTTCCTGACCAATGAGGACAGTCAGAAGCTCGAGGCGGCAAGCGGCCCACTGCCGACCCGCACGGCGGTGTGGGACTGGGACATCCAGCAGGCGGCCAGCGATCCTTACAAGAAGGAAGTGTTGGCGGCTTTCCAGGAAGAGGCAAAGCACGCTTTTGCCGTGCCGCAGACACCTGAATGGATCGAAATCTCCAACGCCGTCTATCCCGAATTGCAGGCCGCCATCCTTGGCGACAAGACCTCCAAGCAGGCACTGGACGACGCTGCCGCCAAGGCCACGCAAATCCTCGAGGACGCCGGCAAGCTTTGACCATTCTCCCAAGGGGGCGCCGCGCTCATCGAAGAGCGGCGTCCCCGAACTTTTTACGAACCATGCGCAACACGCTTTGTCTTGATCCCAGCTCGCCGATGGCGGCCTTCGGTGTCCGGGCACCAACTAGAACCGGATCGCCATGAAAGGCTGGAGACCTTCGCCGCCATTGCTGCTCCTGCTGCCGGCGGTGATCGTTCTGGCGGCCGTGGTGGTGGTGCCGCTGCTGCTTTCGCTCTATTCCAGCTTCACGCCGTTCCGGCTGACCAGGCCGGAGACGTTCTGGGTCTTCATCGGCGCGCGCAACTACGTCGCCATCCTGACCAGCCGCGCTTTCTGGGTCGCCTTTGCCCGCACCGTGGTGCTGCTGACGGTGGCGCTCAACCTGGAAATGCTGATCGGGCTCGGGCTGGCACTGCTGGTGGAGAAGGCATCGCGCGGCCAGCGGATCCTGCGCACCATCATGATGTTTCCGATGATGTTTTCGCCGATCCTCGTCGGCTTCCAGTTCAAATTCATGTTCAATGACAATATCGGCCTGGTGAACAACGCCCTGCAGGGGCTCGGCCTGACCGATCGCGCCATCCCGTGGCTGATCGACGGCAATCTCGCCTTCATCGCCATCCTGATCGCCGAGATCTGGTCGTCGACCTCGGTGTTCGCGATCCTGATCCTTGCCGGGCTGCTGGCGATGCCGCGCGAACCGGTCGAGGCAGCCCGCGTCGACGGCTGCACGCCGTGGCAGACATTCCGCTATGTCACCTGGCCGTTCATCATGCCGTTTGCCTTTATCGCCATGACCATCCGCTCACTCGACGTCGCGCGCGCCTATGACATCGTCAAGATCATGACCGACGGCGGCCCCGCCGGCCGCACTGAACTGGTCTGGACGCTGGTCGCCCGCACCGCCTATGGCGATGCCAGGATGGGAATGGCCAATGCCATGGCCTATTTCTCGATCCTGCTATCGATACTGTTCACCGTCTATTTCTACCGAAAGCTCGCCGCGGCGCGCACGCAGATCGCGGCGGAGTGGTGAGGATGGACCAGAACAGCCTGCATCGCGTCGGCAACAAAGCGCTCGGCATCGTTCACGGCATCGGACTGTTCCTGGCCATGCTGGTCATCTGCCTGCCCGGCATCTGGATCGTGCTGTCGTCGCTGCGGCCGACCGTCGAAATCATGGCCAAGCCGCCGGTGTGGATCCCGCAGCAACTCTCGCTCGACGCCTACATCGCCATGTTCAGCGGCGTCGGCCAGGGCGGCATTCCGGTGCTCGACTACTTCCGCAATTCGCTGATCATCTCGGTGACCTCGACGGTGATCGCCATCGTCATCGGCATGGCCGGCGGCTATGCCTTTGCGCGCTACCGCTTTCGCGCCAAGTCGGCGATGTTCCTCGGCCTGATGCTGACGCGCACGGTGCCCGGCATCGCGCTGTCGCTGCCGCTGTTCTTCGTCTTTGCGCGGCTTGGCATCATCGACACGCATTTCGGGCTGATCCTCGTCTATGTCGCGCTCAACGTGCCGTTCACCGTCTGGCTGATCGACGGCTTTTTCCGCCAGGTGCCGAAAGATCTCGCCGAAGCCGCGCAGATCGACGGCTGCACGCGCTGGCAGGCCTTCTGGCAGGTCGAGTTTCCATTGGCCGGGCCCGGCATCGCCTCGGCCGGCATCTTTGCCTTCCTCACCTCCTGGAACGAGTTCGCGCTCGCCTCGCAGCTGACGCGCTCGATCAACTCCAAGACCCTGCCGGTCGGCCTGCTCGACTATACGGCCGAATTCACCATCGACTGGCGCGGCATGTGCGCGCTCGCCGTGGTCATGGTCATACCGGCGCTCACGCTTACCTTCATCGTCCAGAAACATCTCGTCGGCGGCCTCACTTCCGGCGCGGTGAAAGGCTGACATGGCAACCGTATCGCTCAAGAACCTCACCAAAAGCTACGGCCCGGTGGCGGTGGTGCACGGCATCGATCTCGAGGTCGCCGACCGCGAATTCATCGCGCTGGTCGGGCCGTCCGGCTGCGGCAAGTCGACAACCCTGCGCATGATCGCCGGCCTCGAGGCGATCAGCGACGGGATCATCGAGATCGGCGGCCGCATGGTCAACGACCTGCCGCCGCGCTCGCGCAACATCTCGATGGTGTTCCAGTCCTACGCGCTCTACCCGCATATGACGGTGCGCGAAAACCTCGGCTTCTCGCTCAAGATAGCCGGCGCCGCAAAGGAAGAAATGGACCGTCGCGTCGCCGAAGCATCGGGCATTCTCGGCCTCGACCAGTTGCTCGACCGCCGGCCATCGCAGCTGTCGGGCGGACAGCGCCAGCGCGTCGCCATGGGCCGCGCCATCGTGCGCGATCCCGACGTCTTCCTGTTCGACGAGCCGCTTTCCAATCTCGACGCCAAGCTTCGGACGCAGATGCGCACCGAGATCAAGAAGCTGCACGCCAAGGTCCGGTCGACGGTGATCTACGTCACCCATGACCAGGTCGAAGCGATGACATTGGCGGACCGCATCGTCATCATGCGTGACGGTTTCATCGAGCAGGTCGGCACACCCGACGAGGTCTTCCGCCGGCCGCAGACACGCTTCGTCGCGGGCTTCATCGGCTCGCCGCCGATGAATCTGCATGAGGCGGTTGTCGACGACGGACAGCTGCTGTTCGCCAGCGGCGAGAGGCTGCCTTTGCCCAGCCAGTTCAAGGCCAATATCGAGGCCGGCGACAAAGTCGTGTTCGGCCTCAGGCCCGACGACATCTATCCGACCGGGCATGGCATCAGCTCCGGCGAAGACGTCGACGTCCACCAGGTGGAGTTGCCGGTGACCGTCACCGAGCCGCTCGGCAACGAGACGCTGGTGTTCGCCGAATTCAACGGCAGCGACTGGGTATCGCGGATGCTCAATCCAAAGCCGCTGAAAGCCGGCGACCGGGTCAAGATGAGCCTGGACCTGTCGCAGGCCCATCTGTTTTCTGCTGAAACGGGCAAGACATTGCGAGGTTAAAACCATGGCAAAGATCGAGAAAATCGAACTGCGGATGGTCGACCTGGTGCCGAAGGTCAAGCGCACCGATGCCATCCAGAGTTTTGTCAGCCAGGAAACACCGATCGTCACCATCACCGACGCCGACGGCGCGGTCGGCACCGGCTACAGCTATACGATCGGCACGGGCGGCTCCTCGGTGATGCGGCTGCTGGCCGACCACCTTGCGC
The DNA here is from genome assembly GCF_040322715.1 of Mesorhizobium sp. M0106. Lineage (NCBI taxonomy): Bacteria > Pseudomonadati > Pseudomonadota > Alphaproteobacteria > Hyphomicrobiales > Phyllobacteriaceae > Mesorhizobium > Mesorhizobium sp. M0106. The sequence goes on along the minus strand of NZ_JAMYUA010000022.1, from coordinate 65,847 downwards.
CGCGGCTGATCGGCCGCGACGCCGACATGATCGAGGCGATCTGGCACGAGCTGGAGTTCGCCACCCATGCCACGACGATCGGCGCGATCACGGCAATCGCGCTCGCGGCCATCGACACTGCCCTTTGGGACCTGCGGGCCAGGAAACAGAGGCTGCCGCTGTGGCAGCTGGCCGGCGGCGCCAAGGACCGCTGCCCGCTCTACACGACCGAAGGCGGCTGGCTGCATATCGAAACCGAGGCGCTGGTCGCGGATGCGCTGGCCGCCAAGGGCAAGGGGTTTCGCGGCTCGAAGGTCAAGATCGGCAAGCCGCACGGCTCCGAGGATCTTGCCCGGCTGACGGCGGTGCGCCGGGCGGTTGGAGATTCCTACGAAATCATGACCGACTGCAACCAGGGCTTTTCGGTCGACGAGGCGATCCGCCGGGCCGAACGCCTGCGTGAACTCGACCTCGCCTGGATCGAGGAACCGCTGCCGGCCGACGACATAGACGGCCATGTCCGCCTGTCGAATGCGACGTCGACGCCGATCGCCGTCGGCGAGTCGCTCTACTCGATCCGGCATTTCCGCGAATATATGCAGAAGGGCGCGTGCTCGATCGTCCAGGTCGATGTCGGCCGCATCGGCGGCATCACGCCGTGGCTGAAGGTGGCGCATGCAGCCGAGGCGTTCGACATACCGGTCTGCCCGCATTTCCTGATGGAATTGCATGTCAGCCTGACATGCGCCGTTCAGAACGGCAGATATGTCGAGTATATTCCCCAGCTCGACGAGCTGACCGGCAAGAAAATGCGTATCGAGGACGGGCACGCATTGGCACCGGACGAACCCGGCATCGGCATCGACTGGGACTGGGATGCGATCAAGGCGAAGAGCATCGCGGAATTCACCATGGCGATAGAAAAATAGGAGGCGGACATGCAGCGAATGGGAATGGTGCTCGGCCTCAAGCCGGAGAAAGTCGCCGAGTATGTGCGGCTTCACGCTGCTGTGTGGCCGGACGTCCTCAAGATGATTTCTGCCTGCAACATCAAGAATTATTCGATTTATCTGAGGGAGCCGGAGCACCTTTTGTTCAGCACCTTCGAGTACCACGGCACCGACTATGCCGCCGACATGGCGAAGATGGCCGCCGATCCCACGACGCAGGAATGGTGGGCGCTCTGCATGCCATGCCAGGAGCCGCTGCCGACCCGCAAGGAGGGCGAGTGGTGGGCGTCGATGGACGAAGTCTTCCATTATGACTGATGACATTTTCGATCCTGCCTCGCTCTCCCAGGCCTGGGCACAGCCGTCAAAGCCCAGGCCGATCGTGATTTTCGGCGCCGGCTCGATCGTCGGCGATGCGCATTTCCCGGCCTATGGGAAAGCCGGTTTTCCGGTTGCCGGGCTTTTCGACCCCGACCTGGCCAAGGCGGAAAAACTGGCGCAGAAATGGGGCGTCACCGCTTACCGGTCGCCCGAGGAAGCTGCGTCAATCAAGGACGCCGTCTTCGATCTGGCGACGCCGCCGGCTCACCACGCCGGCGTGCTCAGGGCGCTGCGCGATGGTGCGGTAGCGCTGATCCAGAAGCCGATGGGCAGCAATCTCGCCGAGGCGACCGAGATCCTCGAAATCTGCCGCTCCAAAGACCTGAAGGCGGCGGTGAATTTCCAGCTCCGCTTCGCGCCGATGATGCTGGCGCTCAAGGATGCGATCGCCAAGGGCTGGCTGGGCGAAGTGGTCGATTTCGATGCATGGCTGGCGCTGGCGACACCCTGGCAGCTCTGGGAATTCCTGTTGCAGGCGCCGCGCGTCGAGATCGCCATGCATTCGATCCATTATCTCGACCTGATCCGGCAATTGCTCGGCGACCCCAAGGGGGTTCACGCCAAGTCGCTCGGCCATCCCGGCCACAAGGTTGCGCAAACGCGCACCAGCGCGATTCTCGACTATGGCGACACGGTGCGCTGTGCATTGTCGATCAACCACGATCACAAATTCGGTCGAAAACACCAGGCCTGCGAATTCCGCATCTGCGGCACCGAAGGCGCCGCTTACCTCAAACTGGGCGTCAACCTCGACTATCCGCGCGGCGAGCCGGACATTCTCGAAATCTACCCCAAAGGCGGCACGGACTGGATTGCGGTTCCACTCCTCGGCGCATGGTTTCCGGACGCCTTTGCCGGCCGCATGGCCAATGTCCAGCGCTACGCGTCGGGCGAGGACGCCGAGCTTGTCAGTTCCGTCGAGGACGGCTGGAATACTATGGCGCTGGTCGAAGCCGCCTACCGATCGAGCGCGGCGCCGGCAACACCGATAGCGGCGAGGCCCTGACATGGAGCAGACTGTCTATTTCGAGGACTACCGGATCGGCTCGTCGCGCATGACCAGCGGGCGCACGATCACCGAGACCGACTTCGTCGTCCATGCCGGCCATACCGGTGATTTCTTTCCCCACCACATGGACGCCGAGTTCATGAAGACGACGCCGTTCGGCCAGCGCATCGCCCACGGCACGCTGGTTTTTTCGGTCGGCGTCGGGCTGACGGCCAGCGTCGTCAACCCGGTTGCCTTCTCCTATGGCTACGACCGGCTGCGCTTCATCAAGCCGGTGTTCATCGGCGATACGATCAGGACCCGCACCACCATCTCGGCTAGGGAAGATGACCCGAAGCGACCCGATTCAGGCCGGGTCGTCGAGCGCTGCGAGGTGATCAACCAGCATGGCGACGTGGTACTGGTCGCCGATCACATCTACATCGTCGAGCGTCGCGACAAGCCGAGTTGAGCCTCGACGGATGACGCTGAAACCTAAAGACAAAAAACCGCCTTGCGGCGGGTCCTCGGTTCGAATCAGCACCATACCCAAATTAGTAGCATAGCTGCCGGCACAAAGCAAGAACAAAATGTGGCAAACCGGACAACCGCGACAGGTTGCGCTGCCCCTTATCGCCCTGCGAACGCCGACTTGCAGGACCTGGGTTCCGCGGAGCAGGCGGATAGAGGTGGTGCCGACATCGGGAATTGGTCATATCCGGTTGACCGGATATACCGGCTTGCCGCCGCGCAGGACCGATGCGACATCGGCAAACACCTTGTTGCGAACCTCCGCGTAAGACTGGGTCGAGTAGTGCGCCGCGTGTGGACTGACCAGGACGGTGTCCAGCGCCAGCAGCAGATTGTCGGGCGAAGGCGGCTCCCGCTCGAACGTGTCGATGCCGGCGCCTGCCAGATGGCCGCGCCGGATCGCGTCCGCCAATGCGACCTCGTCGACCAGGCCGCCGCGGGCCACGTTGATGAGTATCGCCCCTTCCTTCATCCACGACAGGGCTTGCGCCGACATGATGTTTCTGGTCTCCGGTGTCGCTGGAACGTGCAGCGAGACGATGTCGGCCCTGGCCAGCAGCTCGTCGAAGCCGACCGGTTCGGCACCACCGGCCGCGATGCGCTCGGCCGGCATATGCCGGTCGTAGGCGATGATGTGGTAGCCGAAGACCCGCGCCCGCTCGGCAGTCAGCCGCCCGATCTGGCCGAAGCCGATCAGGCCGAGGATCTGCCTGTCGGGCCGCGCGATGCCGGCGCCGTCGGTCATTGCAGCCCAGCGGCCGGCGCGCACCGCGCTGTCGAACTGTTTCAGCCTGCGCGTCAAGGCCAGGATCAGGGCCATGGCGTGGGTGCTGACTTCAACCAGATTGGCGTCCGGCACGTAGGTTACCTGAACACCGGCACGGCTGGCGGCCTCGACGTCGATCGAATCGAGCCCTACGCCGAACCGCCCGATGACCTTGAGCCTCGTCAGTTCCGCCAAAACGCGAGCCGTGATCGGCTCCCGCAATACCATCAATGCGTCGGCGTCGCGGCAGTGTTCGATCAGGGCGTCTTCCGTGAGCAGCGTCTTTTCGACAAATTCGACGTTCAAGCCGTCGAGGTAGCGCAGCTGCTCCTCCTCGACTGACAGCACACCGTCGGTCTTGATGATCTTCATGGCAAACTCTTGTTATGAGGCGCTGCGCGCCGAGGCGACGCCGGCGGCAAGGCCGGCCCCGAGAAACATCGTGTCGCTGGCCAGGATGTAGAAGCTGATGCCGTGCCGCGACCATTTGCTGACATCATCCGCCGAAGGGCGAAAGATGCCGACGGCCTTGCGGGCCGTGCGCGCCGCGGCCGCGATCCTCATAATCGCTGCATTGAGCTTTTCCTGGCCGGCCGGCCCCATCGCGTCGATCGAAACCGACAGGTCGCCGGGACCGATGAAGATCACGTCGACGCCGTCGACCTGGACGATGTCGTCGATGTTGGCGAGCCCTTCGGCCGTCTCGACCTGGATGGCGACCGTCAGGACCTCGTTGGCCGAGTTGAGGTAGTCCGGAATCCTGTAGCCGTAACCGGCGGCGCGGCCCGGGCCGACACCGCGGGCGCCGACCGGCGGGTACCGGCAGGCCATGACCGCCATGCGCGCTTGCTCGGCCGTGGAGACGCGGGGTACCAGGACACCCGACGCGCCGGCGTCGAGCGCGGCCGCCATCCACTCCGGCGCGTGGCCGGGAACGCGCACCATCGCGGGAACCTTGTGGACATCGGCGGCGCGGATCAGATCCTCGAGCCGTTCGCGGCCGATCTGCGAATGCTCCCAGTCGATGCACAAGAAATCGACCCCGCTGGCGGCGGCCACTTCGACCGCCACAGGGTGCGGGATGGCACAGAAGGTACCGATGAGGCGATCGAGAGAGACACATTTCTTGCGAAAGTCGTACATGAAATCTCCAGAAATTTTCGGCGTCGGCAAAAAACCTGTTTGCCTATGTGGTCCTTGACGAAGGATGCACGGCTTCCGTCGACATCGGGAAATGCCGGCTGCCGCCTGAAAACGGCGGGAAGGTCTTGTAGTCGGCGCGCATCTCCAGCCGCGCCGGCGATTGCAACGCGTGCGTCAGCGCCGCGGGACTGTCGAACATGACCCGATTGCGCTGCATGTGGTCGATCCGCGGCCAGGGCAGCGAACCGCACCAATCCAGTCGCGACAGAACCTCGATGTGGCGAATGCCGGGGAAGCCCCGCATCAATTGCGGATGATGCGTCACATAGTGGTAGAGCCAGGCATTCATGTCTTCGGCCGGCCCGGGATAGTGGACAAGATAGCTGCAGGGCAGCCCGGACGTCTTGACGCCAGCGTCGTCGACGGGAAACGGACGCACGCACATTGCCTGTTGCGTCGGCCTCGAACCGGCGATGCTCGACAGCATACCAGGTGCGGCAAGCGCCTGCAGATGGCCGGACGGCGCCAGCGCCGCCTCCATGTCCGCCAGTTCGTCGAAATAGAGCTGGAAGCCAAAGACCGGCGGTGGACCATCGTTGTTGAACATGTCCGTCGCCACTTCGGGCAGATAGATGTTTGCAAGCGCAAGGCCCGGCGTTGAAGCAATCACACGCCGCACGGCGTCAACGTCTTCACCGGCGATGGCCAAATTTGCCTCGCGGTCATCATGGAAGAAAGCAAGATAGGCAAAGCGCATGTGGACACCTGCTGGATCGAGTTCGACTAGATCAAATTCGGAAGAAAGAGAGCGATCTGCGGAAAGAGGACAATCAGCAGGATCAGCAGAAGCGTCAGCGCGATGTAAGGCGCCGCAGCCATGGCAACCGTCTTGAGCGATGTGCCTTTCGGCGCAACGCCGATCATGATGAACAGCAGCAGACCAAACGGCGGCGTGGTGAAGCCGACCTCGTAGGCGAGCAGCAGGATCAGCCCGAACCATACCGGCTCGTACCCGAATTGCTGGGCGATCGGCAGGAAGATCGGCAGCGTGATCAGCATCATCGAGACCTGATCCATGAACATGCCGAGCAGCAGGATGACGAGCACCATCATGAGCAGCATGGGATACGGTCCAAGATCGTAGCCGACGATGAACTGGATAAAGCCGTTGGAGGCGCCGGAGAAGGCGAATATCTGCGAGAACGTCGTCGAAGCCGAGATGATCAGGAAGGTCATGCCGGTGACCTTCATCGCATCGTCCAGCGACTTCCAGACAACCGACCAGCTGAACCGTCGGTAGACAAACAACAAGGCGAAGACGGCGGCACAGCCGAGTCCGGCCGATTCCGTCGGCGTCGCTATCCCAAGGATGATCGTGCCGACCACCATGAACACGATGACGCCCATCGGAATGATGTTGACGGCGACCGCCCTCACCTTCTCGGCCGCGGGAACGGCGGGCACCGGATAGTGCGGAGCGGCGTCCGGATCGATCTTTGTCTGCGCGAAGATCAGCGCCGCGTACATGAGAACGAGCAGCAGTCCCGGCAGAGCCCCCGCTATGAGCAGCGCGCCGACGTCGATCTGGGCAAGCGAGCCGAGCAAGACGGCCAGCGAGGATGGCGGGATGATGACGGCAAGGCTTCCGGCGCCAAGCACCGGGCCGTAGGCCATATGCGGCTTGTAGCCTCGCTTCAGCATCTCGGGCACCATCAGCGAGCCCATCATGCCGGTATTGGCAAGGCTGGAACCTGACAGCGCGGAAAAGATCGTGCCGGCGGCGAGGACGACATAGGCAAGGCGTCCCCGCAGATTGCCGATGCACAGGTCGAGCGCGTAGATGACCTTCTCGCCGAGGCCGGAGCGGAAGAACAGGCTGCCCATGACGAGAAACATCGGCAGCGGAGCAAGCGCATAGGTCGAGACAGCGTCGGAGAAGTTGGCGACCATCTGCGTCACGCCGATCGAACCGCCGAAGAACAGGTACAGCCCGATCACATTGGTGACGAAGAACGCGAAGGCGACCGGCAGCCCAAGCCCCATCAACACCAGGATGGTGCCAACGAGCACGGCGAATGGAAACAGCCAGGCCACCGGTCAGAGCCCTTCCATTTCCAGCGGATCGAGCGTGTACAGCGTGTCACGGCCGAGCAGGTATCTGAGCCATTCCAGCGCCGAGAGGTAGAAGGCGAGCATGATGGGCAGAAAGACCAGCCATTTTGGCATGTCGAAGCTGCGCGTTTCATATTCGCCGCCCGCAACGGCACTTGTCAGCGAAGACAGAGCGACGCTGCCGAGGTAGAGGCTGACGGCAATGCAGGCGAGATAGACCAGCTTTTCAAGCACCGCCCGTGCCCGCACCGGCAGCGCCTGGCGCAGGAACTCGACGAAGACATGGCCCTTGCTGTGGACCAGCCAGGGCATCGGCAGAAATGCCGCGTAAAGCAGGCCGTATTCCGTCGCGGACACCGCCCAGGCAAGCGGCCTCAGGCCGAGATTGCGGACGCATACATCAGCAACCACAGCGACAATGATGAGGCCAAGCACCACTTTTGCCGCCGCCGCCAACGCAAGGCTCAGCTTCCCGATCGCTGCAAACAATCCGTCCATTTCCCACGACCCTCATATCCACCTTGATGAAGGGGCGCACCAGCGCCCTCGGCTCGGGCTACTGGAAGAATTTCTTCAACTGATCGATGTTGGTGGGATCGCGTTTGGCCATTCTCGCCCAGCTCGCCTGCGTCGCAGCCGCCAGGAATTTGTCGCGGCCGGCGCCGGTCAAGCTGACAATCTTCTGCCCGCCGGCGATCATCGCCTGTGCCTGTTTTTCGGACTCGGCAAGGTTGGCGTCATAGCTCGCGCGCTCGTATTCGACGGCCGTGTCGGCCAGCAGCTTCTGCGCCTCGGGTGACAGCGTGTCCCATTTCGCCTTGTTGATCGAGATCAGCACATCGGTTTTGAAGAATTGCGGGTCGACACGGTATTTGGTGAATTTGTCCCAGCCGAACGACGCATAACCAAATACCGTGTAGGCGTTGGCATTGACGACGCCGCGCTCGAGCGAGGTGTAGACATCCCCCGGCGCCTGCACGATCACCGTCGCGCCTAGCGATTCGAGGAAATCGCGGTAGAGCGGCGAGGAACGGATTTTCAGGCCGCCCCAGTCGATGCTGCCTTCGCTATTGAGCTTGGGTTCGTCGACGGTGAAGACGTTGAAGCCCGAGCCCGCGTCGACATGCGCCAGCAGATGGGCATTGGCCTTCTTCTCGAAAATCCCGCTGATGAAGTCCCAGCCGCCATTGTCGCGGACCTCCCACGGCGTCTTCGTCGATGCGGAGAAAACCTCGCCTTCGGGCACGAGCTCCAGGAACTGCCCTGCCGGTGTGTCGATCACATCGATCAGGCCACTCCTGAGCGCCGCGCCCTGCTGGATCGGCGGAATGACCTCCGGCCCGCCACGCACGTTGATCTGGACCACGCCCTTGCCCTTTTCGTTCACCTTCTGAACGAACTTCAGGAAGCTCTGGGCGTAGCCGTTCTGCGTCGGCGTAAAATGCACGGCGTTGAGGACGACCTCTTCGGCCGTGGCGATACCCGCCACACCCGACATGAGTGCAGCCAGAACAAGGGATTTCCAAATGCGCATTGCCGTACTCCCTCTGATAGTTCGCCCATGATCCGGCCCATGATCGGGCCGATCTGAAATTGCAATCGCTGCGCCGCGTGAACGGCGGTTAGTTGGCATCATCTCCTACTGTCAGGAACCGCCCATGCGCGTAGAAGACCGGCGATCGGTCAGCGCGATCCAGTGCAACGCCCGAGACGATGCCGATGACGATCATGTGCGACGCCCGCACGATGATTTCGGCCACCCGGCATTCGAATATTGCCCGTGCGCCGACAAGCAAGGGCGCGCCGGTTTCGCCGCGCACCCATGATCCGGACGAGAACCGCGCGGGGCCCTTGGCTTTGGTCATGCCGCCAAAGGCGCGCACAACGTTCTCCTGGTCGCCGGCGGGAAGATTGACCGAAAAAGGCAAACCTTCGCGAATGGCCGAAGCAAAGGTGCTGCTGCGGTTGACGCAGGCCAGCAGCGACGGCGGCTCGGCGCTGAACGAACAGAGGGCCGTCGCCGTGATGCCGCAAAAACCGATCTCGTCATGTTCCGACGCGAGAATGGCGACCGAGCCCGCCACGGCCCGCATCGCCTGCTTGAAGGCGCGCGGATTGATGGCGTCGTGCCCATCCACCCACGGCGTCGGAATGGCGGCCTCCGGCATCAATTTACTCGAAGCCCGGCCTGGCGCATCAGCGGCAGCACGCGGTCGCAGAAGAAGGGCAATTCGTAGGTGTAGTTGACGAATGTGAGGGCGGCGCCGGAATAACCCTGGTCCATAATCTCAGTGAGATCGTCGACGATCTTTTCCGGCGTTCCGATGAGCGGGAACGTTCCGGCACCGCCGGCGAACCTTTGCCGATATTCGGTGAAAGCCTTCGCATCGTGCGAGTTCGCGAATTCCTTCTTCTTGCGCATGTGCTCGTCGACCGCACCCTCGTCCGCGCATTCCAGCGCGTAATGCCGGTAGTAGTCCTCGGCTTCCTGCTGGGTCTCCCGGCAGACGACGTGACAGACCGTGTAGACGCCGACTTCGCGCCCGACTTCGGCCGCTCGGTTTGTGATGTCGACCACATGCGCACGGCCGTCGGCAATTTCGGAAAAAGTCGAAAACAGATAGTCGCAGTGGCGCGCTGCGTAGTTGCGCCCCGGCGCGCCGAAGGCGGCGTTCATGGTCACCGGTCGCGGCGCCTGCAGGCTTGGCGGCCGGCTGACGACACCCTTCAGATCATAGAACTCGCCGCCGAAGTCGAACGGCTCCCTCGATTGATAGGCACGCACGATGATGTTGATCCATTCCTCCGCTTGATCGTAGGTTCGATCGCCGACCGTCTGCCCGAACATGGCGAACTCGTCGGGGTTCCAGCCGCAGACAATGTTCAAGCCGGCACGCCCGTTGGAGATGTGGTCGACCGTCGCCAGCGCTTTTGCAGCCTGCAGGGGATGAACCAGCGGCACATGCACCGTCATGAACAGGCCGATGTTTTCCGTGGCGACAGCAAGGCCCGCCGCCCAGGTGAAAGTCTCGAACGACCATTCCCGCACATGCGTCAAACCGCCGAAGCCGCGCCAACGGGCGATCGGCAGCAGAAACTCGAGGCCGGCGCGGTCGGCGATACAGGCGGAATTGAGGTTGTCTTCCCAGCGGGCGCGCCAGCGCTCGGGGACGGTGGTCATTGCCAGGCCGCCATCGGCGTTCATGGAAAAGACGCCGAGCTTGAACCTGTTCGGCCCTTTCAGCGGGTGCTGCTTCCTGATCATGATTTCCCCCGCTGCGACATGCTCTCACCTTCACCGGCGGAATGTTGAGACGGTGGGCTCAGCTTCATGAAACGCTCCTCGGCGTTCTGAATGAAGTGGGTCATGCGGTCGTAAGCGGCGACGGCGTCGCGCTTGACGAAGGCCTCGTAGATGGCGCGCATGCCGGCCACGATAACGGCCTGTGTCGGCTGGTGCGACAGCGTCCTTAAACGGACGACGAGCACATGGTCGGCGAACCTTGCAATCGTTTGGGAAAGGCGCTCGTTCTCGACGGCGCCGAGCCAACAATTTCTGAATGCCGAATTGGCCTGGAAAAAGCGGTCGGCATCGCCGGCGGCGGCCGCAGCCTCGGCCTCCCGAAGCGCGGCTGCCAGGGTCTTGAGGCCAGCGGCGTCAAGTGTCCGTGCGGCGTGCGCGGCGGCCCGCGGCTCAAGCAGGCGGCGGACCTCGAAGATGTCGGCGACATCCGTCGCGGTAAGCGTGGGCAGGGTGAAGCCGCGTGTGGTGCCGACGAGATAGCCCTCATGCACCAACTGCATCAAGGCGTCGCGGACAGGCATTCTGGAAATGCCGAGCTGGGCGGCAATATCGACATCGACGAGCTTCTGGCCAGGCGTCAATTCGCCATGCTGTATCGTCAGCCGGATTTGTTGATAGACCTGGGCACGCAGATTGCCATCGCCAACCCGTTTGAGCTCGATCGTTTCCGTCATCCACGCCTTCCCATGCGAAGATTTCGTATATCGTTTGAGGCTGTGTTCTCGCAGTCGTGCCGTTTGAAATGCAGCCACGTGTCGGCAGAAATTGACCTATCAGCCATGTTCCCGGCTCAAGTGGAGCATAGGCTGGATCACCTGGCAAGATGTTTTAAGTTTATAATGTATACTGTTTGAGTTCGCTGTCCGGAGGGCAATGGATCGCGCCATCCGTGCTGCCGCGCCGCGCGACGGCGGGGACAGCTAACGATCCGCGCGGTTCGGTAAAAAACGTACAGACGTTTTTCCGTGACACATCGAAGTTGACGGATTTAACTAAAATTACTTGCGATCTGCGCGCGCCGGCACGCCCACCCCGATCCCCTCGCCGGTACGCATTACTGGATCGCCCGCCGTATCGAAAGGTGCGGCGGGCTTTTCGTTTCGTTTAGCGGGGAGGCGCTTATGCGAGACTTGCCCAGGAATATCGACGCCGACGTCGTGATCGAAATCAGCAAGCTGCTCGACGACCGGGCGAAGTCCGTGCCAGTGCCGGTGCACAAGCTGGCGGCGATGATCCGGCTGGGCGTCGAGACCCGTCTGACCGATCACTCCATCGAGGAGCTGATCGTGGAAATGGCCGCGACGAGGGGGCTTCCGATGCTGTTCGACTTGCCGGTGGTCGACAACGTCGTGCCGTTTGCCTTGGCGCGCCGTCCCCGCTGACACTTCGCTCGAACCTCACCGATCGTCGCGTCGCCGCCCGACGTCACTTGTCCTCATGCGCGGGCCGAGTGTCGCCTTTCTTTTCGGGGTCGTGGGTATGGTGGCTGTCGCGTTCGCCGCCGCCGCCGGAGACCTTGCTGAGGCTGCGACGGTCGGAGTCGGCCGGCGGCTTTTCGATGCTCAGCGGCTTCTTAGCGTTTTCGTGCGCGGCGCCGGGACCGCCATGGCGGATGCTGGCAGGAGTCTTCTTCGACGTGGACATGACCTAGCGATCCTGGACGTTGCCTTGATGGGTGGTGTTGACCTTCGTATTGCCTTGCTGGCCCTGCTTGTCGGGATCCGGAACGGCTGATTGCGGTCCCTGTTCGGCTGCTACCGATTTTTTGTCACCGGCGCCCTTTGGGCTCAGATTCTTCGGCGGCACAGGCGGAGGTTTTGTGCTCATGGCGTTTCTCCTTCCGCCACCCAAACAAGCGGCTCGGGAGAAAGGTTCCCAAGGGTCCGACACTAACGGTGATTGCCGCAACGAGCCGGGTCCACAGGCCGTGGCTTGGGGCCGGCGGGATCCAGGATTATTTCTTGATGATGTTTCCGTTGTTCAGATCGAAGGCCTGGGCACCGAACGCCTGCCTGAAGAAATCCTCCTGCAGATCGCCCCATTCGCCGAGATAGGCGCCGCAATTGCTGCAATGGATCGGCGTCGAATCCTTCGGATTGTCGGGAATCTCCATCAGGATCGTCCCGCACGCCTTGCAATCGAGCTTGTCATCCAAACGGCGGCCCATTGGCACATGATCGCGCGTTTTCAGCCGTGCGCCAATTGTCGTTTTCATACCAAGTCGCGAAAGGCACGTTTCCCAACCAGCGATGGGATCGAAAGCTAGCGTTCCGCCGGGTTTCCGAAGGCCGGATCGCGCCGCCTCGAATACGTCCCCACCCGCGGCAGCTCGTCTGGAAAGTCGACCCAGGGCAGCCTCATGTCCCAATATGCGTGAGCCTGCGGCGGAAACCGTTCGGGATGATCGAGGAAGCCGATCGCCAAATAGAGTTCGTCGGGCAGGCCCTGGTCGACATAGCCGATCGATGTTCCGCAATCCGCACAGAAGGACCGAAGCACGCCGGGGGTTTTCGAAAAAGTCTTCGGCGTGCCGGTGAGCAAGGTGAATTCGGAAGGCCGATAACCGACCCACACCGACAGAGGGCTTCCTATCGCCTTGCGGCAGTCGTCATCGTGATCGGAGCAAATCCAGAAAGGCTCGCCGCGCATCTCCGCCGTTATGGCGCCGCAAAAACAGGACCCCGTTTCAGTTCGTGGTATTGCCTTGCTGCTGGATTTCATTGCTGGCCCTACGTCATTGCTGGCCTGGCATTTCGGTATTTTCCTTTGGGTTCTTCTTGATGCCGGCGGCAGGCGAGGTATCGGCCGGAGCATTGCCACCCTGGTTCTGCTCAGGGGCTCTTTTGAGCGGCGAAGTCTGCCAGCCCATATCGCCGTACAAAAAGCCTATGAGAAAGCCGACGATGATGATGGCCGAAATCACCATCGCAATTAACGCGTTACGTCGCTCCATTTCGCGCGGCTCCTTTCTTCGAGCCGAACAAACAATGGCGGAAATGGTTCCGGTTAGACGGGACGGCGTGACGATACGGAGCCGGCCCGGGAACATCCAGCCTCACGGCGGGTTCGTATGAGTGCTCTTCCACAGGGAGCGGCTTGCATGAGACCCGCCGTAACCGATCGCATCGAAACCAAGAAATACGACCACCCGACAGGCGGCTGGGGATCGCTCAAATCCCTGGTCCGCAAGGCGCGAGGCGAAGGCCTGCTATTGTCCGGGATATGGAGCACGCTGCTCAAGCAGAACAAGGCCGACGGCTATATGTGCGTGTCTTGCTCATGGGCAAAGCCAGCCCAGCCGAGGCCTTTCGAATTCTGTGAAAACGGCGCCAAGGCGACGATGTGGGACCAGACCAAGCTGCGCTGCGAACCCGCTTTCTTCGCCGAGCATTCGGTGACGGAACTGCTCGATTGGCCGGACCACGATCTGGAGAAACAGGGCAGGCTAACAGAGCCCATGCGCTACAGTGCCGCCACCGACCGTTACGAGCCGGTCTCCTGGGACGATGCGTTCCGCGACATAGCTGCCGAACTGCGGCGGCTCGATCCCAAATCGGTAGTGTTCTACACGTCTGGCCGGGCCTCGCTCGAGGCCTCGTTCATGTACCAGCTTTTTGCGCGGATCTATGGGTCTTCGAACCTGCCCGATTCGTCCAACATGTGTCATGAATCGACCTCGGTCGGCTTGCCGGAATCGATCGGCTCGCCGGTCGGGACCGTGCAGCTCGAAGACTTTGCGAAATGCGACATGATGTTCTTCTTCGGGCACAACACCGGGGTGACGGCGCCGCGCCTGCTGCATCCGCTGCAGGAGGCACGTCAACGCAACGTGCCCGTCTTCACTTTCAATCCCTTGCCCGAGCGGGGACTGAAGCGCTTCAAGAATCCGCAAAACCCCCTCGACATGCTGTCGCCCGGACCGGGTACCAAAATGTCCAGCGACTACTTCCAGGTTCGTTCTGGCGGCGATATCGCCGCGATGACGGGTATCGCCAAGGCGTTGCTGGCCCTCGACGATGCCGCCCGCGAAAGCGGCAGGACGCGTGTCCTCGACACAGCTTTCATCGCCGAGCACACGCATGGCTTCGCCGAATTCGAAGCCTTCCTGCACAAAACCCAGTGGAGCGATATCGTCGCGCGATCCGGCATTGCGCAGACCGACCTGGAGCATGTCGCCGAGGTCTACAGCCATGCCAACGCGGTGATCGGCAATTACGGCATGGGCTTGACCCAGCATCGGCACGGCACCGAGAACGTCCAGATGCTGTGCAACCTTTTGATGCTGCGCGGCAACATCGGAAAACCCGGCGCCGGCATTTCGCCGCTGCGCGGCCATTCCAATGTCCAGGGGCAGCGCACCGTCGGCATATCGGAAAAACCCGAGCTCGTGCCGCTCGACAAGTTCGCCGAATTCTACGCCTTCGAACCGCCGCGCGAAAAAGGCCTCGATACGGTCGAGACCTGCGAAGGCGTCATCGACGGACTCGGTCAAGGGCTTCGTCGGGCTCGGCGGCAATTTCGTGCGGGCCGTTCCGGAAACCGGCCTGGTCGAGAAAGCCTGGCGTGGGCTCGACCTGCATGTCGAGATCGCGACCAAGCTCAACCGCAGCCAGCTGATCGCCGGCCGGACAACCTACCTGCTGCCTTGCCTGTCACGGCTGGAAAGAGATCATCAGGCGAGCGGCGACCAAAGGGTGTCGGTAGAGGATTCCACCGCCTGTATCCACGGCTCGTTCGGATCGCGACCTCCGGCTTCGCCGCATCTGCTTTCCGAGCCCAGGATCGTTGCCGAGCTTGCCAAGGCGACAGTGCCGGGCAGGAGTTCGATCCCATGGGACGAGTGGGTTGGGGATTATTCCCGCATCCGCGACGAAATCGAGCGCTGCTACCCCCAACATTTCCGCGACTTCAACGAGCGTTTCCTGACGCCCGGCGGCTTCCATCGCGACATCAAGGCGAGCAAGCGGGTGTGGGAGACGCCGAACAAGAAGGCCAACTTCAAGCTGCCAAGTGGCCTTGAAACTGATCCCGACATCGATGTCGCCGGCCGCGATGTGCTGACACTGATCACGGTGCGCTCCAACGACCAGTTCAACACGACCGTCTACGGCTACAACGACCGGCTGCGCGGCATCAGCGGCACACGCATGGTGCTGTTGATGAACGAGAAGGATATCCAGCGCCTCGGTTTGAGCGCCGGACAGGAAGTCGATCTCGAAGCCAATGCGCAGGACGGTGTGGAGCGCCGCGTGCACGGGCTGCGCGTTACACCTTACTCGGTGCCGGAGGGAAATTGCGCCGGTTACTACCCCGAGCTCAACCCGCTGGTTCCTTTGTGGCACAGAGCCGAGAAGGCTCATGTTCCGGCGGTCAAATCGGTACCGGTGCGGATATTGCCATAGGCGTTCGTCGTTCGCGGCAGGCACGCACCACGCCGATGTGACCTGGCGCGACTTTCAAATCGCGACCTCAGCCGGCTCGCGCGAGTTCATCCACGGCATTCAGGATCGCACTCTGGCTCGCCGGCTTCTGCACGATCCTGCAAGCGCGGAACCCGGCCGGAATTTCGCGTTCACCAAAGCCTGAGAGGAAGGCGAACGGAACACCACGCGTCCGCAACGCTTCCGCAATCGGATAGCTGGTTTCGTCGTTCAACTGGATATCCAGTAACGCCGCGTCGACGCCGCCTTCGCCAATGAGCCGGAGTGCCGCCGTCACCGACGAAACAGGTCCAACCACCTGATGGCCGGCTTTGCGCAGGTAAGCCGCCGCATCGTCGGCGATCAGCCATTCGTCCTCGACGATCAGCACACGCACCTTTCCGGTCACGACGAGCCCTCGCGGGTCAGAGGGAATGCAATTTCCGCCTCCAAACCATTTGAGCGGAAACTTGTTTCAACTTTTCCGCCCAGCCTGTAGCCGATTTCTCCGCGCAGAAGGGTAAGGCCGAAGCCGCTGTCGGTTGGCTCCTTGATGCGGGGGCCGCCCTTCTCGCGCCAGACGAGCTTGAAGGTTCCGTCCGCCACCGACCATTTCACAACTATCCGCCCGGCAGGTTTCGACAGTGCGCCATACTTGGCGGCATTCGTCGCCAGTTCATGGATGGCCATGCCGAAGGAAAGCCCTTGTGCCGGCTTGAGATTTACCCTCTTGCCATCGAGCTCAAACCGTTCGGGGCCGAAGGGATCGAGTTCCTGACGCAGCAGCTCCTCGACGGAGGCTTCCGTCCAGCTCTCGCGCGAGAGCAGACTATAGGCTCGCGACATTGCATGCAGGCGCCCGATCAAGGCTTCGGCGAACTCCTCTTTCGATGCCGAGTTTTCACGGGTCCGGTTGGTGATGCTGGCGACAACCGCCAGCATGTTCTTGACGCGATGGTTCAGCTCGGAGATGAGCACCTGCTGACGCTCTTCCGCCTGCGCCAGCGTCGTCACGTCGATCAGGGTCACGACGACGCCCTGGATGCTGCCGCTCTTGTCCCGGTACGGGTTGATGCGAACCAGGTAGAACCGGCCCTTGTCGTCGCGCGCAAGGTGATGGTTCAGGGTCTCTCCCGTCTCGAACACTGCCTCGATGTGAGGCTTCAGCTCGGGATAGTCGAGCTGGCTTGAAAGGTCGGTCAGCGGCTGTCCGACATCGGATGGGCGCAGATTGAAGACGGCCGATGCAGCGGGGGTAAAGGTCCGCACCACAAGGTTGCGGTCGAGGAAGATGGTTGCGATCTCTGTGCTTTCGAACAGGTTTCTGAGATCGCTGTTGGCGCGGTCGAGCTCCTCAATCTTGCTGGTCAGCTCTGCGTTGATGGTGCTGAGCTCTTCGTTGAGCGACTGCTTCTCCTCCTTCGAGGCCTCAAGCTCCACATTAGTCGACTGCGCCTCTTCATTGGCGGAGAACGTCTTCGTCTTATAGCTGGAAAAGTCGTGACCGGAATGGCCGCGCAGAGTGGGGTCGATTTCATCGGCGGCCCGATCCATGTCAGCCTTGTGCTCGCCACCCCCCTCGGCCAGCCCGTTCAGCACATTGAAGCCGCGGCCAAACGCCTGAAGCTTTGCGCCGATCTCCTCGGCGGGCGCTTCGATATCGATCAGGCCGCTCGAAATCGCGCTTTGCGGCATGTCCGGGTTGCGCGCGCCGGAACCGTTGGAGGCTTGGGCAATCGTCAGTCCGCCATGTTCCTTGATCGCCCTGGCGCCCAGCGTGCCGTCCGAATCCCCCCCCGACAGGATGATGCCTATGGCGTACTCCCCTTGGTCCTCGGCCAGTGCACGGAAGAAGATGTCGATCGGTTTGCGCTCGCGGTTAAGCGTGTTCGGCCGGCGCAGCGAAAGCTCGCCCTTACGGATGGTGAGGACGACGTTTTGCGGCATCACATAGACTTGGTCGGGTTGGACCGCCATGCCCTCCTCGGCGACGATGACCGGCATGCCGGTGTAACGTGCGATAACGTCATGCAGCAGGCTTTCGCGCTCTGGGCTCAGATTAGTGACGACGACGAACGCCATGCCGGTGCCGCCGGTCAGTCCTTTGAACAGGCCTTCCATCGCGGGAATGCCGCCGGCCGATGCGCCGACGCCGACAATGGGAAATCTTCCGTTCTGGAACACCATGCCACGCCTCGGTAACAGCCGCGGCTGCGAAACCGCCAAATCGGACCTCAGACTAATGCATGTCGCGCAAAAATGTGCAGCGGTTTTGCGATAACGAGATGAATAAAAACAACAGCCTAAAGCGCGTCGCATGAGGCCGGCAAAACGCGACGTGCTTTAGGGACCGGACCGAGCCTCATGCCAGTAAATAGTCCTCGAACGGAACAAAGCACCGCCGGTGGGCATTAACATCCGGTTTTCGAGGCGGTTCCAATGGCAAAACGACCACCTGAGATAAAGCCGGCAAAACAAATCTCGTTACGTTCGCCGGATCTGGCCAAGGTCCCGGTATCCGAAGAAATCCCGCCTCGTCTCCTCGCGCGCGCGGAACGGTTGCAAGAGGCTTTGTCGCGTCATTTTGTACAAGTCCGCGCCGACAGCCGTGACTCCCGCAGAAAGAAGGAACAATGAGGTGCGCGACCTGCAAGGCTTGCATATCCTGATCGTCGAGGACGAATGGATGCTGGCGGGCGATCTTGCACGTTATTTCAGCAAGATGGGCGCCGTCGTGCTTGGCCCCGTGGCGACAGTCGAACAGGCGTCGAAGCATACCGATGAGGCGGAAGCCGCGATCCTGGACGTCAATCTCAACGGAAGACGGGTATTCCCGATCGCGGACGAACTGATGCGCCGCGGCGTGCCGTTCGTGTTTTTCAGCGGCGACGAAGACATCGTTATTCCTGAGCGCCTTCGGTATGCCAGCAGCCTCAGAAAATCCTCGGACGGCCAGGCTGTTTTCGATGCTCTCTTCCCCTCCGAGCCCAAAGCATCAAGCGGAAATCTGGCGACCGAGCCGTCAGACGACGTATTTTCCCTGCTGCCTAAGCTCAGGCTCGCAGCGCGTCTGCTGCTGGGAGACGTTGACGCTTCCGACCGGCTGGTCGAGCGGACGCTCGAGCAGGCCATCGGCGAGATCGACAGGAGACGATCCGGTTCCTCCACCGAGGACTGGCTTAACGGCATCATGCGAAACATCGTCAAGGCACGCGGAGCAAACCTGCTGCACTGACCATGCCGGCCGGCAACTAGTATCGCTGCACATGGATTATGACTCTTTGGCGGTTGGCTTTGGATAGGCCTTGGCCAATTTGAGGCGCGCCTGTTCGGTTGAGAACATACAGTTGCGGCGGTGCTCCGCCTGGTGTGGCCTTCACCTACGCTCGGGGCATTCATGCCGAACGGATATTGCAGGGCTTCTCCGGCATCCTGCAGGTCGATGGCTATGCCGGATACAACAGACTGATCGCACCTGACCGTGTCGGCTCGGACATCCAGCTTGCCTATTGTTGGGCACACGCTCGCCGCAAGCTGGTGGAGATAACCCGCAACGGAGCAGCACCTATCGCCGAAGAGGGCGTCAAGCGGATCAGCGAACTGGGTCGGATCGAGGCCGAACTGCGTGGCCTTGATCCGGAGGCTCGCCTCGCCGGACGACAGGAACGATCAACGCCACTGGTCACCGACATGCAGACCTGGCTCGTCCATCACCGCGCCCGTGTCGCGACCAAGTCTCCACTCGGCGAGGCCTTGGCGTACATCGCCAAATATTGGGATGGTTTGAAGCTCTTCCTGACCGACGGCCGCATCGAGATCGACAACAACAGCGTCGAGCGAACCATCCGGCCGATAGCCCTCAATCGTAAGAATGCACTCTTTGCGGGGCACGACGCTGGAGCCGAGAACTGGGCCACCATCGCATCGCTCATCGAGACCTGCAAACTCAAGGCCGTCGATCCGCAGGCCTACCTGACCACTACGCTCACCGCCATCGTCAACGGTCACAAGCAGAGCCGGATCGATGAGCTGCTGCCTTGGGCTTACAAGGGGAAGTAATGTGGCCCCGAAGACTACAGTCGGCCCAAGCGGACTTCGGAAGGTACGCAGATAGAGGATCGGCGAATGCCCCAAAGCCCGCACGCAGGGTGTGGACTCAGGGCGTTCCAGCGTCCTCAGTCTATGGCGAGAGAACTCGACAGTTCTCGGTACGCTTCGATCTGCTGCTGCAAGAGAGCAATCTTCTGCTCCGCCACCTGGATAGCGTCAGAGCCAGCGAGGAAGCGCCGTGGCAGTTCGTCCTGCTCAGCGAGCGTGATTAGAGCGCGTGCCAGCTTAGCGGGGTCACCGCCCTGCTTGCCGTTCTGGGACTTCCAGAAGGCAATCTGTGCCGTGCGTCGCTCGTGATAATCTTCGATCGCGATTTCCGCGTAACTGGTGGACTCCTCCGTCAGAAGCTCCGTGCGGAAAAAGCCTGGGTTGACGATCATCGTCTCGATGCCGAACGGACCGACTTCAGTCTGCAGCGCTTCCATCCAGCCATCGAGGCCAAACTTCGAAGCAGAGTAGGCTGTGCAGAATTCAAAGCCCATCAGACCTGCCGTCGAGGAGATCGAGACGATCTGGCCGGAGCGCTGCTTGCGCATGACCGGAAGGAACGCCCGCGTCACGATCATCGGACCATCAAGGCTCGTGCTTAGCTGCAACTGCATCTGCTTGGGAGACAGTTCCTCGAAATACCCGGCGTAGAAGCTGGCCGCGTTGTTGACCAGCACGTCGATCCGTCCGAACCGCTCAAGGGTCGCCTGCGCGGCGGCGGCGGCGTCAGCGGCCTTGGTGACATCGAGTTTCACGACAAGAAGGTCGTCGGAAGCACCTAGAGCGTTCGCCACCTTGTCTGGATTACGACCAGTCGCGACCACCTTGTGGCCGGCTGCCAGGGCCGCCTTGGCAATGTCCAGGCCGAGGCCACGTCCTGCCCCGGTGATGAACCACACTTTGTTACTCATCTCATGTGTCCTTTCATGTTGTCAGCCCTTCACCGATCTTGCGGCGCATGGGGCTGTAAGACAGTTGTTCACATCGCCTGCACGGTCGGGCGGACCAGGATCTCGTTGAGGGACGTCCGCTTCGGCCGGCTGAGAGCAAAGGCTATGATTTCGGCGATGTCCTGAGCCGGAATTGCAACGTTGTCGCGGTAGTCCTGAGCAGACTTTTTGCTTTCCTCGTGTGTGATGCGGTCGGATAATTCTGTCGCCACCGCACCAGGCTCGATGACTATCACGCGGATGTCTGGCTGGAGTTCGACGCGAAGCGGCGAACCCGGCTGGAGCTACGCGACCTGCCACAGAAGAGATGTTCACCAGATCTCCCTTCTTGGCGCGGAGTTGGTCAAGGAAAACCTCAGTCACAGTCATGGCACCCAGGAGATTGGTTTCGACCATCTGCCGATGCTCGGATCGCTTGCCCGATCCAAACGGCGCTGTGAGCATCACGCCTGCGTTGTTGACTAGAACATCGGCGCCGCCGAACTCCTGGACGCGCGCGGCGGCTCCAGCGATGGAGTCCCGGTCGGTCACGTCAGCCTGGATCGCGATAGCGCCTTCGCCGAGTTCGTCTGCGAGTGCCGCGACACGCTCGAGGCGCCGCCCTAGAAGGGCTACGCGATATCCTTCTGAAAGAAGCTCACGTGCCAGCGCCTCACCGATTCCGGAGGATGCACCAGTGATTACAGCGACCCGATTGTTGTTATTCATGGTAGTCTCCTTCGTTGTGCTCTCTGGCTGGCCCTACCGATCCGGAAAGACCGGAGCGAGGACCACAGAGGTGGCAGCGCCTCGGACAAGAAGCGCCGCAGGTACCCGGCTAGACTTCAGCCCGTCGGTTCTTGTGGGTTGGTCACCTGACCGGTGACATGCCGGTTCCGCCCTTGGAACTCGTTCCAAGTTTTGCGCCGGTATCGATCATCGCGAGCATTGGTGGGCTCAGACGCGCGCCCTGGACCGTGATCCGGGCAAAGCCGTCATCGATCTCCTTGACATCGGCCGCACTCAACTGGACCTGCAGCGCGTCCATGTTCTGGTCCATCTGGTCCTCCGTTATCGGGCCGGGAATGGGCACGATCCACGGCTTGCGGGCGAGCAACCAGGCAAGGGCGACCTGGCCGGGCGCAGCCTGATGACGTGCGCCTACGCGCTGTAGCAGTTCGACCACCGGCCAGTTGGCGCGGCGGGCTTCAGGCGTGAAGCGCGGCAGGTTGGCCCGTAGGTCGGCAGGGCCATGCACGAACATGGGGGTGACTGTACCGGTCAGGTATCCCATGCCGAGCGGGCTCCATGGCACGAACCCGATGCCAAGCTCCTCGCAGGTCGCCAGAACCTCCACCTCCGGATCGCGGGTCCAGACAGAGTATTCATTCTGCACCGCCGTGACTGGCTGCACTTTGTGGGCGCGGCGGATGGTCGCTTCGCCTGCAGCGGACAAGCCGAAGTGGCGGACCTTGCCTTCACGGATCAATTCCTGCACCGCTCCGGCCACGTCTTCGACGGGCACGGTCGGATCGACACGGTGTTGGTATTGAAGATCAATGTAGTCCCTCTTCAAGCGGCGAAGCTGTTGCTCGGTCACCCGCTTGATATTGTCAGGGCGGCTGTTGAGGCCTGTGACCTGGCCTTCGGGCGTGATGTCGAAGCCGAACTTGGTCGCGATGATCACCTGGTAGCGGATCGGCGAAAGCGCCTCGCCAACAATATCCTCGCCCAGGAAGGGTCCATAGACTTCAGCGACGTCGAAAAAGGTCACGCCCCGGTCATGCGCCGCCCGGATGATCCGCACGGCCTCCTGCCTGTTCGTCGGCGGGCTGTACATCCCGGCAAAGTTTTGGCAGCCCATCCCCATGGCAGAGACTTCCAGCGAGCCGAGCATGCGACGCTGAAGGTTCGATGACCTTGCACCTGTGGCTGCGGCACCCGATGTTGCCGTTTGAGCTCTCGACTCGGAAAGAGGCAGCAGTGACGCTGCGGCGATGCCTAGCCCAGCGGCGAACAATTTACGGCGGCTTGGCATCTCGGGAGCGCCTGTTTCGAAATCGTCTGCATAGTTCTTCATGGTGCTGCACCTCCACTGGGTTTGATCAACCTCCGAAACACATCAGCGTTTGCGGCTGTGTCTTCGTGAGTGAGCGCAGAATACGATGGCCGTTCCTTTCAAAAAATGGCATTCGGGTTGATGCGACATTAACCAGAGGTTCATAATGGACAAGGATCAGCTTGATGGGCTTGTGGCGTTTGCGCTTGTCGCCGAGAAGCGGAACTTCACGGCGGCGGCAGAAGCACTCAGGGTTTCGCCGCCTGCGATAAGCAAGATGATCAGACACCTCGAAACTCGCCTGGGCGTCACCCTGCTTACAAGAACGACACGAGCTACGAGCTTGACCGAAGCCGGGGAGAAATTCCTGCAACAGGCGGGACCGGCGCTGGATGCGATCCTTTCCGCTATGAAGGACGCGGGAAGCGCAGCGGACAAGCCTGCCGGTCGTCTGCGCTTGAATGTCCCGCAGACCGTCTATCCGAACTTCCTTAGGCCGCTGATCGCGACCTTTATCGAAAAGTACCCGGATGTGACGGTTGAGATCTTCTTCGAGAACGCGGCCACCAACATATTCGAGCGCGGGTTTGATGCAGGAATACGGGTGTCAGACATCCTTGCCAAAGATGTCGTGGCGCTCAAACTCTTCGGTCCCGTCCGATGGGTTGTGGCTGCTGCACCGGCCTACCTTGACAAGCATGGGCACCCTGAACATCCAAAAGACCTGTTGGCCCATCCTTGCATCTGCGCGGGAGCTGGCAATCGTGTGTACGATCGGTGGGAGTTCGAGAGCGACGGCAAGGAATTTGAGGTTCAGGTAAAGGGGCCGCTGATCCTCAATGATGTTCTGCTGGCGATCGATGCGGCCGTCGACGGCTTAGGGGTCGTTTACAGCCCTGAAGAAGCGATCAGCGACAAGGTGACGAGCGGCAAGCTCGAAGTCGTTCTGGACCACTTCACCGGGACAAGCTCGGGTGTGTACCTCTACTACCCGCAGCGGTCTCAAGTTCACCCCAAACTGCGGGCCTTCATCGAACATCTCAAAGGCCTGGAGAAGAGGTAGCGCGAGCTTCCTATTGGACGCAGCTTTCGCTTCCCACAGAACCGCTGTCAACGCGAAGAATATTGACGGCCTTCGTCACCTTGGTGCTGCGGATCGCAATCCAACAACGTCCGCTGTTGGCGCATTGTTGCCATCTCCGTCACAGCGGCAGTCTTCGAAACGGCACAACGGCGTCTTGGTCAAGGTGCGAGGCAAACAGCGCTTACGATGCGAGTCGAGGAAGACGAACAGGTTTGCGGTGCGGTTGCGTTTGTACTCGCAGTCGTAGCGCTCCAGCCTTCCCGGCGCGGCCGGGATTGGCTGACGCACCTCGCCGATGAGTTGGGTCGAGCTTTCGTCGAAGCACACCACCGGCCGCTTCGGGTCCGGTGCCTCGGCATAGAGGTCGAGCACATCCTCCATGCGCGCGACATACTCCGCGTCAACCTTTGGAATGCGCCACATGTCCTTGCGCCACGGCTTGAGATCGTTCTCGGCCAGGCGCCGGCGCACCGTCTCGCGCGACAGCTGTTCGTGCTCGGTCAGCTTGACGAACGCATCGGCCAGCAGATCCAGTGTCCAACGGGCCTCGCGCGCCGGCCGCACGCGACATGCAGCGCTTCTTCGGCGTCACCGCACCTTCCGTCCATCAGATGGTGCTCGCTCTTGAGCGCGCTGGATTGATCCGCAGGCAACCCAGCCTCGCGCAAAGCATTGAACTGCTCGTCAAACCCGATATCTTACCCAGGCTACAAGCCATCGAACCCGTCATTGCTGTGATATCAGGACCACCCACTGCCAATGACCGAACAGGAAATGATTATCAACGCGTTGGGTGTCGCTCCCAGTGTTGACGTCGCGCTGGAGGCACGCCGGCGTATCGACTTTCTCGGCACGTATCTGCGTGCATCAGGGCTCAGCACCTATGTGCTGGGGATCAGCGGCGGGGTGGATTCACTTGCCGCGGCCCTTCTGGCTCAACGGGCCGTTGAGGAACTGCGAACGGCTGGATACGACGCCAAATTCCTGGCCGTTCGGCTCCCGTATGGCAACCAGGCCGACGAGAGCGACGCCCAGCGGGCTTTGGACACCATAGGGGCGGACGAAGTGCATCGGGTCGACATAAAGCCGGCTGCCGACGCAATGCTAGATTCGATCAAGCGGGCTGGTGTCGAGTTCGGCGACGCAGGCCGCGAGGATTTCTTGCTTGGCAACATCAAGGCGCGTCAGCGCATGATTGCCCAGTTCGCGCTCGCCGGCGCCAGCCGAGGACTGGTCATCGGCACCGACCATGCGGCCGAGGCACTGATGGGCTTCTTCACCAAGTTCGGCGACGGCGCCGCCGATATCCTTCCTCTTTCGGGGCTAAACAAACGCAGGGTGCGAGCCTTGGCCGCGCATCTGGGCGCTCCGCCCGAACTCGTCGACAAGATCCCGACCGCCGACCTGGAGAACCTTGTCCCGCTTCGTCCTGACGAAGATGCCCATGGCGTCACGTATGAACAGATCGACGATTTCCTCGAAGGCAAGGAAATCGACGAGGCCGCGCGGACGCGGATTCTTCATGTGCATTCCAGCACGGCACATAAGCGCGCGCTTCCGGTGACAGCGATTGCGCTAACACTCTCGCCATGACGGCATTGGCAATAGTTCCATGATACCGTTTCGTGGTCAGCACCTGGTGGAGATTGCCTCCGCCCATGTTGGCAACCGCATCGATGAGCACTTTGACGGCATGAACAGCCGGACCCTCGATAACATTCCGCACTCGGGTTTGCTGCCTTCGAGCGCCTGAGCAGGTTGGCCGATCCGACGTAGGCGGCGACGCCATCTGCAAGCACGATCCTCACGTGAAAGGGTTCTTGCGTGAGGTCGCCGCCGCCATAGTCGATGATGCGCGTCGTCGCCTTTTCCAGGCGAAGTCTAGCCTCGGCGCACCCCGAGAGTTGGGAGGCATCCCTTATGACAAGGACGCGCTCGATCGCTTCCGTCGTCTCGAATAGTTCTGCGGCCAACGCGACATGCAGCGCTTCTTCAGCGTCACCGCGCCTTCCGTCCATCAGATGGTGCTCACCCTCGAGCGGGCCGGATTGATCCGCAGGCAACCGGGCCTCGCGCGCAGCATTGAACTGCTCGTCAAACCCGATATCCTACCCAGGCTACAACCCATCGAACCCGTCGAATCCTCTGTGCAGGGGTACTAGACGATGTTAGCCTTTCCGGCTGCGCTCGACGAATTTGTTGAAGCGGCTGGTCTTTCCGCCGCTGGTCTCATCCTGGTAGAGGAAGGCCAGTTCGTTCTCATCGAAGATCCTGAAGAACTCGTCCCATTCAACGGGCTCGAACGTCTCTTCAGGCTCGCCGAAGTCGATGCGCAGTATGCCTCCCTCGCCCTTGGTGCGCACCACCGCCGGTCGCCCGTCGCGGTCCTCGGCCCAACGGCGGATTTCGTCGTGATCGGTGGTCGTCCTGGATTCAGACATCGCAATCTCCCTTCGATTCCACCGCAGGCCGCGAGATCTCACGCGTTGCTCCGGTCTGCCCTCACACAACCAGCAGATGCATTGTTGCCCGGCATGTGCGCGCGGTTGGTTGATTATGGCTCCTAACACCAAGCGCGCTTCGATGTTCCCGTGCCCAGCCGAAGGCGGGGTCGCTTTCGGAGCGCAGCGTTCCGGGAACTTTGTTGAAGCAAGGGAACAAACCTTTCGCCCGGAAGTTTGGGGCGGCAAAGCCATTCGTATGAGGAGTTGTCGTGAAACGTATACTGGTCACGGGAGGCTGCGGTTTTATCGGCCGCCACGTCGCCCAGGAACTCGTTGAACATGGCTATGGGGTTTCAATTCTCGATGCGCTGCTGGACCAGGTGCATGGTGGCGAGGCAATCAGCCTGCCGCCAGGCGCCAAGCTGATCAAAGGCGACGTTCGCGATCGCGACGCCATCGCAGAGGCGGTCGACGATGTCGACGCGATCATTCACCTGGCGGCTGAAGTGGGCGTCGGCCAGTCCATGTACGAGATCGCCCGCTATGTCGGCGCCAACGATCTGGGCACCGCCACGTTGCTGGAATCGCTAATCAAACGCCCGATCGAACGGATCGTCGTTGCTTCGTCGATGAGCGTCTATGGCGAGGGTCTCTATGCGACGCCGGACGGCCGGCGCATCGACAATGCAAGACGGCAGCCGGACGACATCCGCAGCGGCCAATGGAATCCCCTGTCCCCGGAAGGTGAAGTCCTGTCGCCGCTGCCCACCGACGAACAGAAACCGGTCGATCTCGCCTCAATTTACGCGCTGACGAAATACGCCCAGGAACGCGCCGTACTGATCTTCGGCGAAGCCTATGGGGTCGATGCGGTGGCGCTGCGCCTGTTCAATGTCTTCGGCGCCGGACAGGCGCTCTCGAACCCGTATACCGGCGTCCTCGCGAACTTCGCCTCGCGCATCGCCAACGGCCAGCGGCCGCTGATCTTCGAGGACGGCGAACAGCAGCGCGATTTCGTGCATGTACGCGACGTCGCCCGCGCCTTCCGGCTGGCGCTGGAACAGCCGCAGGCACGCGGCCACGTCATCAACATCGGCAGCGGGCGAGCCTACGCGGTCAGCGATGTCGCCCGGCTGCTCGCCGAAGCGATGGGCGTGCCTGGCCGCCAGCCGGAAATCCTCGGCAAGGCACGCTCCGGCGATATCCGCAATTGCTTTGCCGACATCTCCAAGGCGCGCGAACTGCTCGGCTTCCAGCCGCAGTACCGGCTGGAGCATTCACTCGGCGATTTCGTCGCCTGGGTGCGCAACACGGTCGCCATCGATCGCAGTGCCGAGATGAAGCGGGAACTCGAAGCGCGAGGGCTGGTATCATGAGACCGGAGTCACCCGATTTTCGCGAAATGCCCATCGCCATTATCGGCGGCAGCGGCTTCATCGGCTCCAACCTCGCCGACAGCCTGTTGTCGGATGGCGAACCGGTGCTGGTCATCGACAACCTGAGCCGTCCCGGCGTCGAACAGAACCTGGAATGGCTGACGCAAAAGCACGGCAGCCGCCTGACCATCGAAATCGCCGATATCCGCGACGCAGAGGCGCTCGCGCCGCTGGTGGCGCGTTCGAAGGCGGTTTTCCACTTTGCCGCGCAGACCGCCGTCACCACGAGCCTGGTTCGGCCGGACGAGGATTTCGACGTTAACCTGCGCGGAACGTTCAACGTCCTGGAAGCCGCTCGCCGCGGCGGCAAGCGCATCCCCGTCGTTTTCGCCAGCACCAACAAGGTCTATGGCCGCCTCGCCGACCTCGCCATGGGCGAAGAGGACGGCAGATACGCGCCTCGCGACGCGGCCATCCATGCGCACGGCATCGACGAGACGCGCGGCCTCGATTTCTGCACGCCCTATGGCTGCTCCAAGGGCGCGGCGGACCAGTATGTCCTCGACTACGCCAAGTCATACGACCTGCCGACGGCGGTGCTGCGCATGAGCTGCATCTATGGACCGCGCCAGTTCGGGACGGAGGATCAGGGCTGGGTCGCCCACTTCCTGCTTAGCGCCTTCTCCGACCGGCCGATCACCATCTATGGCGACGGCAAGCAGGTGCGCGACATCCTCCACGTTGCCGATGCGGTCGCGGCCTATCGCGCCGTGCTCGACCGGATCGAGGAAATCAGCGGCCAGGCATTCAATCTCGGCGGCGGACCACAAAACGCCGTCAGCCTGCGCATGCTGCTGAAGGAGATTCGCGACATAACGAAACGTGACGTTCCGATCCGTTACGACCGCGAACGCACCGGCGACCAACCGTTCTTCGTCGCCGACACACGCGCGATCGAGGCGGCGCTGGGATGGAAAGCGCACGTCCCGTGGCAAAACGGCATCCGCGACCTCGCCGACTGGCTGCAGCGTCATCGCCTCGACCCGCATCCCGAACCGGCGAGGTACGTGGCATGAAGGTCGCCCTGGTCAATCCGTCCTGGACGTACCAGGACAGCATCTATTTCGGCTGCCGCCAACCGCATCTGCCGCTCGAACTCGGCTATTCGAAAGCGCTGCTCGAAGCCGCCGGCCACGAGGTGCTGATGCTGGACGGGCAGATCCAGAAGCTCGACAACGCCGCGCTCGCCGATCGCGTCGCCGCATTCGAGCCTGGCATGACCGTCGTCAGCACCGCGCCGACCTACCTGTTCTGGCGCTGCGCACCGCCCGAGTTGCGCGTGCCGGCCGATTTCCTCAACCATCTTGCCGGGCGCGGCGGTCGCACCGTCGCCGTCGGGCCGCATGGCTCGGCGACGCCGACGCCGACTTTGCGCAAGCTTGGCGTCGACATCGTCGTGCGCGGCGAATGCGAGGAAGTGGTCGCGGAACTTGCCCGACGCGACGACTGGACTGCGGTGCCGTCCACGGCCCATTTCGAGGATGGAGAACTGGTCTCGAACGGCGGCGTGCATGCGAGCTCGTTCATCGATCACCCGCCGCTCGAATGGCCATCGGACTGGATTGCCGCGCATTCGCACCACCATCATCGCTTCGACGACAACCAGGTCGGTTTTGGCGCGGAGGTCGAGGCGTCACGCGGTTGCCCGTATAATTGCAGCTTCTGCGCCAAGATCGATTTCCGCGACGCCTATCGCCGCCGGAACCACGAAGCAGTGATCGCCGAGATCGACCGGCTGATCGCACAGGGTGTCGGTTACATCTACTTCATCGACGAGATCTTCCTGCCGCAAAAGGCATTGCTGGAAGCGCTGGTCGATCGTGATGTGAAGTTCGGCGTGCAGACCCGTATCGACCTCTGGAAGCCGGAATTGCTGAAGCTGCTCGGTGCCGCCGGCTGCGTCTCGATCGAGGCGGGCCTCGAAAGCCTGACTGTGGAAGGCCGCGCCATGCTGGCAAAACGCTGCCGTTTGGGCACCGAGGAGCTGGCCGCGCTGCTGGTCGACGCAAGGCGCCACGTGCCGTTCGTGCAGGCCAATCTGATCGGCGTGGTCGAGGACGATCCCGCGCTCGTCGATTATTGGCGGAAGCACCTGATCGACAACGGCGTTTGGGCCAACGAACCGGTGCCGCTCTATCCTTATCCGAGTTCGCCGAGCTACCGCGAACTTTGGGGCGAGCCGGACGATCTCGCCTGGGAGCGCGCGCATGAACATTACCTCGCATCCTTCCGAACGTTCAGCGACATCCAGGAGAAGCGTCCGCGTCCGCTGGCTGAATTGGAGGCCACATGTTGCGGACGCTGAGCCCGCCGCGTCGCATACTGATGACCGTCGATGCCGTCGGTGGCGTCTGGCGCTATGCGCTCGATCTGGCCAGGCAATTGGTCGCCGGCGGCGACAGCGTCGTGCTTGCCGGGCTTGGTCCGGAACCGTCCAGGCAGCAGGCGGAGGAGGCCCAGTCATTCGCGGCGCTGACCTGGCTCAACACGCCGCCCGACTGGATGACCCGCAACGAGCACGACCTCGACACCCTGCAGCAGGAGCTGCACCCACTCCTACGTGACTACGCTATCGACGTCGTCCATCTCAACGCGCCGACGCAGGCCGCGGGGCTCGACGTGCCCTGCCCCGTCGTGGCGGTGTCGCATTCCTGCGTGGTGACATGGTTCCACGCCGTCAAGGGACAGGCGGCGGACGGCGAATGGGCTTGGCAGAAGGACCGCAACCGGCGCGGTTTCGACAAAGCAGGCATGGTCGTTGCGCCCAGCCGCAGCCATGCCGACATGCTCGAAACCTGCTACGGGCCGATCGCGCGCCTGAGCGTCGTCGGCAACGGCGCACGGCCCGGCGCGAAGAGCGAAAGGCGGGAATCGGTCGTTTTCGCCGCCGCGCGTTGGTGGGACGAAGGAAAGAATGCAACGGTGCTGGACCAGGCCGCCTCCCTGACGCAATGGCCGGTCTTCGTCGCCGGCTCGCAGCAAGGGCCGGACGGCCAGCATGTTGGCTTCAGTGGCGCCGTTCCCCTCGGGCCGGTGCCACATGAGGAAGTGCGCTCGCTGATGGCTCGGGCCGGTATCTTCGTATCGCCGTCGCTCTACGAACCGTTCGGCCTGGCCACGCTGGAAGCCGCAATGTCGGCAACGCCCTTGGTGCTTGCCGATATCGCGACCTACCGGGAACTGTGGGACGGCGCGGCCCTGTTCTACGATGTGCGCGATCCGAGTGATCTCGCCAGCTGCATCAATGGCCTTTGCATTGACGCGCAGCGCCGGCGAGAGCTCGGTGAGGCGGCGGCGCGCCGAAGCCGCAGATTTTCACTGGCAAGGCAGGCGACCGCCATGCGCGGCGTCTACGACAAGGCGGCCCTGGCCACCATGGCGGATAATTGATTATGCGATTTTTATTCTACACCCATTCGATCGTTTCCGACTGGAACCACGGCAACGCACATTTCCTGCGCGGCATCATGCGCGAGCTGGTCGCGCGCGGGCACCAGGCGATCGCGCTGGAACCCGCCGACGGTTGGAGCCGGTCGAACCTGGTAGCCGAGAAAGGGTCCTTCGCGATCGAGCGATTCCGGAAGGATTTCCCTGAGTTGATGCCGGTGACCTACGATGCCGCTTTCGACCACGAAGCCTGGATATCCGATGCCGATGTGGTGATCGTGCATGAGTGGACCGAGCCGGACCTTGTTGCGCGGCTGGGCAAGGCGAAAGCAACTGGCGGCCGTTTCACGCTGCTGTTCCACGACACGCACCATCGCGCCATCTCGGCCACGCAAGCGATTTCTGCCTTGCAGCTTGAACATTACGACGGCGTGCTCGCCTTCGGCGAGGCGCTGCGGGAAAGCTATCTTCGCGCCGGATGGGGCAAGCGGGTCTTTACCTGGCACGAGGCAGCCGATGATCATCTGTTCCAGCCCCATCCTGAAATCGAGCGCAGCGCCGACCTGATCTGGATCGGCAATTGGGGCGACGACGAGCGCAGCGCCGAAATCGGGGAATTCCTGGTCGAGCCGGTGCGTGAGCTAGGATTGAGCGGCACTGTCCACGGCGTTCGCTATCCACGGCAAGCGCTCGCCGACCTTGCGGCCGCCGGCCTGCACTACGAAGGTTGGATCGCCAACGCCGACGTGCCGAAGGCGTTTGCAGCAAACCGCATCACAGTGCACATCCCCAGGCGTCCATACCGCGAAAGCCTGCCCGGCATCCCGACCATCCGCATGTTCGAGGCGCTCGCCTGCGGCATCCCGCTCGTTTCGGCGCCGTGGTCCGATGTCGAACGCCTGTTCAGGCCCGGCGTAGATTTTCTGTTTGCAAACAACGGTTCCGAGATGCGGCGTCATCTTCGCGCCGTGCTGCACGACGCGGATCTCGCCGCTTCTCTGGCGACATCGGGCCTCGAGACCATCCGCTTGCGGCACACATGCCGGCACCGGGCGGATCAATTGTTCGGCGTGCTCGCCGAATGTGGGCGCCGCCAAGCCGCGGACACGATCCTTGCAACGGAGGCCGCCGAATGAAGATTGCATTTTACGGGTCAAGCCTGCTGTCGTCCTACTGGAACGGCGCGGCCACCTATTACCGCGGGCTGCTCAAGGCTCTGGCCAGGCTCAGCTATGACATCACCTTCTATGAGCCCGATGTCTACGATCGCCAGAAGAACCGCGACATCGAGGCGCCGGACTGGTGTGCCGTCGTCGTCTATGAGGCGACCCCACAGGCGCTGATGCAGGTGGCGGCGCGGGCGGCGGAGGCAGATATCGTCGTCAAGGCGAGCGGCGTCGGTTTCGCCGACGACGCCCTGTTGCGGGCGGTGCTCGATCACGCCCGTGCCGGTGCGCTCACCGTATTCTGGGATGTCGATGCGCCGGCGACGCTTGGCCAGTTGCGCGACGAGCCCGACCATCCGCTGCATCGCGCGCTGCAGGAAATCGACCTCGTGCTGACCTATGGCGGCGGCGACCCGGTGGTCTGGGCCTATCGGGCAATGGGGGCGGCCGAATGCGTGCCGATCTACAACGCGCTCGATCCGGAAACGCATCATCCGGTCGGCAAGGACATGCGCTTTGCCTGTGATCTCGCCTTTCTCGGCAACCGGCTGCCGGACCGCGAGGCGCGCGTCGAGGCCTTCTTCCTCGACCCGGCCGGCCGCTCCGCCGATCAGCGCTTCCTGCTCGGCGGATCGGGCTGGGGCGACAAGCAGATGCCCGCCAATGTCCGATGGCTCGGCCATGTCGGCACGCGCGACCACAATGCATTGAACGTCACGGCCAAGGCGGTGCTGAACATCAGCCGCGACAGCATGGCGGCCAATGGCTTTTCACCTGCGACGCGCGTTTTTGAGGCGGCGGGCGCCGGCGCATGCCTCATCACCGACGCCTGGCTCGGCGTCGACCTGTTCCTGAAACCCGGCGAGGAAATCCTGGTCGCGCGCGATGGCGAGGACGTCGCCGAGATCATGCAAAGCCTTAGTGCCGAACGGGCTAAGGCGATCGGGACATCGGCGCTTCGGCGCGTGCTTGGCGAACATACCTATACGACACGTGCCGTTTTAGCCGACGCTATCTTCAGGCGCCATTTCGAGCGTCCGACCGTGGAGGCGGCCGAATGACAAAGCCGCTCGACATCGTCTTTCTTGGCCTGTCGCTCTCCTCATCCTGGGGAAACGGCCACGCCACCACCTTTCGGGGGCTGCTTAAAGGTTTCCACGAACTCGGTCACCGCGTCACCTTTCTCGAACGCGACGTGCCGTGGTACGCAAGTCACCGGGATCTGCGCGATCCCGATTTCTGCGCCTTGCGCTACTATGAAACGATCGATGATCTTCGCCGCAATTTTGCTCGCTGCTTGCGCGATGCCGATATCGTGGTCGTCGGCTCCTTCGTTCCCGAAGGCCCTGAAATCATCGACGTCGTGGCATCGCTATGCACGGGTCAGTTCTGCTTCTACGACATCGACACGCCGATCACGCTGGCAAAGCTTTCGACCGATGATTGCGAGTACATTGCCAGGCGGCAGGTCCCGTATTTCGACGTCTACTTCTCCTTCACCGGCGGGCCGACGCTTGCCCGTCTGACGGCGGAATTCGGCGCGAGGCGGGCCGAGCCGCTCTACTGCTCCGTCGACCCGGAACGGCATCACGGAACCGGTGATCCAATCCGCTGGGATCTCGGCTATCTCGGCACCTACAGCCCCGACCGCCAGGCGACGCTGGAGGCCCTGCTGTTCGAACCGGCGCGTCGCATGCCGGAGCGCCGCTTCGTCGTGGCAGGCTCGCAATATCCGCGCGAAATCGCCTGGCCGGACAATGTGGATCGCATCGAACACCTGCCGCCGGCAGATCACGCCGCCTTTTACAGCCGCCAACGCTATACGTTGAACGTCACGCGCAGTTCCATGATCGCGGCCGGATGGTCGCCCAGCGTGCGCCTCTTCGAGGCAGCCGCCTGCGGCACGGCGATCATCAGCGATAGCTGGGCGGGACTGGACAGCCTGTTTCCGGGGCAAACGATCCACATGGCGCGCAGGACCGAGGACGTGATCGGCATCCTGTCTGGGGAATCCGACAGCGCCCGGCTTGCCATGGCCAGGCAAGCGCGCGCGCTCATCCTGGCAGCCCACACAAGCACCGCGAGAGCCCGCGAATTCGTTTCGCTGCTGGCGCAGGCCAAATCGCCACGTTCTGCTCTCGATCTGGATGTCGAGAGTGCAGCATGACCCGCAGACGGGAGAAAATAGAGATGCAGCTATCAAGAAAGGCGCAACGGACCAGGACCGTGCTTGTCGCCGGCGGCGCCGGTTTCCTCGGTTCGCATCTTTGCGAGACAATGCTCCAGACCGGCTGGCGCGTGATCTGCGTCGACAATTTCCTTACCGGCCGTATGGAGAACATAGCATCGATCGCCGATCGTCCGGATTTTCGGTTGATCAAGCAGGACATTTGCCGACCGTTGGAGCTTGGCGAGCCGGTGGATCGCATCTTCAACATGGCGTGCGCGGCCTCGCCGCCGCGTTACCAGGCCGACCCGGTCCATACGACGCGGACTTGCGTCATCGGAACGCTCAATCTGCTGGAGCTCGCCGCCCGCAATGGCGCCCGGTTCCTGCAGGCGTCCACCAGCGAAATTTATGGCGATCCCGAACAGCATCCGCAGAAGGAAGACTATGTCGGCCACGTGAACTGCATCGGCCCCCGCGCCTGCTATGACGAAGGCAAGCGCACCGCCGAAACCTTGTGCTTCGATTATTTGAGAATGGGAAAGGCCGATATCCGTGTAGCGCGCATCTTCAACACCTATGGTCCCAGGATGGATCCTGCGGATGGACGGATCGTTTCCAATCTGATCATGCAGGCACTCGAGAGACGGCCGCTGACGATATTCGGCGACGGGCTGCAGACCAGGTCGTTCTGCTACGTTTCCGATCTGGTCGACGGCTTGATCCGGTTGATGGAGGTCAATCCCAACCCGCGCCAGCCGATCAATCTAGGCAATCCGGGGGAGTTCACCATCCTGCAACTGGCGGGCCTGGTGAGAGGCATGACCGCCACCAAATCGGACTTGAAATTCCTGCCGCTGCCGCAAGACGATCCTCGTCGTCGGCAACCCGACATTTCCCGTGCAAGGAAGCTTCTCGGCTGGTCGCCCAAAGTGCCGCTCAGGCAGGGTTTGATGCGCACAATCGCCTATTTTGCCGAGCTTGAGACGGCGCAGATGGTCGACAGAAGACGTCGAATTGCCGCCACCGTGCGTTCTGCCTCAGGCCGGCTGCAAAACCTGCCGGCCTGAGGCGGGGAGCGTCTGGCCGCTGCATGAAAGCGCCGTCGTCTCGGATTTGGTCACTTTTTCTCGTCGCGGGAACAACCCGTCCAGCTTCTGGTTCTGTCAAGGTACCGGCATGGAGACGATTGTGCATCCGAAGCGATCCGCCAAAGACATCGAACAAATGGCCGCAAAGGAGACGGCTGCCTTCCTGCGGCGCGCCTCCATCACCTATCTGGAATGTTGTGTGAGCCTGATGATGACGCATCTTCAGCGCGAGGAGGTAGCGGCCATCCTCGAAAAGGAAGCGGATATGCTGCGCCGGCTGGACTGATCCTGGTCGAGCGGCGGCAGGTCGCCTTGGCTTTCCAGGAAACGAAGCAGCGCGGCAGCGTAACGTCTTGCCGCGGCCGCCAGCCGGATCTGTTCCCGATCATCGCCCGATCGCTCAGCCATGCTCCACAAGCCAAGCTGGAAGGCGAGATAGCAGGGCTCGTAGTAGTGGACCAGATTGGCATCGACGGGACGAGACGTAGTCGCCTCGACAGCTTTGCACAGTACCGCAGTCGCCGCGTCGGCGAGGCTGTACTCGACACGGGCGCCGGCAATGTCCCAGGCGATGTCCTGGCAGCCGACCAGATCGTGCGACCGACAATGGTCGAGGGCGTCCGTCTTGATCAGCGTTCCGCCGCGCGAAAGGATGAACTCCCACGGATGAAGCCGCCCGTCGATTTCGACCCGCTGCATGGTCTTTGGTGGAGCCTGTTTCGAGAACCAGTTCCGCAGCTCCGCCGCGCGGCTTTCGCCCAAAGCCTCGCTTGTATTCCGCACGGCCATGTCGGCAAGCGCCTCCAGCGAGGCGCCCGGTTCGGAGGCGGGCAGATTGGCTGCCCGCCAGGACAGATAGCGCGCGAGACGAGTGACCATTTTTTCTTTCGAAAGCCTTGCCCGGTCCAGCGTTGCACCGTCGATCCAGCGTTCGACGAGAAAGCCATGGCACAGCCCGGCGACTTCCGGGCCAAAGCCTGCATCGTGCAGCTTCCTGGCGGTCTCGGCCTTTTGCATTCCGATTTCGCCGAGGCCAACGAATTTGACCGACCATTTTCCCCGGCCCGCAAAAGCGAGGAACTTTCGCCGCTCGAAGCCGCGGTGAACAGGTGGACAATGATCCAGCGAGCCATAGTGCAAGCGACGCCACTCTCCGGCGGATGTTTCGGTCAGGCTGGCCGCTGTGCGGCCGATCGTCCTGGCCACCCAATCCCGCAACGTCGGGACAGCGGATCCAGCGGGGAAAGTCCGTTCGAAATCCGCGGTGTGTTTTTGGCAAACCGTCCATGCCTCACGACTGTCCGCCGATGCCTCGGGACCCGGCCCGCCCGAATGGCTGGGGAACAGATGGATGCGCCCGGCATCGATGCCCAGCCTTTGCAGCCATGCGACGACGGCGTGAAACGAACTTCCTGACAGGCCCGGGCCTTCGTCGACGATGGCAAAGCGGGCCGACGGCTTCGTCATCCAGCTACCGATCAGTTCCGGATCGGCGGCAAGCCGCCTGCGAAACGGATGACCGGTCGGACGGACGCTGACGGGTGCCGGTGCGCCGATGGCTGCAGCCACCATCGCTGCAAGCCCCAGGCCGATGCTGCGGATGCCGATTACGCATGTGTTCGCATCGAGACCCGACTGCCGCGCGGCGACGAAATAGCTCTCCGGATAGAGCGCGTAATGGGCGTAGCCCTCGGCCGTGTCGATGAGGATTTCGCCGTCGCAATCGAGTTCGGCCAGCATTCGCGGCACGTCCGCACGGACCGGGCCGTCGATCGCGAATCCGGCCGCCCACGATCTGCCCACGTCCCGGGCCAAGCCGACCAGGAGATTTGCGCCCGCGATCCGCTGTCGGGAATTCCTGTCCATGCAGTTGGCCTCGAATTCAGCATCGGCAAGGCCCTGGACCAATTCCGAGATCTTGATGAACAGGCCGACCAGGGCTGCGTGGCGTTCGATCCCGCTTGGCATGTCCGCAATGTGCCCGGCCGCTTTGCAGGCTGAGCCGCGAACATATCCCGCGCTCTCAATTCGCTTGTGGTCGCCATAGACGATCATTGTCCCGTCCCGGTTGGCCTCACTGCACAACTCGGCGAGCGCTACTTTGATCCACCATCGGTTGCACGATTTTTGCAGCCGGCAAGGAACAATCAGCGAGGCAGGCGGTTTGGCACGAAGAACTTACCTTCAACAGCATAGGCAGCGGTTTCGTGGGATCGAAGAAAGTTCGGATCGGAATAGTCGGCGTCGGCAACTGCGCCTCCTCCCTTGTTCAGGGCATCACCTATTACCGCGACGCAAGGAGCAATGAGCCCATACCCGGGCTGATGCATGCCGATCTTGGCGGCTATCATGTCAAGGACATCGAAGTGGTCTGCGCTTTCGACGTCGCCAAGGGCAAGGTCGGACGCGATGTGGCAGACGCGATCTACAGCGCGCCGAACAATACTTTCCGCTTTGCCGATGTGGCGGCTACCGGCGTTCGCGTCGAACGCGGGCCGACACTGGACGGCATCGGCAAATATCTGCGCGACGAGATTCAGGAGGCCGACGACCCCGTCGCCAACATCAGCAAGATCCTCGCCGAAAGCGGCGCCGAAATCCTGGTGTCCTATCTGCCTGTCGGTTCGGAGGAGGCAACGCGCTTTTATGCCGAGTGCGCGCTCGAGGCCGGCTGCGCCTTCGTCAACTGCATACCCGTCTTCATCGCCTCGCGGCCGGAGTGGCGCCGCCGCTTCGAGCAGCACGGCCTGCCGCTGATCGGCGACGACATCAAGAGCCAGGTCGGTGCGACGATCGTACATCGTCTGCTCGCCAACCTGTTCCGCGAGCGCGGCGTGCGTATCGATCGCACCTACCAGCTCAATTTCGGCGGCAACACCGACTTCCTCAACATGCTGGAGCGCGAGCGACTGGAATCGAAGAAGATCTCAAAGACGCAATCCGTCACCAGCCAGATCGACGTTCCCCTGGAGCCCGGCAACATTCACGTCGGGCCGAGCGACCATGTCCCGTGGCTGACCGATCGCAAGTGGGCCTATATCCGGGTCGAAGGCACGACCTTCGGCGGTGTGCCGCTGAATGCCGAGCTCAAGCTGGAAGTGTGGGATTCGCCCAATTCGGCCGGCGTCGTCATCGATGCGGTGCGTTGCGCCAAGCTGGCGCTCGACCGCGGTATCGCGGGCGCGCTGACCGGTCCCTGCAGCTATTTCATGAAATCGCCGCCCGAGCAGTTCACCGACGCGGAAGCCCGCCAGCGCACGCTCTCTTTCATCGCCGGCAAGGACGAGCCGATGCTCGATGCCGCGGAATGACGACGACGTTCTTTCTGGTGCGCCACGCCGCGCACGACAATGTCGGCTGTTATCTTGCCGGACGGATGGCCGGCGTTTGCCTCGGCGAAGCCGGCAAGGCACAGGCCTCGCATCTGGCAGACCGCATGGCACGCGAGGCGATAGCGGCAATCTTCTGCAGCCCGCGCGAACGCACGCAGGAGACTGCCAACCCGATCGCGCTCGCCTGCAATGCCGGTGAGATCGTGATCCGCGAGGAACTCGATGAGATCGACTTCGGCACCTGGTCGGGAAAGACCTTCGAAGAGCTGAACCAGGATGCCGACTGGCGGGTGTGGAACGACCGGCGTCAGCAGGCGAGAACACCGAGCGGCGAGACCATGCTGGACGTGCAGCAACGCGTCGTCTCATTGATCGAGCAGGTCCGCGGCACCTACCAGAACCAGGGCGTCGCACTTGTCAGCCATGCCGACGTCATCAAGGCCGCCGTGTGCAAGGTGCTCGGCCTGTCGCTGGGAAACTGCTTTCGCTTCGATATCGACCCAGCGTCGATCACCACGGTTGTTTGGGGGGACTGGGGGTCGAAGCTGATCAGACTCAACGAAGCTGCCTGACGAGGAATTGCCGGATGCGCATGGTCATTTTCGGTCTTACCGTGACATCGTCGTGGGGCAATGGGCACGCCACGCTGTGGCGCGGATTGATCCGGGCGATGGCCGGGCTGGGCTGGTCTATCACCTTCTTCGAACGCAACACTCCCTATTATGCCGGGACGCGCGACCTCGACCAATTGGATGGCGGCAACCTCGTCCTTTATCAGGATTGGGAGGACATCCAGCGCGTTGCCGAGCAGGCGATGAATGAGGCCGATGTGGTCATCGTCACCTCCTATTGCCCCGATGCCGTGAGCGCATCGCGCCTTGCCCACCAGGCCTGTCGCGGGCTGAAGGTGTTCTACGATCTGGATACGCCGGTGACGCTGGCGCGGATCGAACAAGGTGAGCCTCCGGCCTATTTCGGGCCGGAAGGGCTTCGCGATTTCGATCTCGTGCTGAGCTACACGGGAGGCACCGCGATCGACGCATTGAAGTCGATGCTGGGTGCACGCCGCGTCATGCCGCTCTACGGCCATGTCGATCCAGAGCGACACCGGCCGGCTCCGCCCAGGCCGGAGTTTGCCGGCGACCTTTCCTATCTCGGGACCTATGCGGCAGACCGCCAGGTCGGGGTCGAGAGGCTGCTGGTCAGTCCGGCTGCGCGCCTGCCGGAGCGCCGCTTCATCATTGGCGGCGCACAATATCCGCAGGAATTCCCGTGGAGCGACAATATTTTCTTCGTCCGGCATCTGCCGCCGGCCGACCACCCCGCCTTCTTTTCATCATCACGGCTGACCCTGAACGTGACCCGCGAGGCGATGGCCGAAAGGGGCTGGTGTCCTTCCGGCCGGCTGTTCGAAGCCGCCGCTTGCGGTGCCGCGATGGTGAGCGACACATGGCCGGGACTGGAGGCCTTTTTCCGGCCCGGCGAAGAGATCGTCGTGGCGAACAGCACCGACGACGTGGTCGCCGCGCTCGACCTGTCCGACGCCGAGCTTAACGCTATCCGCCGCCGAGCGCGCGAGCGGGTGCTGGACGAACACACCTCGGCGCGGCGCGCGAAGGAATTCGACCGCATCCTGTCCGATGCACTGCACGGCTCCACGCATGGCGAGCCGTTGAAGGAGGCAGTTTGATGTTGGGCATCGTGCCCGCAGCCGGACGGGGAAGCCGCATCCAGCCGCTCGGCTTTTCGAAGGAGCTTCTGCCGGTCGGCAGCCGCATCGACGGCAACACCGAGCGGCCTTGCGCGGTCAGCGAATACCTGGTGCGCCGCATGGTGCGCGCGGGGGCCGACAAGATCTGCTTCGTCATCGGCTCGGGTAAGTCGGATATCCTCGAATATTATTCTGCCGGCTATGCCGACGCGACTGGGCTGTTTGTGGTGCAGCCCTCTCCGGTCGGCCTTTGCGACGCCATCTTCCGTGCCGCACCGCTCGTCACAGCCGATGAGACCGTTCTGGTCGGGTTGCCCGATACGATCTGGTTTCCCGAAGACGGCTTCCTGGCCCTCCCGGACGACGGCCTGTCCTTCCTGCTGTTTCCGGTGGACCAGCCGGAGTTCTTCGATGCCGTCGTTGTCGACCAGGACGACCGGGTGAAGCAAATCCAGGTCAAGCAGCAGAATGCCCAATCGAACTGGATCTGGGGTGCGTTCAAGATGCCCGGCCGCACCCTTCACCAGCTCGCCGCGCTGTGGCGGGAACGGGACCGGTGCGACGAATATATCGGCACGCTGGTCAATGCCTATCTCGCCGCCGGAGGCGATGCCTATGGCATCAAGGCTGGCACCGCCTATGTCGACGTCGGCACCTTCAACGGCTACCGCACCGCACTTCGCCTGCTTGAAAGCGCCGCCGGTACCAAGGACGACCAAGTCGCCATTACGCTGCCCGGCCACCAGCACGTCCCTGTCCTCGCAGGCGAAGGAGGCTAGCCATGCTGCATTCCGATGCCGAAATCCGCCGCCGTATCGATGCGCTCGGCCCATGGTTCCACAATATGGAACTGGCCGGCATCGAAACCGCTCCCGACCATTTCCTTGGCAACTATCCGCTGATCAAATGGCGCAAATTCGCGGACGCCATCCCCGCCGATCTTTCCGGCAAGGCGGTGCTCGACATAGGCTGCAATGCGGGTTTCTATTCGATCGAGATGAAACGCCGCGGCGCCGGCCGCGTGCTTGGCATCGATTTCGATGAGGCTTACCTGGCGCAGGCGCGCTTTGCCGCCGAGGTTGCGGACTGCGACGTCGAATTCCGGCGGCTCTCGGTCTACGACGTTGGCGCCTTGGGCGAGCGGTTCGACATCGTGCTGTTCATGGGAGTGCTCTACCATCTGCGCCATCCCTTGCTCGCACTCGATCTGATCCGGGAGCATGTCGCGGACGACCTGATGATCTTCCAGTCGATGCAGCGCGGCAGCACCAACGTGCCGGCGCTCGAGCAGAACTATCATTTCTGGACTCACGACCTGTTCGACCGGCCGGAGTTCCCAAAGCTGCATTTCATCGAGCATCGTTACGCCGACGACCCTACCAACTGGTGGATTCCCAATCGCGCCTGCACCGAAGCCATGCTGCGCAGCGCCGGCTTCGAGATCGTGCTGCAACCGGAGCAGGAGGTCTATTTCTGCCGCACCGCCGACGTCCCGGCCGGCGGCGGCGCCG
This sequence comes from Mesorhizobium sp. M0106, assembly GCF_040322715.1. Taxonomy (NCBI): domain Bacteria; kingdom Pseudomonadati; phylum Pseudomonadota; class Alphaproteobacteria; order Hyphomicrobiales; family Phyllobacteriaceae; genus Mesorhizobium; species Mesorhizobium sp. M0106. The sequence continues at coordinate 23,858 of NZ_JAMYUA010000022.1, read as the reverse complement.
TCTACCCGTCGAAAGGACAGATAAATGATTGAAGCCGCGATGATCTGGAACGAGCCCAACAACAAATCCCACTGGGATCCCGAGCTCGACCCCGACTGGAGCCGCTTCGCCACTACGGCAATCCTGGCCGCCGACGCGATCGCGTCGGAGAATCCCGCCTTGACCAAAGTCCTCGGCGGCATCTCGCCGATCGATGCCGGCTTCATGACACGGATGAGGGAGTTCGGCGTGCTCGATCATGTCGATGCGGTCGCCGTGCACGGCTTTCCGCTCGACTGGAACCTCTGGCAGATCCACGAATGGCCGCAGAAGATCGGCGAGATTTCGGCTGTTACCGATCTTCCGGTATGGGTCAGCGAGGTCGGCGTGTCGACCTTCGGCGCCGAGGAGGTACAGGTCTGGGGCCTGCGCCGGACCGCGGAATTGCTGGTCGGCAACGCACCGCGCATCCAATGGTACAGCCTCTACGACCTGCCGCGCGAGTGGGAAGCGACGACGCGCCATCGCGAGGCGGAAGGCTCGTCTTACTACCGCCATTTCTACATGGGCCTGCTCCGCCAGGACGGCACGCCAAAGCCCGCGCTCGAGGAGTTCCTGCACCACACGCCGGCAATGGGACTGGTGCAGTGGTTCCATTTCGAAGATCACCGGCTGGACGACGCCGTTGCCTGGATGAAACGGCTCGGCGTCACCAATCTGCGCACCGGGCTTTCCTGGGCCGACAGCTTCAGGCCGAACGCACTTGACTGGTTCGACCGGCAGATGGAGGCTTTGGCCGACTTCGACGTGACGGTTACTTTCTGCTTCACGCCGGAACACCGCGGAATGATGCCGCACCACAGCAGTCCGCCGCTGGTGCCGGAGGAATTCGCCGACTTCTGCGCGGCAATGACGCGCCGATATGCCGGCAGCATCGCTGCCCCTTCGGTCGGCAGGCTGCGCGCCTCCGCAGCGTGAGGAGCTTCGGCTCTCCAGCCATGACGCTCACCGTCCTCAACGTCGCCTATCCCCTCGCCCCGGTCGGGCCGGATGCGGTCGGTGGTGCCGAGCAGGTGCTGTCGGTGCTCGACCAGGCGCTCGTACAGGCCGGACACCGCTCGATCGTGATCGGCTGCCAGGGCTCGAGCGCTGCGGGTGTCCTCATCGAGACGCCGGCCGAACCGGGCGTGCTCGATGAAGCGGCGAAGCGCCGGGCGCAGCGTGTTCATTGTGCCGCAATTGCTACCGCACGCGCTCGCTGGCCAATCGACGTGGTCCATTTGCACGGTATCGATTTCGATGCCTATCTGCCGGGCGACGGGCCGACATTGGTGACCCTGCATTTGCCGCTCGACTGGTATCCGGCCGACGCTCTCAATCCGGCGCGGGAGGATCTGTGGCTGCATGCGGTATCGGCGGCTCAGCAAAGAACCGCGCCGCCGGGAGCCAGGCTGATCGGGCCGATTCCCAACGGAGTGGACTTCGACGCGCTGAGCGAACCGCAGGCCAAACACGACTTTGCGCTCGTGCTCGGCCGCGTCTGCCCGGAAAAGGGCATCCATCTGGCGCTGGACGCAGCCAAGAAGGCCAGCGTGCCGCTGGTCATCGGTGGCAAGGTCTACCCCTATGAAACGCACACAGCGTATTTTCGCGACGAGGTCGAACCCCGGCTGGACGACCGGCGCCGCTTCCTTGGTCCGCTCGGCTTTGTCGCCAAGCGGCGCCTGCTGAATACAGCCCGCTGCCTAGTCATCCCGAGCCTTGCCGCGGAAACCAGTTCGCTCGTCGCCATGGAGGCGCTCGCCTGCGGCACCCCCGTGGTGGCCTTCCCGAATGGCGCACTGCCGGATGTGGTCGAGCACGGCAAGACCGGGTATCTGGTCGGGGATGTCGACGAGATGGCCGAAGCCATCGCTGCCGCACCCAGCCTGGACCCCGAGACCTGCCGGGCCGAGGCGCGGCGGCGCTTTTCACTCGACCGCATGATTTCCTCCTACATGGACGCCTATCGGGCGCTGGCACGGCTCGGCACAGACAGCGGGCAGCTCGCGACGGCAAAGCGAGCGCGACATGCTCCGCAGTGAGATTATCGACGATCCAGCGGACCTCGAAGCCCTCGAGCCGCACTGGTGGGAACTCTGGTCGCGCAGTTCCTCGGCGACGCCGTTCCAGTCTCCCGCATGGTTGCTGCCATGGTGGCGGACATTTGCTCCCGGCGAGCTAGCGACGGTCGCCATCTGGCGTGGCGACGATCTGGTCGGCCTGGCGCCACTCTATCTGGAACGCCACGATGCCGGCGCGCGATTGCTTCCGCTCGGCATTTCGTTGAGCGACTATCTGGATGTCCTTTGTCTTCCCGAGATCGCCGAACCGGTCGGCGCAGTCATCGGTGGCGCCGTTCTTTCCGTCGGCTGGACACAGTGGATCTTGCAGGACCTGCCTCCCGGCGGCGCCGGCCTTGCCATCAGGCATGCCGCGCTCGAATCGTGCCAAGCCGTCGGTCACGCCGCTTGCCCGGTGCTCGCCCTCGCCGGCGACCAGACGCTTCAAGGCTGTGTTCCGGCGCGGCGGAGGCGCCAATTGCGCCGCGCCCACAGGGCCGCGTCGAGACGCGGCAGTGTCTCCATCGAACCCGCTTTGTCCGATCCGCAGACATTCCTCGACCATCTGATCCGCCTTCACCGCGCGCGCTGGGCCGGACACGGCGACGGCGTTCTGTCCGATTCCCGCGTGGAAGCATTCCACCGTCAGGCGCTGCCGCAGCTGGTCGCACAGGTGCTTGCCCGATGCTGGCTTATCACGATCGGTAACGCGATCGTGGGCGCCTATTACGGGTTCCATCATCGTGGCCGCGCTTGCGCTTATCTCGGTGGCTTCGATCCGGCCTATGCCGAGGAAAGTCCCGGCGCGCTGCTCATCGGCCAAGCGATAAGGCAGGCGATCTGCGAAGGCGCGGAAGAGTTCGATTTTCTGCGCGGACAAGAGGCCTACAAGTACAGCTGGGGCGCGGTAGACCGGTGGACGATGCGCAAGATCTGGACGCGGAGCAAAGGGCGATGAGCGCGACCCAGCCGGAATCTCGGCGGTCGACATCAGCAAGGCGGGTGCTGGAGGATTGCATGGCAGACGGTGCCGGCGTCGAAGCCGTCATCGCAAGGCTGGCTCTCCGTTTCGAGACAGGAATCGATGCTGCAGAATTGGCGAAGATTGCGCAAAACACGCACTCGGCTGACCCGCGAAACACGGCAAAACTGCAACGGATTGCCGACCTGCTGCGGCGCAGGCCCGAGATCTTCGCCACGCTGCGCAAAACAGGTGGTGCCGTTCGGCACGAGCGTGGCGAGGACGAGACCGACGATGCGGTCGTCAAGCGGCTGGCGGCCGGGTTTGACGCGGCGGCGGCGATCTCCCCGGCGGCGAGCGTGCAGCTGTCATCGCTGGGCAATGAGGAAAAGCTCTCTGCCGCTACGGCTGAGATCGTTGCATGGCTGGAGAGGCGAGGCTTTACCGGCACTGACCGCGACATACTGGATATCGGCTGTGGTATCGGTCGGTTCGAACAGGCGCTCTCCGCTCTGTCGCACCGGATCGTCGGCAGCGATATATCCCCAGCGATGATCTCGATCGCCCGCCGGCGATGCGCCGGGCTCGGCAATGTAGAATTCCGCCCTACGCGCGGTTTCGATCTTGCCGATTTTTGCGATGCCAGCTTCGACCGCGTGCTGGCCGTCGACAGCTTTCCCTATCTGGTGCTGGCCGGCCTTGCGGAGCGACATTTCGTGGAAATCGCGCGCGTGCTGAAGAGGCCGGGCATGGCCGTGCTTTTGAATTATTCATATCGCGGATCGCCGGCGCTGGATCGCGCCGATGTCCATAACTTCGCCAACGCAAATGGCATGCAAGTCCTCGTCGACGGCGAAAAGCCTTTCCGGCACTGGGACGGCGATGCCTTCCTGCTTACGATTTCCATCGGAACATTGCGGCCCAACGCTGGTTCGGATGCCGAACGGGAAAAGCCGCTATTCGACAGTATGAAGGAGAACAAGATGGCGTCCGGCAGCAAGAAGCACATCGGTCGCGGCAGTCACGGCAAAGGCGCTGGCGCTGGCGCGATGACCGATCTTCCCAAGGACAAGATCGGAGAGAACGCCGTTCTGTCCAACAGAGACAAGAAGCAGCACACCAAGGAGCGTGGGCTCGACGGCAATCGGGTCAAGTCCGAGCAGTACCAGGATCATTCAGCGGATCGGCGGCCTGAAGACTGATCGTTGCGGCAGCATGTGGCTTGCGGCCGGCGAGCAATTGAAACACCGCGAGAACCCAACCGCTGACGAAGCTGTGCAAGGACCGAAGCCGGTCGCATGGACGCCCTGCAAATTCTTGCAAACTCGCACTGTTGCCACCAGAGTGAGGTGAAGGGACCAACATTTGCCAAGAGAACGCGATGTCTCGCTCAAGGGAAGATTCCGTCAGCACGCGTGCCGATCTGACGATAGACCGGGAAATCGCTTCCTTGCTTGCGGCCATCGAGCAGGAAAGGGTTCCTGACAGGCTGACCAAACTTGCGATCGAGTTGCAGCATGCGCTTGTCGAAAGGCGCTTGCGCGAGACCAGCAACTAACGTGACGTGTATTAGCGGCGCCTCTCGGCTTCGAAGTCCAGCTGTCCTTCGGACAGATAGCTGCGCCTTTCCATCAGGGTCTGTGAGGAACTTTCGCCAAGGTATTCCAGCACGCCGGCGCGTGCCCTGTTGAGCCGGCTCTTCACGGTTCCCACCGCGCAACCGCATATTTCGGCCGTTTCCTCATAGCTGATGCCCAGAACGCCTATCAACATCAGAACCTCGCGCTGGTGCTCAGGAAGACTCTGGATGGCCTGGTGGACCTCCTTGCCCTGTACGGACCATTCCTGCGTCGCTTCCGAGATCGGCCGCAGCGAAGCGCAGTCGAGCAGGCCGGGCGCTTCCCTCACCGCGGCCCTGACACGCGTGTAGTAGGTGTTGCGCATGATCGTGAAGAGCCATGACTTCATGCGCGTTCCAGCTTCGAACTTGTCAATGTTGGCCAAGCCCTTGGTCAGCGTCTCCTGGACCAGGTCGTCGGCATCATCGGGAGTGCGGCAGAAGGTGCGGGCGAAAGCCCTCAAAGCGGGTATGAGGTCGACGATGGAAACTTCTTCGGTTTCGCGAGTCGCCAAGGCGTAGGCTGTAGGTGGCAATGGTCCAGCTCCCGTCCAGAATGAGTTCGTGAGCGCAGACCAGTTAAATGCATTGGGCGAAAGATCGTTCCGGCTGGCGAAAATCACCCGGTCCAGGAACCGGAGCGGCTTGGCTGGGCAATCCCGGCCGACGGCGATATTTTTGACGGAACAACCGTCGGGATCGCGGAGTTGGAATCTAAGCCGTCCGAAAATCCGGGGCGCCGCCATTGGCGTGTCGAAACGCGATTTTCGCAGCGAGCCTGGGCCGCCACCTCAAGGACAGTCCGCCACCTCAAAACAGGAGGAACCCATGACAGGAAACAAGCACGCCAAAGGCAAAACGCCGGCCGATAGCGACCTTGCCAACGATCCCGGCATCGGCAGTTCCAAGGGCACGATCAAGGAGGGCGACCGGCTCGATCAGGGCGACAACACGTTCGAAGGCGATGTCGAGAACGACACCACGCCTCAAGGCGGTATCAATCCCCGGCAAAAGATGCGGACCAACAAATGACGCCAGCATCGGCCGGCGCACGATCGAACAAACCCGCTGCAACCCGTGCAGCAATCCCGCGTTAAAGAGCATGGGCCTCGCGTCCGCCCAGCGTTGATGCGACAGGCTCTTTCGCGGAGACACAGATGACAAAAAAATCGTTTGGCCGCCCCGTTCCAATTCTCGTCGGCCTTGGTTTCCCTCGCCATGTCGAAAATATCTGGCAGGCCTATGACGTCTTAAACGAATGGCCGAGCCGCGGTCCGGCGCACAAGGCGGCGTTCGACGCCTGTCGCGCCGGGCTGGCTGACGAGGTCGACGTCGAGACGGTGCGCGCGGCGTTCGATTCATTCGCCCGCAAGGCGGGCATTCTGGCCTACGATATCGCCGCCGAAATACCAGCAGGCATCAATCCCACTGCGGTTCGCGACGTCGGCTAAAATGCCCAGCAGGCCATGTGACCCGCTGAGGCTAATTTATATCAAGGGTGGTTAAATCGGGAGGACCGCCATGCTGGAGATAAAGTTCGATGCTCCGGTTTGCATCTACTTCGGCAAGCCGGGACGATCGCGAATGGTCAGCTCCGTTTTCGAGGCTTCTTACTGCCTCAAAAGCGAGAAATGGCCTGCCCGCAATGCCCCGTTGTCGCTGATGGCGGGAGATGCACTGGATGGCGCCCAGATCGGCCAGATTACGGCAGCGGAAGCCCGCGAAGCATTTATCGACGCGGCTTTGGAAGCGAAGATTCTTGTCGAAGGCGAGCCGCATGACACACATGCCCGGACAGCCTTCATGCCGGACGGCGGGTGAACCGGCAGGCTGCTTCCCCGCAGAGCCGTTTATCACGAATGGCTGGCTTCCTCGGCCTTTTTCTCCCGCTGCTGCCTGAGGACCTCGTCGGTTCCGACCAGCTTCTTCGATCCGCCGGGGATCGCGGTGGAAACAACAGCCGGCGGGTCGCTTGCGGGGAAAGAATCCTCCAGACCCGCCTGCAGCTGGTCTTCCAGCGTCTGCGGCTCTTCCGAGCGGCCAGGGGTCCTTCGGGTGTCTACATTCTCCAGCGGCTGTGTCATGTCCGGTGAAGACCTGACCTCTCGAATCCAGCCATAGAGCTGTTCGATGGCAAATTCCTTCATCGTGTCGAAATCGGCCTTTTCGTCACGCGATGCCTCGATTTGGTCAACCATGGTCTTCTCGAACCGTTCGAGGCTCTCGCTTCCACACGCTCGGCAGAGACGCACCAGCGCCTCGCGCAGTATGAGCGGCGCAAAGTGCGCTGTCGCCTCAAGCCTGAGCTGCTGCAAACGCTCCGGGGTAGCGGCTTGGAACTTCGACATGTTCGACCTCTCGCCTTGTGGAGCATGTCAACGAAAATTGTCGGCGGATGTTCCATCGGCGGCCGCTGCATCGCTCGATCCTCAGCGGTGCGCGCCACCACCGACTGCCATGCGGATTACCGAGACCGACGACGAAGCAGCTGTGCCGGATGACCGTCCCGGCCGCCCGCTATGTAGAACCCATGCGGCTACTTCGGCCCGGATTCGCCAGATGCCTTGGTGCCATCGTTGGACCTGCCGGCATTTCGCATCATCTTGAGTGCTTCGTCCCTGGTCAGGCCGCACCTGCGGGCAAAGAAATTGACCTCATAGGCCTGCTCGGCCGACAGGCCGTCTTTGGCATGCACTCTGCGCTTGTGTTTGCGTCCGCTCATCGAGGCTCGGTCCCGGATACGTTAGTCCTCCCGAACTCACATCGGATCAGCCGGTTCCCACTGCCGGACCAATCCGCTTTCCGCAGGTTCTCTCACGCGCTTTCTGGCCGGCCCACCCTGTCCTTGAGTTCGTTCAGGAATGCGAGCAGCGCGTCCTCAGGATCGTCGGCCGCTTCGGTCAGCATATCGATGCCCCAGCGGCCGAGGACAGCCTCCTGGACGATGCTCGGCTGCGACATGAAGATGAAGGATTTCGGGCGATTCTTGTCATAGCCGGAGCGGCGCCAGGTCTGCCAAAGCCGGTGCAGCAGCAGACGGATGTTCATGTCGGACATGCTGTAGCCGATGAACAGGATGGTGCGCCCGAGCGCGTCGGCCCGAAATTTCACGTCGAGCGGCGAATCGAAGGATAGCCGGTCGAAATAGTCGGTCTCCGCCAGGACCAAAGATTTGTCGTCGTCGAAATCGCCGTGGAATTTGATGATCTGCGTCACCTCGCCAGTGGCCTTTGGCAAATCCTTCGCATTGGCGACTTTGACAAAGGGCCGGCTATGGATCTCGAAGGCAACTTCGAGATTTCGGTCGTAGTTTGTCGTGTAGATGATCGGAAAATCGAGCGACACGATGAGCTTGTGGATCGCCGAGCCCTGCACTTTCTCCCGCGAGACGCTCCATTCACGATCCATCCAGCTGCGCAAAGGGCCGAGGCTCCCCTGCTTCAGCCGGTAGTATTCGGCAAGCGCCTGATAGCTGGCCTCCGGCGCACCGATCGTATCCTCGTCCAGACCGAGCTCTTTTTGCATGTGTTCGATGAGCTTTTGCCAGGACGGCAAGCCGACGCTCATCGACACCCCGGCTCCAACGAACAAGATCGCTCGCCGCTCTTTTACCGATTGAGCCAGTTGCTCGACTGCAGACAGCATTCGACACAACTGCGAAAAGCGCCGCTCCGTTCCAGCCGAACCCGGACCACCGGGAATAGATTTACTTCCGACTTGAGTGCTAACATTCGGATCGGCTGTCCCGAGCGCCCGGCCGCCGACTTTGGCCAACCGAATCCGACATTTATTTCGTTGCATTTGGCACTTCTGCGCCGCTCACGCGTTGGAGAGTGTTCAACAAACACGGCGCAGCTGCAGCTAATGGAGCTCTGCGCCAACGTCGGCAAACTCGACAGCCAATGAGGCAAGCGCGACTGGTGGCGGCGAAAAATAGGGTGCCTGGCAAAAGGGGAAAGAGGCCATTGGCTGCGATGCTGGGATGGACGCTGCTGGCAGGCTTCGCGCTGACTACCGCGGCGGTTGCTCAGTCAACGTCAAGCTTTGCGATAAATCCGCCTGCCGCAGCTGCTCCGCCCGACGACGGCCAATGGGCGATGCCGGCAAAGAACTACGCCTCGACCCGCTACAGCGAACTTGCGGAGATCACCGGGGACAACGTCAAGAACCTGCAGGTGGCCTTCACCTTCTCGACCGGCGTCAACAAGGGCCAGGAGGCCGCGCCCCTGGTCGTCGGCAACACGATGTACATCGTGACGCCCTTCCCCAACATCCTCTATGCGCTTGACCTTACCAAGCCCGGCGCGCCGATGAAGTGGAAATTCGAGCCCAACCCCGAGCCCGCCGCGCAGGGAGTTGCCTGTTGCGACGTGGTCAACCGCGGTGCAGCCTTCTTCGAAGGGCGCATCTATTTCAACACGCTCGATGGCCATGCCATCGCCGTCGATGCGGCCACCGGCAAACCGGTCTGGAACACCCATATCGGCAACGTCAATATCGGCGAGACCATCACCATGGCGCCGCTGGTGGTGAAGGGCAAAGTTCTGGTCGGCAATTCCGGCGGCGAAATGGGCGTACGCGGCTGGATCAAGGCGCTCGACGCCAGCGACGGGCACGTCGTCTGGACGGCCTACAATACCGGCCCGGACGCCGAGGTGCTGATCGGCCCCGATTTCAAGCCGCATTACGACATGGACAAGGGCAAGGATCTCGGCGTGACGTCGTGGCCGCCCGACGCCTGGAAGATCGGCGGCGGCAATGTGTGGGGCTGGATCTCCTATGACCCGGACCTAAACCTGATCTTCCATGGCACCGGAAATCCCGGTCCGTGGAATCCGGATCTGCGGCCCGGCGACAACAAATGGACCGCCGGAATCTTTGCCCGCGATCCCGACACCGGCGCAGCCAAATGGTTCTATCAATGGACCCCGCACGATTTGCACGACTACGACGGCATCAACGAACAGGTGCTGCTCGACATGACCTGGCAGGGCAAGCCCCGCAAGGTGCTGGTCCGACCGGAACGCAACGGCTACGTCTATCTGTTGGATCGCACCACAGGCGAGGTCCTGTCGGCAGTCCCCTTCGGGCCAGTCAATTCCAGCACGGGCGTCGACCTCAAGACCGGCCGGCTGATTGTAAATCCGGACAAGAAGACCGGCACCGGCAAGGTCGTGCGCGACATCTGCCCGACCGCATCGGGCCTCAAGGACTGGCAGCCTTCGGCATTCTCGCCCAAGACCGGTCTGCTCTACATCCCGCACAACAATCTCTGCATGGATGAAGAGGGCGTCGAGGTGAATTACATCGCCGGCACGCCCTATGTCGGCATGAACGTGCGCATGATCCCCGGGCCGGGCGGCAATCGCGGTGCTTTCACCGCCTGGGATGTCGCCGCCGCCAAGCCGGCGTGGAGCCTGAAGGAGAACTTTCCGGTGTGGAGCGGCGCCGTCGCCACCGCCGGCAACATCGTGTTCTATGGCACTATGGAAGGCTGGTTCAAGGCGGTCAGCGCCAGGACCGGCGAACTGCTGTGGCAGTTCAAAACGTCGTCCGGCATCATCGGCCAGCCGGTCACCTATCGCGGCCCGGACGGGCACCAATATGTCGCGATTCTTTCGGGCGTCGGCGGCTGGGCCGGCGCGATCGTATCCGGCGATCTCGATCCGCGCGACGCCACCGCCGCGCTCGGCTTCGTCAACGTCATGAAGGATCTGAAGGATGTAACCACGCCGGGAGGTACACTGTATGTGTTCCGGCTCCCTTGAGACGACCGGCCGAGTTGCGCGCGCACGGAGAAAATCTTCCCGGCGGGTTGGCGCCGCGGTCGGCGCACTGGCGCTCTCGCTCGTCGCCGCCGTTGCCGATGCGCGCGAATTGAGGATCTGCGCTGATCCCAACAACATGCCGTTCTCCAATGCCGCCAGGCAAGGCTTTGAAAACAAGATCGCCGAACTCGTCGCGACGGAGCTTGGCGCGACTGTTTCCTACACATGGTGGGCACAGCGCCGTGGCTTCGTCCGCAACACGCTGAAGGCCGGGCTATGCGATCTGGTGCCCGGCGCGCCCGCCAATCTTGAGATGCTGCGCACCACCGCGCCCTACTACCGGTCTTCCTATGTGTTCGTGACACGCAAGGATGCGCCGGAAATCACGTCCTTCAACGATCCTCGCCTGCGCGATCTGCACATCGGCGTCCAGCTGATCGGCGACGATGGCGCCAACTCGCCCCCCGTCCAGGCGCTTGGCCGTCGTGGCATCGTCGGCCATCTCATCGGTTTCCCCGTCTATGGGGACTATTCGGCGCCGAACCCGCCAGCGCGCATCATTGAGGCGGTCGCGAATGGCGACATCGATATGGCCGTCGTCTGGGGGCCGTTGGCCGGCTACTTTGCATCCAGGCAGAAGGTGGCGCTGCGGATCACGCCGGTTTCGCCGCGCGTGGACGGCCCGCAACTGCCGATGATCTTCGACATCTCGATGGGAGTGCGCCGTGGCGACGATACGCTGCGCAGCGAGGTGAACGCCGCCCTGACCAGACGCCGCGCCGAGATCGACGCGATCCTGGCGACCTACCAGGTGCCCCGCCTCGATCCTGTCGGAGCGCCTTGAAATGAAGCGAGGTCTTCTCTTGCTGGTGTTCGCAATCCTCGCGGTTGCCGCTTGCCGGCGTGAGGAACGCGACACGCGTCCACAATCGGCGCTCGGCTCGGGCGATCAACCGGCAGCCGTGACTGCCCTCGAGCCGGGCGGCCAACGGCCGACCTCGTCCGACAGCAAGGCCGGCGTGTTCGAGGCCAACGCCTTCCACCTCAGCGAGGGCAAGCGTCTGTTCAACTGGTTCAACTGTTCCGGCTGCCATGCCAATGGCGGCGGCGGCATGGGCCCGGCGCTCATGGACCAGAAGTGGCTCTATGGCAGCTCGATCGAAAGCATCCACGCCACGATCAGGGACGGCCGGCCAAACGGCATGCCGAGCTTCCGCGACACGATCCCGGATGACCAAATATGGGAGCTTGCTGCCTTCGTCCGGGCACTGAGCGGCAACGCACCGTCCTCCGCCGCGCCGGGCCGCGACGACGACATGATGCCCCATCCATCCGAGAATCGCCTGCCGGACGCCGCGACGCTGGGGAAGTCGCCGTGAGCCGCGGTGTCTGGACGGTGTGCGGGGGCACGGCCTGCATCCTGCTCCTTGCAGGGTGCAGCGGCTGGCAATCCGCGCTCGACCCAAAGGGGCCGGCCGCGGGCGAACTCGCATGGCTGATCTGGTTCTTCACCGCGCTGTGCACGGTGGTCTGGCTTCTGGTGATGGCCGTGCTGATCGTGCCATTGGCCCGGCGCCCGGCGCCGCTCGGCGACCCGCTTGTCCTCGACGCTGCCGCCGAGCGCAGCAAGATGCGAATTGTCGTCGCCGCACTCGCCGCTACCGCCCTGATCCTGGTCGGCCTGACGCTGCTGAGCTACTTCGCTAACCGGACGCTCGCCGCCATCGGCTCGGATTCGGCGCTGACGATCCGGGTGACCGGGCATCAATGGTGGTGGGAGGTGCGCTACGAAAACGATCAGCCGAACCGCATCCTGACGACCGCCAATGAAATCCACATCCCGGCGGGCGAGCCGGTGCGGCTTGTGGTGACCTCGACCGACGTTATCCATTCCTTCTGGGTGCCGAACCTCTCGGGCAAGCTGGACCTTATCCCCGGCCACGAGAACGTTCTCGATCTGAAGGCGGACAAGCCCGGCGTCTATCGCGGGCAATGCGCCGAGTTCTGCGGCGCGCAGCATGCCAATATGAGCACCTTCATCATCGCCGAACCTCGGCCCGTCTTCGATGCCTGGCTGAACGATCAGCTGCGGCCGGCGGCCGCTCCCGTGTCGGCCGAGGCCAAAACCGGCCACGACCTGTTCCTCAAACGGCCATGCGTGATGTGCCACAAGATCGGCGGCACCATCGCCGGCGGCACGGTCGCCCCAAACCTCACCCATATCGCAAGCAGGCAAACGCTCGCTGCCGGCACGCTGACAATGAGCCGCGGCAATCTCGCAGCCTGGATAGCCAATCCGCAGGGGATCAAGCCAGGCGCCCACATGCCCGTGGTGCGACTGGACGGGGACGAACTGAATGCGATCGTCGCCTATCTCGAGGGCCTGAAATGAGCAGCGCCGACGTGGCCCGTGAGCGTCGGCTCGCCGGCGAGCGAGCAGCGGCCGGCAAAGGAGACCTGGCCCCCGAGCGCGACGGTCCTCGCGATACCAGCCTCGACGACTCCAGCCTCGACCGCTGGCTGGCGCGGACATGGCAGACGGCGCCGGGCATCATCGGTGCGCTCTCGAGCGTCGACCACAAGATTGTCGCGCGGCGCTACCTGATCACCGCTTTCGCCTTCCTGTGCCTCGGTGGCCTCAGCGCCGTTGCCATGCGCATCCAACTGTCGGGGCCGGAGCGCGGGCTGATCGGGCCCGACCGCTACAACCAGCTGTTCACCATGCATGGCGTGACCATGATGTTCCTGTTTGCGGTGCCGATCGTCCAGGCGACCGGCATCTACCTCGTGCCGCTGATGGTCGGCACCCGCAACATCGCCTTTCCGCGCCTCAATGCATTCAGCTTCTGGATTTATCTCTCCGGTGGCCTCTTCGCCTGGGTGTCGTTTGCACTCGACATGGCGCCCGACGTCGGCTGGTTCTCCTACGTGCCGCTGTCCGGCCCTGAATTCGGGCCGGGCAAGCGTTCCGACGTGTGGGCGCAGATGATCACCTATACCGAAGTGTCATCGTTGGCGGTCGCGGTTGCCACCATCGTCACCGTGCTGAAGCAGCGTGCGCCGGGCATGTCGCTGGACAAGATTCCGCTCTATGTCTGGGCGATGCTGGTCACCTCCTTCGTCATCGTGTTCGCCATGCCGGCGGTCATGATCACGTCGACGTTCCTGATCCTCGACCGGCTGGTCGGCACCCATATCTTCAATCCCGCCGAGGGCGGCGACGTATTGCTGTTCCAGCACCTGTTCTGGTTCTTCGGCCACCCCGAAGTCTACATCATATTCCTGCCGGCTACCGGCATGGTGTCCTCGATCATCGCCGCTTTCGCCCGGCGTCCGGTATTCGGCTATCTGGGCATGGTACTCGCCTTGATCGCAGTCGGCTTTCTGTCGTTCGGCCTGTGGGTTCACCACATGTTCGCAACCGGTCTGCCCAAGCTCGGCGCGAGCTTCTTCACGGCCTCGAGCATGCTGATCGCCATTCCGAACGGGTTGCAGATCTTCTGCTGGCTGGCGACATTGTGGGACGGACGCCCGATAATCAGAACGCCGCTGCTGTTCGTGTTCGGCTTCTTCTTCACGTTCGTCGCGGGCGGCCTGACTGGGGTGATGCTGGCGTCGGTGCCATTGGACCTGCAAGTGCACGACACCTATTTCGTGGTCGCGCATTTCCATTACGTGCTGATCGGCGGGTCGGTGTTCCCGCTGCTCGGCGCGACCTATTTCTGGTTCCCCAAGATCACCGGCCGGATGATGAGCGAACGTCTCGGACGCTGGCACTTCTGGCTTGCCTTCCTGGGCTTCAATGCGGCGTTCTTTCCGATGCACATTGTCGGCCTGTGGGGCATGCCGCGGCGGGTCTACACCTATCCGGTGGAACTCGGCTGGGGCAACATCAACCTGTTCATCACAGCCGGCGCGATCATCCTGTTCCTAAGCTTCGTTCTGTTCACTATAAACCTGGTGTACAGCGCCTCGAGGGGCGCCCCGGCCGGGGACAATCCCTGGAATGCCGGCACGCTGGAATGGGCGACGAGCTCTCCACCGCCGAGCTATAATTTCGCTCGGATCCCGGTGGTTACCCACGCCGAGCCGCTCTGGGCCGAACGTGACACGCTGCCTGTCGCGACCGGGCTTCGCGTCGACGCGCGCGAACTTGTCATTTCGACCGTGGCAGAGGCGCATCCAGAGGTGCGCGAGAAGTCGGCGACGCCGTCGATCTGGCCATTGTTCGCCGCGCTCGCCGTCGGCGCCACCTTTCTCTATTCGATCTTCAGCCCGTGGGCGGTGGTCTGGGGAGCCGGGCCGATCGCCATCACTTTGATCGGTTGGTTCTGGCCGAAAGGCGATCCGGAGGATGAGGAATGAAACAGCGTCTTGTCGCCGATCTTTCCAAACTCCCGACCTTCGGGATCGGACCGCGCAGCCCGACCTGGTGGGGCACTCTCGCCTTCATGGCGCTGGAAGGCACCGGCTTTGCGCTCGCCGCAGGCACCTATCTTTACCTCGCCTATCTGTCGCCCAAATGGCCATTGGGCGTGCCGCCGCCCAACCATTGGCCGGGCACCATCGTCACGCTGTTGCTGCTCGCCAGCGTGGTGCCCAATCACATACTGAACCGCTACGCCGAAGCCTGTGCCATGGTGCCCGTGCGCATCGGCCTGATCGTCATGTCGCTGCTCGGTATCGCACCGCTTGTCGTGCGGTGGTTCGAATTTCCGGCCCTCAACATTTATTGGGATACCAATGCGTACGGCTCGATGTTGTGGGTCCTGCTCGGCCTTCACACAACGCACCTGATTACCGACGTCGGCGACACGCTGGTGCTGACGGTCCTGATGTTCACGCGCCATGGCTATAGCGGCCGGCGTTTCGGGGACGTTGGCGACAACGTCTTCTACTGGGATTTCGTGGTCGCGACCTGGATCCCGATCTATCTGTTGATCTACTGGATGCCGAGGCTTGACTGAGATGCGTGCGCTTCGCTTGGGCACATCATGGGGCGGGCTGTTGTCCGGACCTTTGGCCTGGGCGGTGTCGACGCAGCTGAATTACGCGGTCGTGGAGTGGCAGTGCTCCCACGGCATTCCCGTCATACCGGTCATTGCGCTGGTGCTGACAGTGCTGGCCTTGCTCGGCGGCGTGCTTTCGTGGCGGGCGCGACAGCAAGGTGGCGCCGCCTTTAAACCGGATCGTACGCGCGGCACCGAGCATTTCGTCGCCAATATCGGCATTCTCAGCGCGGTGCTGTTTGCGCTGGTAATCGTCATGCAAGGCGCGGCTTCGCTCATTGTTGACGGCTGCCTACGATGAGCTTCGACGCGCTCTTCTCGACCTCGATCTGCTACGGTGCCGGCGCCCCGCAGGCCGGCTGGACGCTGGCGTTGCCGATCACGCTGCCACTAACCATGATCGCACTGCTTTACGCGGCAGGCGCCTTTCGGCTGTGGCGGCGGAGTGCCCGCAGCCGCCCGTTGCGGTTGCGGCAAGCCTTGCTGTTTGCGACCGGCTGGGCCATTTTGGCGGCAGCACTGGTCAGTCCGCTCCATGCATTGGGTGAGCGCGTTTTCACCGCCCACATGATCGAGCACGAGCTGTTGATGGCGGTGGCGGCACCCCTGCTGGTCGCCTCCCGTCCGGCGGCGGCGATGATGTGGGCATTGCCGATCAAGCTGCGGCTGGCATTTGGCGCAGCCGGGCAGGCGAAGGTGCTTCGAGCCGTTTGGGCCGCCGTCAGCCGCCCTCTAGCCGCGACCTTCCTGCACGGCGTCGCGATATGGGCGTGGCACGTTCCGGCGCTGTTCGAGGCGGCGCTTGCACAGGGTGTCCTGCATTATGCGCAACATGCCAGCTTCTTCGGTACGGGGCTGCTGTTCTGGTGGGTGCTGCTGCCGCGTTCAGGCCGCGAACAAGCCTACGGCAGCGCAGTCATGCACCTCTTTTTCACCTCGCTGCACACCGGCCTGCTCGGGGTGCTGCTGCTGGTCTCGCCAAGGCTGTGGTACCCGGTAAACGCAGCCGGCGCGGAATTGTGGAGCCTTAGCCCGCTCGAGGACCAGCAGCTCGCCGGCTCGGTGATGTGGGTTCCGGCCGGCCTGATTTATGGCGGAGCCGCGTTGCTGCTGGCCGGTCTGTGGATTCGCTCAAGTGGACAGAGAAGATGGGAGGCGTCGCATGCGCTCCAGGCTGTCTAAGCTGGTCATTGGTGCCGGGACGGCAATTGCCGTGCTGGCCGCAGCTTGGGCGGCGCTGACGTTGTGGCCGGAGCGCCTCGTCAGGGTCGCGCATAAGACGGACAATGCCCCTGGCAGCATCGGCGTGCGCGCAACATCGCGCTTCACTCCGTCCGGACCCATCCTCGGCGCCGCGGCAATTGTCGTGCTTGTTGCAGCCCTGGCCGGGATCGCGTTGTACTTCGAGCAAAGCCGTCGAGTGGAGCAGAAGGCCGACAATGCAACCGGCGGTGTTGGCGCCCGCGCCATACCAATCATCATGGCCAATGGCTGTGCCGGATGCCACACGATCACTGGCGTGCCCGGCGCGCAGGGACTGGTCGGTCCACGCCTCGACGCCAGCTTGGCCACCCGGGTCTATATCGGCGGCGTATTGTCCAACAACCCGCGAAACATGGTTCGTTGGATACGCGCCGCAAGAGAGATCAATCCGCACACGGCAATGCCTTCGACCAGAATTTCCGAGCAGGAGGCGCGGGATATCGCGGCCTATCTCTATTCGCTGAAATGAAAGTCATCGCTGATCCCGGCAGCTGCACGCGGCCTGTCTTCACCAGTCGATCGCAGGCCGAGTGATCATCAGCCAGAAAATCCCGAGTACCGCAGCGAAGGCGGGGAAGCCGAAGGCGAACCACAGCCAGAAGAGCCGATGATAGCGCGGCGGCAACGGCGCGCCTGCAGTGGCGGCTTGCGATGCCAGCTTGCGCATCTGCATTTGCATCCAGACGACCGGGAGCCAGAACATTCCGGTGAAGATATAGAGCGCGATCGAAAGTACGATCCAGCCCTCCGACAGCGAGTAGCCTGCCTGCCAGGCAAGCGCGGCTCCGGTCAAAGGCTGCGCGACCACGGCCGTCGCGGTGAAAAGGAAGTCGGCGACGACGACGATACGCGCCACCGCCGCAACCGTCGCGGCATTGCCGGTCCTGTGGGCGAGCAGCATGAAGAAAGCGATACCGGCGCCGGTACCAAGCAGCACGGATGCGCCGATGACATGCAGAAATTTCAGCAGGAAATAGAGCATCAACGCTCCTCCAGCACTGCCAAGGCCACAAAGTGCAGCACCAGGATCGGCAACACCTTGAGGAACGGCCCAAGCGGGTCGTTCCACAGCTCGGGGCTCAGGAAGCTTCCGACGACCAGGTAGAAGAGCGAGAGCGCGATGCCGCCATAGAGGCCTTTTCGCGCCGCCGGCCGCCAGGCTATGAGCACGCCGACGGCGATGTCGGCAAGAGCGCCGGCGATCACGGCCGGTGCCGACAGGATGCCGGCCCCCGTGCCTTGCATCAGATCGACGCCGCTGCCGTAGCCGGTTGTCAGCGACACGATTCCCGTCATGATCCAGAAGAAGGGCAGGACGACGAAGATCGCCGGCTTGATGAAATACAGCCGGGCAAACCATTTTTCCTGCACCGTTGCCGGATTGAGCGCGAGGAAGCCCGCCAGGGTTTGCGGGCGTATGCCGGTCGCAGCGGTCCAGTCCGAGGGATCTCCAACCGCTCCTCGGCCGATCTCTCTGGCCGCGTTGGTGCGCATCGGTGGACGCCAGCCGAACATCGCGGCAAGGTCGCCGAGGCGGTAGAGAAGCCTTGCAACAGCCGCCGGCAAGACAAACCTGGCTGCAGGAGCCCAGCCGAGCCATCGGCGATAGCTGCCGACGACCTCGTCCATGCTCAGCTGTTCGGGACCGACAAGTTCCAACACGACGCGAGACGGACTGTCGGGATCGAGAAGGAAGACGACTGTTGAGACCACATCGTCGAGTAGTACCACCTGGAGCCGGCCGGTGGCGGGCATGGACGGCAGCACCGGCAGCGAGGCGAGACCCCTAAACAATGCGCTGGCCCCAAACACCGGCCGGCCGAGCACCACGGACGGGCGCAGGATCACCCAATCCAGATCAAGCGCCATAAGCGCTTGGTCGCCGGCCAGTTTCGTCGCCGAGAACGTCGAAGCCTGCGCCCGATCGACGCCGATTGCCGAGAAGTGGATCACCCGGGCAACCCCTGCCCGCGCACAGGCGAGGAAGAGTGCTGCCGCCGCCTCGCGATGGACTTCGCGCGTCTTTTCACGAGGGCTATCCTGCAGAACGCCGGCACAATTGACGACGGCGTCTATGCCCCTGAGATGCGGTAGCCAGTCTTCGGGCTGCAGCGCCACCGCCATGTCCAGCACCAGCAATTGATAATTGCCGGTCCGGTTTGCGCCGGGGCTGCGGACCAATCCGATCACCTCATGTCCTTCGGAAAGAAGGCGTGCCACGACCGAGGCACCGATCAGGCCGGTGGCGCCGGTAACCAGGACTTTCACTGGACCCCATTCTCCGACGGCGGGAAAGTATCGTTCATTCCGGTTTATCGCCCTCGATACTCCCCTTCATACCGGAAAGTTCTTCCGTCGCGCATAACAACCGCGGCCGCGCCGGATCGGAGATGTCGAGCTTGTCCCAAGGGATGCGGTACATGCTGTCGCGACTGCGCAGTCCAAAGACATTGAGGACCGCAATGCCGATGGCCGAAGCGGACAGACGCTCGAAGGCCGCGTAGATGCCGACATGGTACTCGCTAATCACAAGGTCGTCGCCATCCGGTTCGGCGCGTATCTCCTCGATATGACCGATGCTTTTGCCGCGCTGCGAAAGCACATTCCTGCCAGCCAATTGCTCGAGATTGATGGTGGCCATCATCCAGCTCCCGGGATGCGCCCAATGACATGATCGCGCAGCCAGTCCTGCCAGTCGAAGATCGCCGTTTCGCGGACGTCGATATCGAACTCGATGTCGACGCCGATGTCGCGCACCTTGTTCCAGGCGATGCGGTGCGGCTCGGCATGGCGCTTGCCGCCGAGCCTTGCCGCAAGCCGCGCCATCCAGCGCCCGGGTCGCTCGCCAAGCCGACGCGCCAGCGTGATCGAGCCGAGCTCGACCGCAACGATTTTGGGCGGCTTGCCTGGCCTGAGCTCGGCCACCAGACCGTCCACCTTGCCGATCTTGACCTGCTCGCGGTCGACCACTTGCTTGTCCAGAATGTCGCGTAGCAAATCCATCACGTGCCTCCGAATATCTGCAAAGGAATGGTCACGATCGCGAGCACGAAACCGAGCGCAATGATGAAGATGACCGCGGCATTCGCGATCATGCCATTGCGGTGCTCGCCGACATAACGCTCGTCATTCAGCAGGAAAAGGAACGGCACCACGGTCAGCGGCAGGCTGGCGGCCGTCAGCGCCATGGAAAAGATGGTTAGCTTCAGCGGATCGAGACCCAGTGCGATCGGAATGGCGGCGAGAAACAGCGAGACAGTGTAGACGGTGC
Source organism: Mesorhizobium sp. M0106 (assembly GCF_040322715.1). Classification (NCBI taxonomy): domain Bacteria; kingdom Pseudomonadati; phylum Pseudomonadota; class Alphaproteobacteria; order Hyphomicrobiales; family Phyllobacteriaceae; genus Mesorhizobium; species Mesorhizobium sp. M0106. The sequence continues at coordinate 3,887 of NZ_JAMYUA010000022.1, read as the reverse complement.
TGAAGCCGGGATCGTCGCGCGGTTTCTGGTCCTCGCCCCACGTCCAGCCGAAACCCTGCGCCACGAGATAGGCTTGCTGCAGCCCGATTTCGAGCGCGGCACCGAAGCAGGCAATGCCGAGCGATGCGACGAACAGGATGAATCCCCAGAAACCGAAGATCTGGATCAGCATCAGCGGCAATTGATGGTAGTCGTCGACCTGCTCTATGCCGTGCGCCGCCAGCACGAGCGCCGCCACGATCAGCACACCGATCGCGATCGTGCCGCCAAAACTCATGCCAATGCCGGCAATCGCCCGATTGGCTCCGAGATAGCTCCTGTCCCACTGATCCTCGATCGCTCCCGACGAATAGAACATGAACAGGTAAGGCGATATCGACGCGCCAAGAATGCTGACCGCCATGAACCAGTATTTGGCCGCGTCGTGGTCCGGCAGAGTGGGCACGGCGCCGGCCGCGACCTGCCCCCAATCGGGTCTCAGCATGATAGCGCCAACCACGAAGCACAGCGTGACGAGACCGAGGATCGAGACGCCTTTTTCGATGAAGCCGAACGTGCCTTTCCAGAGGAACAGCCATGCCAGAAAAGCGACCGGCAGCGCCCACCAATGAAAGCCGATGCCGGTGGCGAGCTCGAGCGCAATGGCAACACCGCCGATTTCGGCTGCCATGACCAGGAAATTGACCAGCAAGGTCGCAAGCAACGGCCACAGAAAGGCGTTGAAGCCAAACCGTTCCCGGATCCCGTCGGCGATGGTGTGATGGCAAACTGCGGCGAAGCGTCCGGCCATTTCGACCAGGAAGATGATGCAGATCGTGCCCAGGACGACGGCCCATATCAGCTGAAACCTGAACGCCGCGCCGGCCTGAGCGGCGGTCGCCACTGATCCGACCTCAAGAAAGCCGCCAACGCTGGTGACGACGCCGAGCGATATTTCGAGCAGCTTCTTCATGATTTCGGCGCGAAATATTTCGCGTAGGACGTGCTCAGATCGGCGGCGGCGGCCCGCAGATCCTGCTGCGCGTGTTCCACTTCCGAGCGGTTGCCGTTCTGCACGGCCGTCGCCGCGCGAATTACCGCTGCCGAAAGCCGTCCAACCGCCATCGTCAGACCGGCTTGCCCGCTGGGCTCAGGCGACTTGGCGGACTGGATTTGCGCACCGGCATCGGCGAGCGCCTTGCCGACCGATTGCAAAGTGCGCGACGTGTATTCCGACGGGGCTCCCCCGGCGATCCAGCTCTCCAGGACCAGCGATGCGGTCTGTGTGGCGGAAGCCGCGGTTTTCGACTGCTGCTCGACCTGGTCGGAAGGCGAGCATGCCGTCAATACAAATATTATCAGCAGCAAGCACGGGCGGTCTGGTCGAAGACCGACGGCTGTAACGGCATTTACAATACGTGCTTGTAGCGTTGCTGCCACACGATTGTTCTCCCCGCACCAAGCGACTTCGGCGCGAAGGTTGATCTAGAGCGCTGGGTGATCAGGTCAACTGAACCGCGATGAACGGCGCTGGCACCGCGGAACAAACCAGCGATCGCCGGATTAGGGGATGAGGAGGCAAAGGCCATGGACAGGGAAGAGCGTATCAGGCAGCGAGCCCATGAGATCTGGGAGCGCGAAGGCCGTCCGCAAGGACGCGAGCGCGAGCACTGGGATCAGGCCGTGCAGGAGATCGAAGCTGAGGGTTCCGAGGCCGAACGCGGCCCGGTCGTGCCCGATCCAACGGTCGAGGCCGGCTCCGATCCGGAGGCACGCGGCAGCAAGCGGCGGCGAGGGACATGAGGCCGATGCCTCGTTTCGTCGCCTGGATCGTGGTCGTACTGGTCGTGCTGTTCGCCGCCTGGCTGATGATCGGGCGCGACAGAACCGGCGGCGGAGGTCAGCCCACGCCGCACGCAATTGATCAAAATGGATAGGAGCCGACATGACGGGAACCGATACTCATCCTGAACAAGACCCGGCGGAAGGATCGCGATCGATAGTGGAAAAGCAGCTCCGCAAGGAGCAAGGCGGCGAGGGTCAAGATCGCAAAGCCGAGCCAGCTTCCGACAAATCCGGCAGCAAGACCAAGACACCTTCGGAAGCGCCGAAGAAAGGCCCAGGCTTGGATTGAGCCGGCTGACAGCGGGCTCACACTATTGGTTGACGTTCGGCCAAACCGACGGCAGCTGCTTCGGTCCTCTTTCCCGTCGAGCCTGGGGCCTCGAAATAGTGGGGATAGCGCTGCTGGACGATTTCGAGCACCTCGAAGATGCGGCGAAGATGCGTTCGCATCGCCTCTTCCGCCGCAAACGCGTCGGCCTGCTCAAGCGCATCGACAATCCGCCGATGCTGGCCGAGGACCACCGACATGCTGTCGAGGCGCGGAAAAGACAGGAAGCGGAAGCGGTCCATGTGCAGCTTCGCCGCGCTGATGTCGGCCCAGATTCCGGGGAAGCCGGCATGGCTGGCGATGTGCTGGTGGAACAGCTCGTCCGACTTGAAGAAGCGCCTGTCGTCCGCGATTGAGGCGAACGTCTCCTGGACGGCCAGTTCGCCTTTGAGCACGGCAAGCAGGTCGGCACGGCGCGGGCTCTCGACCGCGCGCTTGATCAGGCCGACTTCGAGCGCTTCGCGCAGGAACTGCGATTTCTCGAGATCGGCAATCCGGAGCGGCGCCACCATGCTGCCGCGCTGCGGATAAATGTCGATCAAGCCAAGACCGGCCAGCCGGGCGAGCGCCTCCCTGACCGGCGTGCGGCTCACGCCAAGGGCTTCCGACATCGCCTTTTCCGAGATCACTTCATGCGGCTTCAGACGGAAGGTCAGGATCTGGTCGAGCAGAACCTCGAACGTCCTCGCCGCGACCGATACGCCGGGGCCGGTTTCGCCCAACCGCCCCTCGGTGGTGGTCCGCATTCCCAAAAGCCCTGCCATCGGCGACCCCTTATAGGCTCTGCAGCGTCAAGCCGTTCATGAAATGCCTGCGCAAGCAGCAGCGCCGACGTTATTCCTTGCGCGGAGAACCGCCGATGCGCGCCAGCAGGCCGCCATCGACGCGTACGACCTCGCCGGTGACGAAGGAGGCATCGTCGGACAGCAGGAAGGCGACGACTGCGGCAATCTCTTGCGGCTGGGCGGTACGGCCGAGCGGATGCATGTTGTCGAGGATGCGCAGGATCTCGTCGGGCTTATCGTTGAGCTTGACCGCATCCCGCAGCATCGGCGTGTCGACCGCGCCCGGAGCGACGGCATTGACGCGCACACCCAGCGGCGCATAATCGACGGCCATCGATTTGACCAGCCCGATCAGGCCGTGCTTGGCCGTGCTGTAGGCCAGAACCCCTTCCTGGCTGGCCAGACCCTGCACCGAGCTCATATGGACGATGGCGCCGCGGCTTTGCCGCAGCAGCGGCATCGCCGCGCGGGAGAGCAGGTAGGCAGCCTTGAGGTTGACGTTCATCACCTCGTCCCAAAGCGCCTCGTCCGTGGTCTCCACCGTTCCGTAACGCTGGATGCCGGCATTGTGGGAGAGCATGTCGAGCCCGCCGAACGCGGACCGGGCAAGCTCGACGGCGCGGCCACAGGCTTCAGTGTCGGCGGTCGAGCCAAGCACGGTGTGCACGGTCACGCCGCGCGCCGAAAGCTGCGCCGCGACGTCATCCAGCTGATCGCCCGCCCGGTCGAACAGAATCAGGTCGACGCCTTGCCCGGCTAGTCTTTCGGCGACAGCACGGCCGATGCCCATGGCCGCCCCGGTGACCAGTGCGCGTTTTTTGAACTCAGCCATTTATCCTCCCTCGAACAGTGGCGGGGGGGGGGGGCGGGCGGTTGGGATATGGGGCCGCCGAAACGGACCGCGTATGAGGAGAGAGCCCAGCAAAAGTGGGGGTGGTGTGGGGAGTGGT
>NZ_JAMYUA010000021.1:0-101526 GCF_040322715.1 Mesorhizobium sp. M0106 | reverse complement strand
CCGGACATATGGACGCAAGCGATCGAAAACGACGCAAAACAACCGTTGCAGGCAGGGCGCCGTCCACATATGGATCCCAGGGTCTTCGCGACGTCGCTTCGCGCCTGCTCCGCCCTGGGATGACGAAGCTGGGGAGGTTTGGCCAATCTCGAAGGTTTTCAATCCCGTCCAGGGACAGTATGAGTGGCCGGTGGGGCGGCTCCGGCTTCAAACAATCACGAGGACATCATGACAATACGCGCTGTCGTCTGGGGCGAGAATATTCATGAGCGGACCAACGAGGTGGTCGCGGGCATCTATCCCGAGGGCATGCATGCGACGATCGCCAATGCACTGAAGCTCGACCCGGAGATATCAGTGTCCTGGGCAACGCTGGAGCAGCCGGAGCATGGGCTGCCGGCCGACCGTCTGGCCAAGACCGATGTCTTGCTGTGGTGGGGGCACAAAGACCATGGCGCCGTCGCCGACGAAGTGGTCGAGCGCGTGGCGCGCCGCGTCTGGGAAGGCATGGGGCTGATCGTTCTCCATTCCGGCCATTTCTCGAAAATCTTCAAGAGGCTGATGGGCACGCCCTGCACGCTGAAATGGCGCGAGGCGGGCGAGCGCGAACGGCTCTGGGTGACCAGCCCCAACCACCCGATCGCTGCCGGGATCGGCGAGTATTTCGAGCTCGAGAACGAGGAGATGTATGGCGAGCAGTTCGCCGTGCCGGAGCCGCTCGAGACCGTCTTCATCTCCTGGTTCCAGGGCGGCGAAGTGTTCCGGTCAGGGCTGACCTATCGCCGCGGCGCCGGCAACATCTTCTATTTCAGGCCCGGCCACGAGACCTATCCGACCTATCACGACGCCAACGTCCACAAGGTGCTGCGCAATGCGGTGAGATGGGCGCACAACCCGCAAGGCTCCAATCCGGCCATCCTCGATGCGCCGAACGTGCCGGTGGAAAAGGCGCTCGAGCCGATCGTCGAGCGCGGCGGAAAACTTCATTCCCCCGGCGGAGCCGGCTTTCGCTAGACCAAATCCGTGATCGAACAAGAAGATAAAGCCCTGTCCTAAGGATAAGAATCATGCGTCTGTTGATACTCGGTACCGGCTGGATGGCGGAGGAGCACGCCAGGCAGTTCGGCAAGATCGAGGGCGTCGAACTGATCGGCGCCGTCGATCTCGACCGTACGCGCGTCGACAAGTTTTCGGACATCTATGGTACCCCCAACCGCTTCGCGTCGCTGGACGAGGCGCTGGCATGGGGCAAGTTCGACGCGGTGGCGAACGTGACGCCCGATCGCATCCACCATCCGACCACCATGATGCTGATCGCGGCGGGCAAGCCGGTGCTGTGCGAAAAACCGCTGGCCGAAAACTTCGAGAAGGCCAGTGAGATGGCCGCTGCCGCCGAGCGAGCCGGCATCATCAACATGGTCAACCTGACCTATCGCAATGTCGCGCCGCTGCAGAGAGCGCGCGCCATGGTGCTGGCCGGCGAGATCGGCACGGTCAGGCATGTCGAGGCGTCCTATCTGCAGAGCTGGCTGGTGTCCAAATTCTGGGGCGACTGGCGCACCGATTCGAAATGGCTGTGGCGGCTGTCGCGCGGCCATGGCTCCAACGGCGTGCTGGGTGACGTCGGCATCCACATCCTCGATTTCGCCAGCTATGGCGCCGCACTCGACATCGACCATGTGTTCTGCCGCCTGAGATCCTTCGACAAGGCGCCCGAAAACCGCATCGGCGAATACGAGCTCGACGCCAATGACAGTTTCACCATGGCGCTTGATTTCCGCAATGGCGCCTTCGGCGTCGTCCATGCCAGCCGCTGGGCAACCGGCCATCTCAACGAACTCCGCCTGCGCATCTACGGCGACAAGGGCGGCATCGAAGTCGTGCACAATCTGACCGGCTCGGAGCTGAAAGCCTGCATCGGCGAGGATGTCGAGAACGCCAAATGGCAAGTTCTGGACGCCGGAACGGTGCAGACCAACTACCAGCGCTTCGTCGATGCGGTGCGCAACGGCGTCCAGGCCGAACCGTCGTTCCGGCATGCTGCCGAATTGCAGAAGGTCCTGGACCTCGCCGTCGTCTCGGATGAGAAGCGGGCCGAATTGAGCACCGATACGCAGTGATATCGTTCAGGGAATCTTGAGAGGAGCCAGCCATGGTCACGCGGCGCGCCGAATGTTCCTGCGCTCAGGTATCGGCCACTTGTCCGGGCGAGCCGGTGCAACGAAGTAGGGCGGCTTTGATCGGAACGAGATTTTTCGCCGAATAATGGGTGAATGTCCGCCTTGGAGATGGTGAGGCCGATATCCGAACGGCAGAAATGGGTCGATTCGAGCCGTTGCGCGAAGGGCAGCTTTTGAGAAGCGCCATGAATGTCGCGATATTGGCGCTACCTACTCGTTCCCATCGACAAGACGAATGGCAGCATCCACCCTTCCCCGGTCCTCGGCGGCGGACGCGATGAACGGCTCGATTGAGCCCGAAACGAACTTCTGTCACATCAGTAACCTGCCGCCACCTCCTCAGCAAGATATGTGCTATTCTGAGGCTATGCCCGCGCCCTCCGACCGATCACGCGACAAGTCGCCGGAAGATGGTGCAGTTGCATCGGATCTGTATGCGGAGCTAGCCAATCGCGGCGATTGGTCCAGGCTTCACCGCGAACTGTCAGACAGAGACCGCTGCAGTGAACTTGGCGGCGCCGAGCTCCAGCGCCTCGGGGAAGCCGCCTACATGCTTGGGCGCGAGGAGGAATTCGTTCGGGACTACGAGAGGGCCTTCGAAGACCATCTCCGGAACGGACGCGAACGATCCGCAGCGCGTTGCGGCTTCTGGATCGGGCTCACCCTGATGTTTCGCGGTGAATTCGCCCAAGGCAGCGGATGGCTGACCCGCGCCAACCGGCTGGTCGAGGATCATACGCAGGAATGTGCAGAACAGGGTTACCTTCAGCTCCCAATGGTCGAACAACGTCTCGCCGCCGACAGGCCGGACGAAGCATTCGCGCACGCAACACGTGCCGCGGAGATCGGACAGCGCTGCGAAGATCCGGACCTCTTGGCTATCGCGCGCCACCTTCAGGGCCGGATATTGATCCTGCGCGGCGACTATGTGCGCGGCTTCGAACTGCTGGACGAGGCGATGGTTTCGGTCACCTCGGGCCGGCTCTCACCGATCGTTACCGGGCTGGTCTACTGCAGCGTGATCGAGATCTGTCAGAAATTTCATGCCACGGGCCGGGCGAGGGAATGGACGTCGGCGCTGGTCGGATGGTGCGCGGGACAGCCCGACATCGTTGCCTTCACCGGCAGATGCCTGATCCACCGGGCCGAAATTCTGATCCTCGACGGCCACTGGGACGAGGCCGGCCGCGAGGCCGGTGTCGCCAGCATCCGCCTTCAGCAGGGGCCCTCGAAGCACCACGCCGGTCCGGCATTCTACCAGAAGGGCGAGGTATTTCGCCTCCGCGGCCAATGGGACGAGGCCGATGCCGCCTATCGCGCAGCGAGCAGGCTCGGGTTCGATCCGCAGCCGGGGCTGGCGCTTATGCGATTGCAGCAGGGGCACGAGCAGCCGGCCCTTTCGGCGATCCGCCGCGCACTGCAGTCCGTCGACGACATGCCGGGCAAACTCCGCCTCTTGCCGGCTGCGGTGGAAATCACTCTCGCTGTCGGTTCGGCCGATGACGCTTGGGAGCTGTGCGAAACACTGCACGACTGCGCGCGCCAATATTCCGCGGATGCAGTCCGCGCCGTAGCCGCCGAGGCTACCGCGCGGGTGCTGATCCATGCTGGTCGAGCCGCGGAGGCATTGGCCCATATCCGGCGCGCGGTAGCGATCCTCTGGGACCTTCGGGCGCCCTATCATCTTGCCCGGATGCGGGTGCTGACAGCGCGGGCCTGTCTCGCAACCGGCGATACTGAAGCGGCGCAGACCGAACTGGACGAAGCGATAAGACTTTTCCGCGAGCTCGGCGCGCGCCCCGACGAAGCCGTTGCCGGCAAGCTGCGGGTCACCATGACGGCGACAGGCGGCGAAGTTCTCACCCCCAGACAGACGCAGGTTCTGCGCCTGATCGCGTCAGGCCTGACCAACCCGGAAATTGCCGGCGAGCTCGGTCTGAGCCAGCGGACGGTAGACCATCACGTTAGCGATATCCTGACGCGGCTGAACGTGCGCACGCGCGCGGCAGCCACGGCCTATGCGGTCGAGCACGGCCTGATCGGCATGGTCGTATCTGGGTAATCCTACCCAAGCCAAAATTTCTCGCTGCGTGGGTACTTACGCCGAAGCGGGCAACCGTGGCGCGGGTCTAAACCTCATGGCGTGGTAAAGGCCACAGGAGGTTTTCCCGATGCAAACGAATAATAACAGCATGAGCGGGCCGGGCGGTGTTTGGCTCGCCACCGGAACGCTGCTGCTGGCGGCTGCGCTCGTCTTTCACGGGCCACCGGACGCGGATTTGTCTGTTCAGATGCAGAATATCGCCGAGGGCCATGGGCGATGGGCTACGGTCCATTGGACGGCGGCAGCGGCGCTGTTCCTGATCGCCGGCGCTTCGTTCCTGAACCTGGCACTCAACCCCCGGGTCCGGCGTTCGCCGATGCTGAGTTCTGCCTGGATAGTGATGGGTCTCGGCGCCCTGGCCACGTTCTCCACCGCAGTCGCCGAGGCATCGGTGGTCGCGGTCGCGGCCGACCGGGGTGACACCAACGCCTTCATGACCTGGTGGGCGTTTTCCGGCGGCATGGGTAACGGATTCTGGGCGCTCGCCCTGGCGACAGCGCTTGTCGCGTATCACGACGCCCGCGATGACGTCGGGATACTGCCCCGATGGGCCGCGATCGTCGGCTCGGCGTTCGGTATCCTTTCGGCAACCGGGTGGACACTCGATGAGCAGCTCGGGATCGGCATCGGAGGTCCGATCTGGCTGATTTCCTCGCTTCTCATGTGCCTGTGGCTCGCGTGGTACGGGCTGTCCTCAAGGAGCCTCCGGTCGGGCAAGCCACAGCGCAAAGCGCCTGATCCAGCATCATCGTAAAACAGGAGGAAAAAATGTCCCTTCAAACGAAGGAAATCGAAGCGACGATCCACGACGTCCACGAATTCTTCACCGACTGGGTGACCGGCCGATGCCGTGGCGACGATGCGACGTTCAAGAAGAACGCGCTCGACCGGATCAGCGAAGATCTGGTCGCCATCATGCCAGGCGGCAGGGCGTTCGGGAGAAAAGACTTCGCAGGTTACATGAAGAGCATCTACGGATCGAATCCGGCCTTCCGTATCAAGATACGCGACATCCGGATCAGCCATCAAAGCGCCGACCTGGCGGTCGTGAACTACCACGAATGGCAACGCGACGCGAAGGACTCCGATCAACCGAACAATGGCCGGGTCACGACGATGGTGGTCCGCGATCGCGGCTACAGCCGGGGGCCCGAGATCTTGCAAGTTCATGAAACCTGGCTCCCAGCCGATGTCGTTCAGTCCGCGGATTTCGCGTTCTGAGAAGCGTCGGTCCGAAACGGGCAGAGAAAGGAATTGCGCTGGCGGGACCATCGGCTCTGCCGGCGTCATGGAGCCAGAACTGTGCTTCTTTTCAGCCCGAATTGATCCACATTCAACGTCCGGCTAGCCCAGCAATCCGGCCATTCCATGCGTTCGCGTGGAGCGTCGGCTCGCCACCCATTGCTGCCGCTTGGTCGGCTGAACGCTTCGGCAGATCTTAGGCCCAGAGCGGACGTTAACCCGGCGCAAGATTTGGCGACGAGGGCGGCCGCGTCATCTACAGCTTCTGCCCGGATTGCGGCACCACCGTCCATTACCGGATCGACACCGATGTGGGTCGAGATCAGCGCCGAGCCTCTGGCGACGTTCGGCTGACGACGCCGGCCGCGGCCGCTCTGGAACCATGATCCCGAAAAGTGGAAACCGGTTTGCGGATAAGATCGTGGTCAAACAGCAAGATAGAGCCCCATTTCGATTCAATCGAAATGGAACAGGGGCGCAGCTGAGGCTTCGGCGCCACGCTCCGTCAGCCTCCCGACCCGGCCAGATCCACCGGAAAGCGCATCTACGGACTAATCCAGAGTACAGGCGCCTCAGCTGCGTGACGGGCTCGACTTGACCATTTCTTTGCGGGGATGACTTGCGAAGAACAAAGATTTGTTTGATCAAGTTGGCACGAGGCCAACAACCTGTAATTGTGATCAAATCCTGCTGATGTTTGGTGGGCGGCTAATCGAACGGTTGAATCAAGGAGGGCGGCGGGTGCTGGCCGGTCTCATCGTGCTGCTTGCGCTTTGTGCTCCCGCACTGACCGAGGATAGCGACGATTGCGGTGGCGCTGCTGCAGGCTTACAGCGGATCGCCGCCTGCACGCGGATCATCGAGGACAGGACGCGAAGCCCGGGCAGTCGCGCCATCGCTTACCACGGCCGGGCAATCGCCTGGACTGACAGCGGTGACGATGACCGGGCTATTGCAGACTATGACAACGCCATCGCTCTCGATCCGGACGACATCGATGCCTACAACGAGCGCGGACAGATATGGCTCGACAAGGGCGAGAACGACAGCACCATCAGTGACTTCGATCGGGCGATCGAGCTCGATCCAGGAAAAGCTGAGACCTACTACAACAGAGGCCGCGCCTGGGCTCATAAGGGCGACGACAGTCGCGCCATCGCCGACTACAGCCACGCCATCGAGTTCGATCCGGCATATTTCCAAGCCTACAACAACCGCGGCTTCGTCTTCAACAGGATGGGCGAGTTCGACCGCGCCATCGCCGATTTCGACGAGACGATCAGCCTCGATCCCCAACACCCCTACGCTTACAACAACCGGGCCATTTCCTGGGGCGCAAAGGGTGATGCAGAGCGCGCCGTCGCCGACTACAGCCAGGCGATCACGCTCGATCCGACCTATGTCAACCCTTATGGAAGCAGGGGAATCTACTACTTCTACGATCGCGAACCGGCCAAGGCGCAAGCCGACCTTGCCGCGGCGGCGGAACTTGCGCCCGACAATGCCTATTTTGCGATCTGGGCGGATCTGGCTGAGCGGCGCAGTGGTGGCGCGAGCCATTTGCGGCAGGCAGCCAGCAGGCTCGACATGGCCAGATGGCCGGCGCCGCTGGTTCGCATGTTTCTTGGCGAACAGACGCCCGAAGCAGCGTTGGCCGCAGCCGACGATCCCGTCCCGGTCCCGGCCAAGAAACGCGGAAATCTATGCGAGGCCAATCTCTATGTCGCGGAGTTTTACCGGCTCGACGGCCGTGACGATGAAGCCTTGCGGCGGTACCGGCTTGCGGTACGCGACTGCCCCCACGACTTCATCGAATATGTCGCGGCAGGCAAGGCACTGCGCGCGCTCGGTGTGTCGCCATAGTGCGCCGTTGCGGATGATTCATTGTAGACTCGTGCGCAACCTCGGCGCAAAGGCGACGGCAGGTTCGGTGCGTATTGTCGCTGCTGTCAATGCCGCAGGATCTTGCTGAGAAAAGCGCGGCTGCGGTCGGTCTTCGGGTTGGAGAAGAACTCGTCCGGGGTGCCGCTCTCGACAATGGCGCCGGCGTCCATGAACACGACGCGCTGGGCGACCTTGCGGGCAAAGCCCATCTCGTGCGTCACCACCATCATGGTCATGCCTTCCTCGGCCACCGCGACCATGACGTCGAGCACTTCCGAGATCATCTCGGGATCGAGCGCCGAGGTCGGCTCGTCGAACAGCATGATCTTGGGGCGCATGCCGAGGCAGCGGGCGATCGCCACGCGCTGCTGCTGGCCACCAGACAGCTGCGCCGGATAGGCGTTCACCTTGTCGGCGAGGCCGACCTTGGCGAGCAATTCGCGCCCGGCCATTTCGGCCTCGGCGCGCGGGATCTTGCGGACATGGATCGGCGCCAGCGTGACGTTCTCGAGCGCCGTCTTGTGCGGATAGAGGTTGAACGACTGGAAGACGAAGCCGATCTCGGTGCGCAGCCGCGTCATGTTGGTGGCGGGGTCGCCGAGGCGCTGGCCGTCGACCGTCAGGTCGCCGTCGCGGATCGTCTCCAGGCCGTTGATGCAGCGGATCAGGGTGCTCTTGCCCGAGCCGCTCGGGCCGCAGACGACGACCACTTCGCGCGGCTCGACGCTCAGCGTGATATCCCTGAGCACGTTGAGCTGGCCGAACCATTTGTTGACGCCGCGAAATTCGATCATGCCGGTGCCATTTTTGCTGGGGTTCGATGTCACAACTGCACCTCGCCATGCGCAGCGCCCATGCGTTGCTCCAGCCGGCGGGCCAGCATGATCAGGGGGTAGCAGACGATGAAGTAACCGAGGCCGACGAGGAAGAAGACCAGCAGCCCATTGGGTACACGCTGCACCACCAGCCAGCCGACGCGGGTGAGGTCGGTCAGGCCTATGGCTGAGACGACCGAGGAATCCTTGATCAGCAGCACATATTGCCCGACCAGCGGCGGCAGCACGATGCGCATCGCCTGCGGCAGCACCACCTGGCGCATGCGCTGCCAGCGCGACAGGCCGGACGCAAGTGCTGCCTCGACCTGGCCTGATGGCACCGAGCGGATGCCGGCGACGACGATCTCGCAGATGAAGCAGGCGGCCAGGTTGGTCAGCGCGATGATGCCGGCGGTGAAGGCGTCGAGCTCGATGCCGAGTTCCGGCAGGATGAAGAAGATCAGGAAGATCTGCACCAGGAACGGCGTGCCGCGGATCAGGTCGACCCAGGCGCCGATCGCGCCGCTGATCAACCGGTTGCCGCCGGTGCGCAGGATGCCGAGGCCGAAGCCGAGCAAGGTGCCCAGCACCAGGCTGATCAACGACAGCACCACGGTCATGCCGAGGCCGCGCAGCGCGAGAGGATAGCTGCCGGCGACGCTTTGCAGCTGCTGCCAGATCATGTCCGTGCCCCCGCGAGGCCGAGCCAGCGCCCGGAGAGCGCCGCCAACCCCTTCAGCCCGTAATAGAGCAGGAGGTAGAAGGCGGCGATGGTGATGAAACCTTCGGCCGGCATGAAGCGGTCGGAGGCGAGCAATTGTCCGGCGCGCGTCAATTCGGCGACCGAGATCAGCGACAGCAGGGCGGAATCCTTGACCAGCACGATCGCCTGTCCGAGCAGCGGCGGGATCGTCACCTTGAACGCCTGCGGCAGGATGACGAGGCGCATGCGCTGGACATAGGTCATGCCCGAGGCGACGCCGGCCTCGACCTGGCCGCGCGGGATCGACAGGATGCCGGCGCGGATGATCTCGGCGACATAGGCGCCGCTGTTCAGCGACAAAGCGAGAATGCCGACGACGAACTCGGGCAGGACGAAGCCGAGCCGCGGCAGGCCGAAATAGAGGAAATAAAGCTGCGCCAGCAGCGGCGTGGCGCGCACCGCGTCGATATAGGCCTTGGCCGGGACGCGGAACAGCCGGCCGCGCTGCAGGTTCATGGCGGCGAGCACGATGCCGACGGCGAGCGCGCCGGCAAAGGAGAGGACTGACAGCCACACGGTCGTGACGAGGCCCTGCCCGAACAGGGGCAGATATTCGACAATGGTGCGGAAGCTGAAGTTTTCGAGCATGGTGGGGCGGTGAATGGCGAGTAGCGAGTAGCGAGTAGCGCTTTACTACTCCCTACTCACTATTCACTCTACTCAGTGATCCTTCTTCCAGGCGTCGGAATTGACCCAGTAATCGAGGTTCCTCTGCAGGCGGCCGTCGAGGCTGACCTGGTCGAGGAACAGGTTCATCCAGACCAGCAGGTCCTGCTCGTCATAGCGCGTGGCGAAGGCCAGTGGCTCCTTCGACAGCATATCCGGCATGATGGTGAAGCTGCCGGCCGGGTAAGCGGTCGACTGGCCCTTGACCGCCGAGACGTCGTTGACGCCGCAATCGGCCTGGCCGTTGTTGACGGCGTCGAGCAGCAGCGGGCCGCCGCCCTTGTAGCTCTTGATATCGGCATCGGGGAAGGCGGCCTTGGCTTCCTTCTCGCCGGTGGCGCCGAGCAGCACCGCGATCTTGGTGCCCTTGGCCTTGCAGTCCTCGGTGGACTTGAAGGCGGTCCCAGCCTTGGTGAAGACTGTGCTGCCCGTGTACATGTAAGGCTTGGTGAAGGCGACCTTCATGCCACGCGCCAGTGTCGGCGTCATGTCGGCGACCAGAAGATCGGCCTTGCCCGACAGCAGCGCCGGGATCAGGCCGTCCCAGTCGAAGTCGAGGAAGGTGATCTTGACGCCCATTTCCTTGGCCATCAGTTCGGCGAGTTCGACCGAACTGCCGGTGCGTTCGCCGGCAGCACCCACCAGCGAGAAGGGCGGGCCTTGCGTCTGCACCGCAACGCGCAACTCACCGCGCTTGGTAATCTCGTCGAGGGTTCCGGCACTGGCGGCAGCGGTGAGGCCGGCGAGCGCAAGTCCGGCGATGAAAAGCTTGGCAATCTTCATTTGGGCATTCCTCCTTGTTGTCGTTTGTTGTTCCACTTGTTTGCTTCACCCCATCGAGGTGCTTTTTGAGCGGCAGCGCCGTTGCCGGCGGCAACCACCGTTCGAAAATCCTTCAGTCCCAGCTCACCATTTCGGCAACCTTGATGCCGCGCCTGGCCAGCTCATCGAGGAAGCGGCCATCGGGCACATGCAGCAGCGGGTTGAGCAGGCCGGGCGTGGCGATCTCACGCCGTGCCAGCATCTGCGCCACGATGCTGGCGGGATAGCCGACGCCAAGGCTCATGCCGAACAGGCCGGAGGCGAGGTCGCGTTCGATGACCAGCTCCGAGGTCACCGTCTTGCGTCGGCCGCCTTCGCTGCCGACAAAGACGTTGCGCATGACGCAAAGGTCCTTTTCGTCCGCGCCATATTGCAGTTGCGGGCCAAGCAGCCGGCCGAGGAATTCGCGTGGGCTGATGCCGGTGCCGGGCACCTTGTCCTCGGACAGGAAGCCGAGCTGCTTCAGCGGCGCCCAGAACGCCGACCAGCCGGGCCAGCGCAGCGAATAGCGGCCGGAGCGCTGCAGCTCCTTGGCGGCGGCGAGCATGCCGGCATAATGCGGCGCGTCGCCATTGGGGAAGGCTTCCAGCCTGCCTAGCCCCGCCACCTCGATCTCGTGGATGAAACGATTGTCGTGCTGGCGGGAGGCCGGCACATCGACCCGTTTGCCGTTCTCGACCAGCACGCTGTCGCGGTTCTGGCTGACCAGAACCATGTCGAAATTCCAGCTCACCTTGTAGCGCAGCGGCTCGACCACCGCCTTCGGCTCGGGAATGCCGCCGCAGTAGGAATCGATCGCGGTGATGGTGTCGAACTGGCGGGCGGCGCGCGCGTAGAGCACAAGGTCGATGCCGGGGTCGAGCCCGCATTCGGTCACGATCGAAACGCCGGCCTTTTCGGCCTCGGGCGCGAGGTCGCCGATAGCCTTGCCGTAATTGGTGGTGACCAGCGGCGTGCGCGTCGCGATCGCCGCCTCCACCGCTTCGCGCATCAGCGGCTGCGGCAACAGGTCGATGACGGCGTCGACGTCCTTCATCACATCGGCCAATGCTGGGCCGATCGCGCCCTCCGGCACGACGAAACGCACCCGGGCAAGGTCGGTCAGGCCGCCAAGCCGCGCAGCGCCGTCGGTTGCCGTGTCGACGCAGACCACTTGCTCGACGCCGTCGCTGGCAACGAGATCGGCGATCGCCGCCCGGCCTTGCAGGCCGAGGCCGCCGAGAACCGCGATCTTCATGCCATTTCCTTTCGCGTCTCGTCCGACCAGCAGCCTTCCGGCAGGCTGACCCATTTGTTGCAGGACGCCATGACGACGAAGGTTTCGCTGCGCACGACCTCGCCCGGCTCGCCGGCGCCGGGGATCAGCTCGCTGGTGACGCGGTAGAGATCGGCGACATCACCGGCCACGGTCACGTCGACGATGATGTCGAAGCGTCCGGTGACGACGGCGGCCGAGTTCACGAAAGGCAGTTCGGAGATGCGCTGCGCCAGTTCCCGGGCGCGGCCACGTCCCTGCGCATTGATGCCGACGATCGCCGAGATCAGCTCGGGGCGTTCGGTCAGGTTGAGCAGCCCGACGATCTTGAGCAGGTTGCGGTCGAGCAGGTTGCGCAGCCGCATGCGCACCGTCGGCACCGAGATCGCCATCTTCTCGGCGAGGCGGTTGACGCCAAGCTGCGCATCCTGCGACAGCAGCTTGACCAGTCGCCGGTCGGTCTGATCGAGATGTTCCCGCAAATGCCAGGGCTTTCACAAATGGAAAGAAACGATCGTATTTTCTTTCTTATATGAAAATACCTTACGAGAGATTTTTAACAATGGCAAGAGCCATGTCATCCGCCGTGCCGCTGTGCCTATCGGCAGTTTCGTCGATGTCGCCACATTTTGTTCTTGCTTTGTGCCGGCAGCTATGCTACTAATTTGGGTATGGTGCTAATTGGCTCCAACGACCCGCCTCCCCGAGGCGGGTCTTTTGTTTTCCCATACCTTTGAAGGTTTAGCGCCGCCGATTTGAGGTTGGTGAGACAGCGCCGTTCGAGACGCGCTGTGTTCGAGGGTGAAGAAGCAAGTGGCGCAAGAGGTGCAACGCACCTCGATAGCACGCCGACCAAGTTGGTGGGGGCGCAGCCGCAACTCATTGTGCCTTCACCTGATGGGCGGAACGGCTCATCCGCAATATGGCCAAAAGCGGCTTTTCAATAAAACTGTAGCTGGCCAGGCAGACGGCAATGCAGGCGGTGACAATAACCGCGCCTGCAAGCCATGGTGACAGATTGGTGCTTGCAACGACAGGAGCGGTCGCAAGCAGCACGATAGGATGGGTCAGATAGAGAGAGTAGGAAGCGTCGCCCAACCTTGACAGCACGCGAGGAGCAAAAAGCCGGAAGTAGCTTTCCAGGCTGATGCAAGCCGCGACAAGGATCAACGCCGGGATTCCCTGAGCAAGGGTTCGCGGCAAGTTGAAGCCAAGTACCATCACCAGCATGGACATGATGGCGAACACGAGTGCCGAGACACCCAGGACGGCAGGCAAACGCGTCAGCCTGCCGACCAGGTGGCCGAGAGCCATGCCGGCAAGGAACTCAAACAGGATTGGCGTGGTGTAGAAAAACAGCACAGTGTCGGCGGCGGGTTTGAAGATGATGCGTGCAGCAACGGCGATTGCAAAGACAACGCCGACCGCGGCCATTTGCGTCAACCTGCCAAAACCCATCGTCGCCGCGAACAGAATGTAAAACAGGATTTCCAGATTGAGCGTCCAACCCACGCCAAGCACCGGTTGGACATAGCCTGTGACCGTATCGAGATAGGGTATGAAAAGCAGGCTATTGGTGGTCTGCTCAAGAGACACTGCACGACCGGCAAACAACCAAAGTGCGGCGACCATGAGGAAGCTCATGACCCAATAGAACGGAACGACGCGCGTGAACCGCTGCATCAAAAAAGCACGGTGGTCACGACGTCTGTTCTCTGTCGAGAGAACCATGACAAAACCGCTGATGACGAAAAACAAGTCGACGCCACTGTTCAGAACGGGAATACGCAGGTCGAGCATGCCCAGCGCGGCCGGAAGATGATAGATAACAACCATGAGGGGGCTGCTAGCCCCCGCAGGATCTGTACCGATGTATACTGTTGAATCCGGCGCGGCGCGGCGTGATCATTCGGTGGAATGATGTTCATAAAAATGGCCCCCGGTGCAGGAGAGCACTAACATACGGGGTTGTTGATGTGCTGATCAACGCTTTCCCCGCGCTAACGACTGGCCTCGAAGATCGCGACGGCTGCCGCTGTCAGCGCGGCGTTACCGGATGCCACCGTTCCATCAGGAAGATCCTTGCCGTCTTCCAGTCCGACACGCGTCGACCAGCCACGCGCCGCCGCCCGGTGCACGAAAGGCCAGACCGTGGCGTCGGCGCCGTGCAGCAGGATCGCCCGGCGCATACCGGCGCCGTCGAGCACGGCGGCGATATCGTCGCTGATCTCAAGCGCAGCGTCCCGCTCCTGCTCGGAGATTTCGATCAGGATGCGCAGCACGCGGTTGCCATGGTCGAGGCTCACCAGGCGTTCGGCGTCGGCAACGGAGGCGAGCCCGGCTTCGATGCCAATGCCGCGCTGGCGCAGACGGTCCATGACTGCGGGCGCGGCGTCTTCGCTCAGATTGACCGAGGCATAGTCGGGCAGCTCGCTCCAGCCGGCGATCGCAACCAGCGTCCGCTGGTCGTCGTTCTCGATCCAGGCACCCGTCGACACGCCAATCAGCGTCCCCGGGCAGGCGCGGCGGAGCGCCAGCACCGTCCGATCCATCGCCGCCGGAGCCAGGCTTTCCCGACCGTCCAGCCCGCGGGCATGAACATGCAGTTCGGCGGCGCCGGCAGCGATGCAGGCCGCGCCGTCACGCGCCATGGCCTCCGCCGTCAGCGGCAGTTGCGGGTGGAAATCGGCGCTTCGCGCGCCATTGATGCAGGTCTGGACGATCATACCGGGGGCAGTCCGGTTGCTGCCAGTCTAGCGCGGGCCAGTGAAAACCGGAATCGCGCTGGCGAAGGCTCCTCACATATGGACGCCGGCACAGCCTGAATCAGTCTGGCAGAATGCACCTCTATCGTGTTGTTCGGCTTAGTCTTCTTAGCAAACGAACATCCGTCGGGCAGAGTTACGGCGAAACACCCAACTCGCGTAATGCAGCGTTGGCGGCACGGTATTCGACAAAAAACTCTTTGGACAATAGCTGACCGTATGCCTTGCTCTGTCGCATCCTCGATCATGCGCGTGCAGGCGGCGATCCGCGTGCTTGCCTCGACCTCGTCATCGCTGACGCAGTCGCTGCTGGCCGCGAACGCCGGCAGGGCCGAAACCGTCAGGACGATTGCAGCGGCCAGTGCCCACCATGAAGGCTTGAGCCACACTCGAACCGGTCCGGTCAATTCGCTCCTCGCATCATCAAATGTCTCGGAAGTTATCTTCACGGAACCACGCCCAGCTCGTGCAGAGCGGCCTTGGCCGCAACGTATTCGTAATATTCCGCGGGGCAATCGCTGGCAGCGACCCGGTAGAGCCGCAAGGCTTCGTCGTCATGTCGTTGCAGCCGATCGAACTCGGCTATGAACAGGTTCGCCTCGCACAGATTGCCGCGTTTCTTGGCCGGGTCCGGGTCGTCGGCTGCCGCCGATACCTCGGCCGGCGTCAGTTCTCCAAGCAGCATGCGAACCGCTGGCGCCGGCCATTTGGTCATATCGAGCTTTTCAGTCGCTTCCTGCAAGTGGCCCACCGCACCGCTGCGCCGCTCGGTCATCTCCAGCCAGATCGCAAAATAGGCATTGTCGGGCTTGAGCGTGGCCGCCTGTCCGAAATCGGCTTGCGCCTTGGCCAGCGCGCTCGAATAGAAGGAGAGAATGCCGCGGCCAAGATAGGCATAGGCATATTTCGGATCGAGGCTGATTGCCTGATCGTAGTCGGCGGTCGCGCGGGCGTAGTCGCCCTTTGCCGACCAGACGAAGCCGCGGCCGTCGTAACCAGGGGCACCTTTCGGATCGAGGCTGATCGCCTTGTCGTAGTCGGCGATGGCGCGGTCGTCCTCGCCCTTCTTTTGCCAGATCCGGCCTCGGTACCTGAAGGCTTTGGCATGTACTGGATCGAGCATGATCGCCTGGCCGTAGTCGGCGATGGCACGGTCATTGTCGCCCTTGCGTGCCCAGGCATTGCCTCTGTTGTCGTAGGCAGTTGGGTCTTTAGGATCGAGCGTGATTGCCTGGCTGAAGTCGGCGATGGCGCCATCATAGTCGCCCTTGTCAGACCAGACGAGGCCCCGGTTGTACCAGGCATTAACGTTTTTTGGGTCGAGGCTGATTGCCTGCGTGTAGTCGGCGATAGCGTGGTCGTCGTCACCCTTCTTCTTCCAGGCAATGCCACGGTTGTTGTAAGCGGTGGCGTCCCGGGAATCGAGGCCGATCGCTTGGTCATAATCCGCGATAGCGCGGTCGTAATCGCCCTTGTGTTTCCAGGCAACGCCTCGATTGTTGTAAGCACTAGCGTCCTGAGGATTGAGGCCGATTGCTTGGTCATAATCCGCGATGGCGCGGTCGTAGTCGCCCTTGTGCGACCAAGCCACGCCTCTGTTGTAGTAGGTGCTGGCGTCTTTCGAGTCGAGGCTGATCGCTTGGTCGTAATCGGCGATGGCGCGGTCGTAGTCGCCCTTGCGTGCCCAGGCGATGCCTCGACTTTGATAGGCATCGACATCGCGAGGATCGAGGCCGATCGCCTTAGCGTAGTCGGCAATGGCTCGGTCATAGTCGCCTTTTAGTACCCAGACAGCACCACGATTGCTGTAGGCTTTGGCGTCTTTCGCATCCAGACTGATCGCCTGTTCGTAGTCGGCGATGGCTCGGTCGTATTCGCCCTTCTGTTTCCAGGCAACGCCACGGTTGTTGTAGGCTCCCGCATTTTTAGGATCGAGGCTGATTGCCTGGTCGTAGTCGGCGATGGCACGATCGTAGTCGCCCTTGTCTGCCCAGGCGTTGCCCCGGTTGCTGTGGGCATCGGAATGCTTCGGGTCGAGGCTGATGGCCTGACCATAGTCTGTAATGGCGCGGTCGTAGTCGCCCTTGTGCTCCCAGGCGACACCTCGGCTGTTGTACGCCTCGGGGTTTGTCGGGTCGAGGCTGATCACCTGGCCAAAATCGGCGATGGCGCGATCATTTTCGCCCTCCTCGACCATTGTGGCGCCTCTGGCATAGTAAGCACCGGCGAATTTCGAATCGAGGTCGATCGCCTGGCCCAAATCGGCAATCGCACGGTCGTAGTCGCCTTGTGATGCCCGTGCCTCGCCGCGCTTGTAGTAGGCAGTCGCGCGGTTGGCCACAGGCTCCGTGGGATCCTCGATCATGCGCGTGCAGGCGGCGATCCGCGTGCTGGCCTCGACCTCGTCGTCGCTGACGCAGTCGCTGCTGGCGGACAAGGCCGGGAGCGCCGAGACCAGCATCGCGACGAGGCAAACGAGGAATTGCCGGACTGCCCCGTCCCTTTGTCGAACCCGTCGGATCAATTCGCCCCCCATCGCGGCAAGCCCAGCTGCATTGTGTTCAACGAAATCCCCGAGACAATCGCTAACGAGCTCACCCGGCAAGAAACGGGTGGTCCGCGCGCGCCGTTTCACCCATCTCAATGACAGAGAAGCCACAGGAGGCGAAGCCATGACCATCGATTCGATAGGCGCGAAAGCGGCGGTGAAATCGGCGGAGGTGCGCGTTGCCGGATATGATTGGCGGACGCTGGCCGATGAGCTGAGCGGCTATGGCTGCGCGGTGATGGAAAAGCTGCTGACGCCGCAGGAGTGCCGGCAGATTGCCGGACTTTATTCGGACGAGAGCCATTTCCGCAGCCATGTCCATATGGCGCGGCATGGCTTCGGCAAGGGCGAGTACCGCTATTTCCGCTATCCCTTGCCCGACTTGATCGGCGGCTTGCGCACCGCGCTCTATCCGCGCCTGGCCGCGGTCGCCAACGACTGGAACCAGCGCATGGGTATCGCGCAGCGCTATCCCGACGAACACGCCGCGTTCCTCAGGCAATGCCACGAGCAGGGCCAGACGCGGCCGACGCCGCTCCTGCTGCAATACGTTAACGGCGACTTCAACTGCCTGCACCAGGATCTCTACGGCGATCTGGCGTTCCCGTTGCAGGTCGCGATCCTGTTGTCCGAACCAGGCAAGGATTTCACCGGCGGCGAGTTCGTGCTGACCGAGCAGCGTCCGCGCATGCAAAGCCGCGCCGAGGTGGTGCCGCTGCGCCAGGGCGATGCAGTCGCCTTCGCGGTCCACAATCGTCCGGTCCAGGGCAGCAAGGGCAATTACCGCGTCAATCTCAGGCACGGCGTCAGCCGGCTTCGCTCCGGCATGCGCCACACTGTCGGTATCATCTTCCACGACGCCAAGTAACCGAGCCGCCCGGTCGAGGCCCGGCGGCGGTTACCTGGAAAAATCGCTGCGCACGATGCCGTGGCGCTGGAGCTTGTCGTAGAAGGTCTTGCGCGGAATCCCCAGCGCTTCGATCGTGCGCCTGACGTCTCCGTCGTTGCGGCCAAGCGTCTCGCGGATGATGTCGGCCTCGTAGCGCTCCAGCCGCTCCGGCAGCTTCATGGCGGTGTTCGATTGGGTCGGGGCAGGGGGTTGTGCTTCGGCGCCTTCCTCCAACCCAAGCACGAACCGCTCGGCGAAATGCGCCAGTTCGCGCACATTGCCCGGCCAGTCATGGTCGCTCAGATGGCGATGCACCGAAGCCGGCACTGCCGGCACCTGGCGGTGGAAACGGGCGGCGGCGCGCTCGGCGAAATAGAAGAACAGCAGGGCGACATCGTCGCGGCGCTCGCGCAGCGGCGGGATCGAGATCGTCACCACGTTGAGCCGGTAATAGAGATCCTCGCGAAACGTGCCGCGCTGGCGCGGATCGCCGAGGTCGACCTTGGCGGCGGCGACGACGCGCAGGTCGACCGGCCGCACCTCGTTGGTGCCGAGCGGGGTGACCTCGCGCATCTCCAGCACGCGCAGCATCTGCACCTGTGTCGAGACCGGCATGCTTTCGATCTCGTCGAGGAACAGCGTGCCGCCGCTGGCGTGCTCGATGCGGCCGATCCGTTTCTTCTGCGCGCCGGTGAAGGCGCCGGCCTCATGGCCGAACAATTCGCTTTCGATGACGGTCTCCGGCAGCGTGCCGCAATTCAGCGCGACGAAATTGCCCTTGGCGCGGCGGCTCCAGCGATGCAGAAGGCTTGCCACCACCTCCTTGCCGGAGCCGGTCTCGCCGGTCACCAGCACATCGACGTCGGTGTCGGCGATCTGGCGTAGTGTGCGGCGCAGCCTGTCCATCGCCGGCGTCTGGCCGATCAGCGGCAGGCCGTCCTGCGCCTCTCCGGCCGCCTCGCGCAAGGCCCGGTTCTCCATCACCAGGCGGCGCTTTTCCGCTGCGCGGCGCACGCTCTGTACCAACCGGTCGGCGGCGAAGGGCTTGGTGATGAAGTCGTAGGCGCCGTCCTTGATCGCCTTGACGGCCATGGCGATGTCGCCATGTCCGGTGACGAGGATGACGGGAATGTCGGTATCCAGCCGCAGGATGCGGTTGAAAAGCTGCAAGCCGTCGATCTGAGGCATGCGGATATCCGACACCACGACGCCGGCAAAACCGGCGTCGAGCCCGGCCAGCGCCTCGGCCGCCGCCGCAAAGGCCGAGACCGAGAAGCCGGCAAGCTCCAGCGTCTGCACGGTGGCCTTGAGGAGATCGCGGTCGTCGTCGATCAGGATCACCGGCGCGGCATTGTCGTTCGTCATGATGGCTTACGCTGCTGTCTGGAGATGAATGGTGAAGCGGGTGCCGCTGTCGTCGCTCGAAACCTCGATGCGGCCGCCATAATCGGCGACGATGTCCTTCGAGATGACGAGGCCAAGGCCAAGGCCTTTTTCCTTGGAGGTGTTGAACGGCGTGAACAGCGATTTGAGGATCGCGGGTGGAATGCCCGGTCCGTTATCGGACACGCCGACCGTCACGCCGTCCGCGGTCTCCTCGACCGACACCTGCACATGAGCGTCGTCGCGGCCGTCGAGTGCTTCGAGCGCGTTCTGGAAGAGGTTGATCAGCACCTGTTCGAGCCGCACCCGATTGCCCATGACCTTGAGGCTCGGCGGCGGCAGGTCGATGACCAACGCGTCGAGCCGGCCGGCAAAGCGGCTTCTCAAGAGCATGACGGCGCCTTCGATAACACCACGTAATTCGACAGGCTCGGCGGCGGTGCGGCCCTTGCGGGCAAATGCCTTCAACTCCTCGGTGATTGAGCCGATGCGTTCGGTAAGGGCTGCGATAGCGCCGAGGTTTTCCTCGGCCGGCCCGGTCTGCTTGCGGTCGAGGAAGGTGCGGGCATTGTCGGCATAGGCGCGGATGGTGGCGACCGGCTGGTTGATCTCATGGGCGACGCCGGCAGCGACCTGGCCGAGGATGGCGAGGCGGTTGGCCTGGACCAGATCCTGCTGCACGATTTGGAGCTTGGCTTCCGTGCTGCGGTGGCCTGTTATCTCGGCCTGCAGCCGGTCGCGGGCGCGGCTCAAATCCTCGGTCCGTTCGACGACGCGGCGTTCGAGTTCGGTGCGGGCTGCCTGTTCGGCGGCAATCCGCATCTGCGCCGACTGCCGGCGCCACAACAGATACGCGGCAAGGCCGAGCAGCGGGACGACGACGCCGAGCGCAAGAAGCCGCATTTCGCGGACGGCGGCGGCGATCGGCGCTTCAGCCGGGATCAGATAGTCGAGCCGCCAGGGGGTCGAAGGGATCGGTGTTGAAAGGCTGAGATACTCCGCGTCGCTGCCGCCGGGCGTTACTGCGTGGACGATCGACACATCCGGGCTGAGCGCCTGCGCGTGCATGATCGGCAACGGCACAAGCGGCGCGTCGCCGAACTGTTGGCTGTCGCGGATCGCGGCTTGCTTGGGTGCGGCCAGCGGTGCGGTTGTCATGAAACGCCAGGACGGCACGCTGGTGATCAGCACGACGCCATTCTCGTCGCTGACATAAGCCGGGCGATTCGCCTCGCGCCAGTCGGCTTCGAGCTGGTCGAACTCCATCTTGACGACGACGACGCCGAGCGGTGCGTCTGTGTCGCCGACGCGGCGCGAAATGTAGAGGCCGGGACGCTTGCTGACATTGCCGAGCGCAAAATACTCGGCGGTTCCGGCCTGCATCGCGCCGGAGAAATAATCGCGGAAACGGTAGTCGTTGCCGACGAAGCTGATCGGCTCGCGCCAGTTGCTGGAGGCGATCGCCAGTCCATCGGTGCCGATGACATAGAGCACCGACGCCTTGGTGCCGGAGACCAGCCCCTCGAGCTTGCGGTTCAGCACATCGATTGCCGCGGCATTTTTCTGCGTCAGCGCGTCACGCACTTGCTGGTCTGCGGACAAAAGCAGGGGCAGGGCACGCGGGCTTTCGAGCACGGCGCGCAGCAGCGCGATCTTCAGGTTGGCGTCGGTACGCCCCTGCGCCGCCAGGGTCTCGACCTCGGCGGTGCGGCCGTAGAGGCCGGCGCCGTAGAGCGCTGCGGTGACGATCAGCAGGGCGACGGCCGCAAACAGCAGCCAGGCTCGGCGCGCCCGCCTGGCGAGTTGCTCGGGCGTCGAAGACAAGGCACCGGCGGGGCGTTGCAGCATCGCCCATTTGTGCATGAACTCGCACAAAACGCAATTCGACCTATGCGGAGAGTCGCACTTGGCCATGCGTCCGGCAGTGCGGACGTTTGCGAATGCTCAATAAAATCAATGCTGAAGCACTCTTCTGCGTATCTGGCACGGCTGTTGCAAACACGAATTCAGCAGTCGCGAGGCTGCTGGTCTCAAAACAACTGCCCCGGGGAGTCGAGCTTTCGATCGGGGCGCCATGGAGGACGTCATGCAGACAGCAATCGCTGCCGCCGAGCCGCGCGGCAAACTTCCCTTATACCGGCATCTTTATGTGCAGGTGCTGGCGGCGATCGCCGCCGGCGTGCTGCTCGGCCATTTCTATCCCGAAACCGGCGAGGCGATGAAGCCGTTCGGCGATGCTTTCATCAAGCTGGTGAAGATGGTGATCGCGCCGGTGATCTTCCTGACGGTGGCGACCGGCATCGCCGGTGTTTCCGACCTGCAGAAGGTCGGCCGCGTCGCCGGCAAGGCGATGATCTATTTCCTGGTGTTCTCGACGCTGGCGCTGGTCGTCGGCCTGGTCGTCTCCAATGTCGTCCAGCCCGGCGCCGACATGCACATCAATCCAGCGACGCTCGATACCGCCAAGGTGGCGGCGTATGCCGAGAAGGCGCACGACACAACCATCGTCGGGTTCCTGATGAACATCATCCCTGACACCATCACCGGCGCCTTCGCGCAGGGCGACATCCTGCAGGTGCTGTTCTTCTCGGTGCTGTTCGGCGTCGCCCTGGCGTTGGTCGGCGATCGCGGCCGTCCGGTCGTCGATTTCCTGCAGGCGCTGACCACGCCGATCTTCCGCCTCGTCGCCATCCTGATGAAGGCCGCACCGATCGGCGCGTTTGGCGCCATGGCCTTCACGATCGGCAAATACGGCATCGGCTCGATCGCCAATCTCGCCATGCTGATCGGCACGTTCTACTTGACCGCGCTGCTGTTCGTGCTAGTGGTGCTCGGCGCGGTTGCCCGCTACAACGGCTTCTCGATCCTGGCGCTGATCCGCTACATCAAGGAAGAGCTGCTGCTGGTGCTCGGCACCTCGTCCTCGGAAGCGGCATTGCCAGGCCTCATGGCCAAGATGGAGCGCGCCGGCTGCAACCGCTCGGTGGTCGGTCTGGTTATCCCGACCGGCTATTCCTTCAACCTCGACGGCACCAACATCTACATGACGCTGGCGGCGCTGTTCATCGCGCAGGCGACCGACACGCCACTCACCTACGGCGACCAGATCCTGCTGCTCGCCGTCGCCATGCTGAGCTCCAAGGGTGCCGCCGGCATCACCGGCGCTGGCTTCATCACCCTGGCGGCGACGCTTTCGGTCGTCCCCACGGTGCCGGTCGCCGGCATGGCGCTGATCCTCGGCGTCGACCGCTTCATGTCGGAGTGCCGGGCGCTGACCAACTTCATCGGCAATGCGGTAGCGACGGTCGTGGTGGCACGCTGGGAGGGAGAACTCGACCAGACGAAGTTTGCCGCCGCCATGGCCGGCGACTTGCCGGAGGAAGTCGACCTGTCGCTGCCGGGTTTGCAGGCCGCCTGACTGTTTAGGCTGCATGGTCATAAGCCCCGGAGGCGGTTCACCGGCTCCGGGGCAAAAGGGCCGGCGGTCGCGGCATGCCGCCTGAAACGCAACCTGAAGTGGCCCTATTTTCGACGCGGGGCTTGTTCCAGCCGCATTTGCAGGCCAGTATCCGCCATGCCTTCAGGGCACCCGTCCGCTTCGCTCCCGACCTGATTGCGAGGCGAGACATTTCCGTCGGGCTCGGTTGCGACATCACCTTGGCCGAACGTCGGAGCTTTTGCTGCCGACCGCGTTCTGACTATGGCGGCAGCCCTCGAAGGCAATGGCGGCCTCACTGCGAAGTCGCAAGCGAAACGTGACCCGTCTCCTGGTGGAAAGCGCAAGCTTTTCTGAGGGGAACTCGTCGCGCCTGAAGAGGGCCACTTGAAGAGGGGCAGGCCCATGAGGGCCTTTGCCGAACCAAAGCAAGATGCGAGGTCAAACGCGATGCAGCCTGTCATTCCGGTATCCATCATCATCCCGAACTACAACTATGCGCGGTTCCTCAAACGCAGCATCGACAGCGCCCTCGAGCAAGACTACGCCGATGTCGAAGTCATCGTCGTCGACGATGCATCGCAGGACAATTCCACGACAATCATGGAATCCTATCGCGATGAGATACTCGCATGCCCGCGAGCGCAAAATGGCGGACACGCGGCGGCATTCAACACCGGCTTCGCGGCGAGCTCGGGCAAGATCGTCCTGTTCCTCGACGCCGACGATTATCTTTATCCAACCGCCGTCTCTACCATTGTCGAAACCTGGGACGAGGCAACCGCCCAGGTCCAGTCCAGACTGGCGTCGACGAGGGGCAACGCATCAAGGATGTCTTTCCGCCGCCCGAACTGGCTTTCGACAGCGGCGACGTCATGCCGAAACTCCTGCACAAGGGCCGCTATCAGACGACCGTGACCAGCGGGCTCGCCTTTGACCGCGCAACGCTCGAATCGATCATGCCGATACCGGAGCCGGAGTTCCGCCAGGGCGCCGACGGCTATCTGGCAACGCTGGCGCCGATGTACGGGCATGTCCAATCGATCGACGAATGCCTCGGCGCCTACCGGATCCATGGCGCCAACCATTCAGTCTTCGGTGAAAAGCTCGCCGAGCGGGCACGCTGGCGGGTAACTCACGATTTCCGCCGCATGCAGGCGCTGTCGGACCAGGCTTCCGGGATCGGCCTGACCATCGTGCCGTCGAATGCCGTCCGCCACGATCCGGTCCACCTGGAAGAGCGGCTGGCATCGCTTTGCGCGGACAGAGACCGACATCCCGTCGCCGACGATTCCCGGCTGGCGCTCGGGGCGGCCGGCGCCGTCGCCAGCCTCGAAATGACCGCATCCCTGCGGCGGCGTGCAATCCTTGCCGCCTGGTTCCTGTCGGTCGGAGTGTTGCCGCGGAAAATGGCGACCGCGGTGCTGTCGTGGAAGCTTGATGCGTCGTCGAGGCCGGCATTTTTGAGCCGCCTGTCCAAGAGAATCCGCCATGCCATGGGTTAGTGGGTGGCGCTGTGCCACAACTCCGCCAGGTTTTTGGGAGGTCTGGCAACCCGGGTAGATTTCGAACAATATCATTATGGGTACGTGGCGCCCCAAGCGAAAGGACAACCAGCCCATGACCTCTTATGAGCCGATGCGTCCGATGGAGCGCTGCCCATCCCACCCTGGAGCGCTGCTTGACGACATTATCCCGGCAACCGGAAAGACCAAGGTGGAGATCGCCAATCTGCTCGGAATCTCGCGCCAGCAGCTTTATGACATCATCCGCGAAAAGAAGCCGGTGTCGCCGGCTGTCGCTGCCCGTCTTGGAAAGATGTTCGGCGACGGCGCCGCGATCTGGCTCAGGATGCAGGCCGCCTATGATGCGTGGCACGCCGAACGCGAGGTTGACGTCAGCGCCATTCCAAGGCTGCATGCTGCCTGAGATGCAATAGATCGGCCGAACCACCGAGGCTCTCACAAATCGATCACGGTCCCGCCTGCCTGGACCGGTCCTGCGGTTCGACGGCTCGCTCGACCAGGACATGCGCTTCCCGCGCGGCCTCGATGAACGCGTTCCTGGCGGCTTCGGTCCAGCGATCGTCGCTCATGGCGCGGCGGCATGTGCGCAGTGCCACCCCGTGTTTGGCGCTGCCGGTGTCACGCCAGTGGGCTTCCAGCAATGCGACAGCCTGCCGTGCGTTGGAAATGTTGCGGATATCTCCCACGATGCCGACCGCAACCGCAACCGGCTTGGCAAACCATCCCTGGTTCATGGCGGGGCCTTCGACCTGTTGAACCATCTATAACGAAAATCGTAGCCCAAGGTTTCATTCGCGCCAGTCACCTCGGCGTGAGGCGGCGTCTACAGCGCTGCGCGCAGCCTGACCACGACGCTTCGCGCCACAAGCACCAGCACGGTGATGACGATCAGGATCACCGAGAGCGCTGCGATCGCCGGGTCGATGTTGTCGCGCAGGCCCATCCACATTAGCCGCGGCAGCGTGATGGCGTTGACCGAGGTGATAAACAGGGTGACGCCGATCTCTTCCCAGGACAGCACGAAGGACAACAACGCCGCGGTGACGATGCCGAACTTGATATTGGGCATGATGATGCGGGTGGCGCGCTCCCACACGGTGGCGCCGAGGCCGCGGGCGGCGAGGTCGATGCGGCGGTCGAGCTGGCTGAGCGACACCAGGATCAGCACCGTGGCGAAGGGCACCGTCATCACCGCATGCGCCATGGCGACACCCAGCCAGGTGTCATAGCCGAAGAATGAGCTGACGCCAGAGATCGAGGTCAGCAGGAAGTAGAGCGTGATTGCCGAGACCACCGGCGGCACCACCATCGGCAGCAGCACGAAACCGACCAATGCTGCCGTGAAGCGCGGCTGGAATTATCCAGATGCCGAGGCTGAAGCAGAGCGCCAGCACGGTGGAAAAGGCGCTGCTGACGATGCCGATCCTGATCGAGAGCAGGATCGAACTGATCCAGCGCGGATCCTCGATCAGCGCCCGGTAATGGCGCAGCGACAATTCGCCCGACGGCATCGCCAGCATGCGGCTCGGCGTCAGCGACACCGGGATGACGGCGAGCAGCGGCAGCAGCAGGAACAGCGCGACGAGGGCGGCGAGGACCAGCGAGACGGGACCGGGGCGGTAGGTCGGCATCGCGCTACACCAATTGCTTGGGTCTGATATAGCGGAAAAGCAGCGCCATCAGCGCGCCGACGAACAGCACCAGCACCACGCTGATCGCCGCACCCAGGCCCCAGTCCGGGCTCTGGAAGATGCGGAGATAGATCAGCTCGGCGATCATCACGCTGCGGCCGCCGCCGAGGATCGCCGGCGTGACGAAGAAGCCGAGCGAAAAGACGAAGACGATCAGCGCCGAGCCGATGATGCCGGAGCTGGTCATCGGCACGAATACCGACCAAAAGGTGCGCATACGGCTGGAGCCGAGGCCGCGCGCCGCCAGCAGCACACGGTCGTCGAGGCTGCGCATCGATGAGGCCAGCGGAAACACGGCGAAGGGAATGAGGAAATGCGTCATCCCGACGATAACGCCGAACTCGTTGCGCACCAGCGCCAGCGGCTCTGAGATGAAGCCGACCGCCTGCAGCCAGGTGTTGATCAGGCCGCGATTGGACAAAAGCGCCACCCAGCCGAAGGCGCGCGTCAGCACCGAGATCCAGAACGGCACCAGGATGCAGAACTCGGCCACGACGCGCTGCACCGGCGTGCCGCGTACCCAGACAACGGTGATGACGTAGGCGGCGACAACCGAAACGATCGTCACGATCGCGGCGATGCGCAGCGTGCGGATGAAGACCGACTGCACCAACTGATCCGTGAGCAGCGCATTGTACTGCCCCAGCCCCGGCGTGGGCAGCGTAAAACTCCATTTGACCACGCCAAGGAATGGCCAGGCGTAGGCCAGCACAAGAAAGAGGAGCAGCGGCGCCATCAACAGCGCCGCGCCCATCCTGTCGGAGAGGTATGCTCTCATCCGGTTATCCCGGCTTGTCAGGCGGAGATGATCTTCGTGTATTCGTCGAGTGCTGCCCCGTAGTTCTTGGCGTACCAATCCATGTCGAGCGGAATCTGCTTTTTCATGTTCTCGGGATCGACCGGGTTGATGCGCTTCTTGTCGGCGGGGATCAGCGCATCGGTGGCCGGGTTGGCCGGACCCTGGCCGAGCTTGTCGAACATGATGAGTTCCTTCTCCGGGTCCTGGGTGCTGGCGATGAACTTCATCGCCGCGTCCTTGCCGCCGGGATTGCCCTTGAGCACGGCGAGCGCGCCGGGCGAGATCAGGCCCTGGTCCCAGATGAACTTGATCTTGCCGCCGCTGTCCTGCTCGATGAGCGAAGCCCGGGTCGACCAGACGATCGCCATCGAGGCCTCGCCATTGAGCAGCACGCTCTGGCTTTCGGCGCCGCCACCCCAATAGGCGACGACGTTTTCCTTGAAGGCTGCGATCTTGTCATGCGCGCGCTTGAGGTCGAGCGGGTAGAGCGAGGCCGGCGCGACGCCGTCGGCGAGCAGTGCCGCTTCCCAGCTCGACACGCCCCATTTGTAGAGCGAACGCTTGCCGGGGAATTTTGCCACGTCGAAGAAGTCGGCCATGCCGGTCGGTGCCTGGCTGCCGTATTTCTCGGCATCGTAGGCGATGACGTAGGAGAAGAAATAGGTCGAGGCAGCGTACTCCCAGCCGAATCCCGGCCGCATCTTCTTCTTGTCGACGACCGCATAGTCGATCGGCTCGAGTATGCCTTGGGCGCCGAGAGTGATGGCCGAGAACGGATCAACGTCGACCAGATCCCAGGTCGGCGCGCCGCTCTTGAACTGCGCCGCGATCGCGCCTTCGGTCGGGCCGGAGCCGTCCATCTTGACGGTGATGCCGGTCTCCTTGGTGAAGGCCTGGCCGTAAGCGGCGTCATAGGCGGTGATGGCGTCGCCGCCCCAGTTGACCAGCACCAGTTCCTTCGCCGCGGCAAAGGCGCCGGTCGAGCGCAGTAGCATCGGCGTGCCGGCCAGCACCACTGCGGCCAGCTGCGTGAACTGCCGGCGCGAGATCTCGCCGCGCACTGCCCTGGCGGATAGCGCCTCGATGGAATTTTTCTTGGTTTGGTTTGTCATGTCAGTTCCCCTTTTTGTCGTTGGTATTTCCTGAATGTCAGCTTGGCGAATTCGCCACGCCGATCGTCATTGCTCTCCATCCGGAAGGAGGAAGCCTTTCTCCGCGGGCCAGGTCAGCCAGACGGAATTGCCCTTGCTGAGGGCAGAGGCGGCGACCTCGTTCGGCACCGAGACCGTCACCTTGGCGCCTTGGCGCGTCGTCAGATCGAGCCGCGTTGCAGCGCCGAGATAGGTCGAGGCGACGGCAGTCGCGGCAATGCCGTTCTCGCCTGCCGCGGCTTCGCGGGCGATCGACATGTATTCCGGCCGGATCGCCAGGATGGCATCGCCATGGACCTTCTCGGCCCTGCAGCGCATGCTGATCGCGCGGTCTTCGCAGAGGCCCGTCGAGCCATTGTCGGCCGGGCGCACGCCCTTCAGCGGCAGCATGTTGATCTCGCCCAGGAACTCGGCGACGAAGCGGTTGTCCGGCCGGTCGTAGACCTCGTCCGGCGCGCCGACCTGCAGCAATTTGCCATGGTTGAAGATGGCGACGCGAGATGACAACGCCAGCGCCTCGCTCTGGTCATGGGTGACGAAGACGAAGGTGGTGCCGGTCTCCTGGTGCAACCGCTTCATCTCGGCCTGCATCTGGCCGCGCAGGCTCTTGTCGAGTGCCGAAAACGGCTCATCGAGCAAAAGTACGCCCGGCTCGAACACCAGCGCCCGCGCCAGTGCGACCCGCTGCTGCTGGCCACCTGACAATTGCGACGGCAGTTTCTTTTCGTGACCCTTGAGCCCGACGCGCTCGATCATTTCGCCGACG
The DNA here is from genome assembly GCF_040322715.1 of Mesorhizobium sp. M0106. NCBI lineage: Bacteria > Pseudomonadati > Pseudomonadota > Alphaproteobacteria > Hyphomicrobiales > Phyllobacteriaceae > Mesorhizobium > Mesorhizobium sp. M0106. Next base: position 72,841 of record NZ_JAMYUA010000021.1, on the reverse strand, counting down.
CGGCGTTTGATCTCGGCCGCCGGTTTCTTTCGCACCTTGAGCGGAAAAGCGATGTTGGCCTCGACGCTCATATGCGGGAACAGCGCATAGCCCTGGAACACCATGCCGGCGGCACGCTGCTCGGCCGGCCGCTCGGTGATGTCGACGCCGTCGCTGTAAAGGCGACCGTCGGTCGGCTGAATGAAGCCGGCAAGGATCATCAGGAAGGTGGTCTTGCCGGAACCGGAGGGGCCGAGCAGGGTGAGGAACTCGCCACGGCCGATATCGAGCGTCAGATCGTCCAGCGCACGGAACGAGCCGAAGCTCTTGCCGATCCCGATTGCCTTGATCTCTGCGGCCCGGCCGGGTTGCTGCATCCTGCCCTTTCCTTAGCGTAGCCGAAATCGTAGGCAGGGCGGCGGCTCACCGCAACCGAATAGTTTTCGCCTGATCGGCAAATTTGATTCATCTATGCGCCAATCTCCCCCTCAAGGGGGGAGATTAACGCTGGTTCTCCGACAGCTTCGACCTCAGCCACCGCCCAAACGCCTCCAGCACCGGATGCGCCGCCTTGGCGTGCTCGGAAACCAGAAAATACGAGCGCGGGGAGTTGATCGCTATGTCGAAGGGGCGGACCAGCCGGCCTTCGCTCAGTGCCCGGCCGCTGGTCAGCTCGTCGCCCATGGCGATGCCCTGGCCGGCGATCGCCGCCGAAAAAACCAGGTTCATGTCGGAAAAGAAGATGCCGCCTTCCGGGTCGGGGTTCTCGACCTTGGACAGCGCCAGCCAGCGCGCCCAGTCCTCGGTATCGCCGAGATGCAGGAGATTGGCGCGCAGCACGTCGGCCGGCTTGGAGAAGCCGCCGATCTTGTTGAGCAGCGTCGGGCTGCACAGCGGCGTAAAGGAGATCCCGCACAACAGCTCGACCGCGCGGTTCGGCCAATTGCCGACGCCGAAGGCGATGAAGGCATCGGCCTCGGCATTGCTCACGTCGTCGAGACGGCGCGGCGTCAGGATGCGCAGCGCGACATCGGGGTACATCTGCCGGAACTCGCCGATATGGGTGCACAGGAACAGCGAGGCGAAACCCGGCGTACAACTGACGCTGAACGAGCCGCCGATGCCGGTGCCGGCATGGCGTGTCACCGCGTCGCCCAGCACCGTCAGCGCCTTGCGCACGTCGCTGGCATAGCGTTGGCCTCGTGGCGTCAGCGCCACGCCCTTGCCGATACGTTCGAGCAGATCGAAGCCGAGATCGCGTTCGAGCAGGCGCAACTGATGACTGACGGCACTGCGGGTCAGATGCAGTTCGTCAGCGGCGCGCCAGACGCTGCCGTGGCGGGCAAAACTGTCGAGGGCGCGCAGCGCCTGCGTCGAGGGAATTCTCAAGAGGTGAACCGAATTTGCATGAGCCGGGAAAACATATCACTTTTTGGCGGGGCGCTTCACTGCTTTCTTTCCGCCATGGAGCAACCGGTGACCTCCGCGCAAGCGACCGCACTTGCCTGTCTGGACGACATCCAGCCGTCGCTATCGGCGTGGACGCGGACGATCTTCGATTTCGGCGAGACCGCCTGGCGCGAATACCAGTCGGCCGCCTGGTATGTCGAGCATCTGAAACACGAAGGATTTTCGGTCGAGGAAGGATCGGGCGGCATGCCGACCGCCTTCTGCGCCCACTGGACCAACGGGACCGGCCCGACCATCGGCATGTATGCCGAGTACGACGCGGTGCCTGGCAATTGCCAGGATGCGGCGACGGTGAAGCGACCGCGCCCGGGGCTGGGCGAACAGGCCGGCGGCCACACCGATCCGCATTCCGGCCTCGGTATTGCCAGCCTCGGCGGGCTGCTGGCGACCAAGGCGGCGATGCAGCGTCACGGCATATCAGGCACGCTGCGCTTCACCGGCGAGCCGGCGGAGAAGGTGAGGGGATCGAAGCCGATCCATGCCGCGAAGGGCTATTACGATGGGCTGGCGGGCATGGTCTCCTTCCATCCTTTTTATATGCTGCCGCTGTGCAACACGGCGCGCTGGGACACGCATTGCGGTGCGGCCTATGCGATGATCTACCGTTTCATCTGCGACGAGCCGGAACATTGGGCGAGGGCGGCAGGCGACGCAGCGCCCATCCCGCAGGCGCATTCGGCGGTCAGGGCGCCCGGCGCCAACGACGCGCTGATGATGATGTACATGGCCTCCAAGGCGCTACGCGATTCCATGCTGCCGCACCAGGGCGGCTGGTCGATCAGCGAGGCGATCCTGACGGCGGGCCAGGCGACCGCCGACAATCTGCCGGCCGGGCTGGCCGAGATCCAGTACATGATCCGCGTGCCGACGCTTGCCATGGCCGAGCAGGTCACCGCCGTGCTCGACCGCAATGCGGAAGCCGCAGCCAGGATGAGCGGCTGCCGCCATGAGCGGCACTGGGTGTCGAAGTCGCGGCCGGGGCTGGCCAATCACGTCATGGCCGGCATTGCCTTCGACGCGCTGGCGGCGGTCTGGCCCCCGTGCTGGGACGAGACGGCCAAGGCGATCGCCCGCGAAGTCCAGGTCAATGCCGGGGGCGAGGCGACCGAGGAACCATTCATCGACGAACTGGAGCGGCTGATTGCACCGCAGGATGCCGAGGCGATCCTGCGCCGTGACTTGCCGCCATCGCAGCTCAATTCCACCTCCGACGATTACACCGACATGTCGTGGCATACACCGACGGCACGATTCTACGTCGCCCGGCCGGCGCTGCGATCCGAGAACGGCCACGCGTTTCCGTCCTGGGCGATGAATGCGCTGGGCGGCATTTCTGCCACCATCGACCCGATGGTCATCTGCGCCGCAAAGACGGCCGCGCTGGCAGCACTTCGCCTGTTGGAAGACGAGGCTGCGCGCGACGCTGCGATGGATGAATTCGTCACCCGCACCGGCGGCGGCATCGGTGGCTCGAACTGGATCGCGCCGCTCTGCGACTACGATCCGCCAATCGGATTTCGCTGGCCGGAATACATCACCACCCCGCGCGGACGGGATTGGTGGATACCAAGCAACCAAGCCGCATGATCAACATCAACCAAGCCGCCCTTCACGAGGAGAAACCCCATGACCGTCCATGACCGCATCGTCACCGAGCCGTTTTCGCTGCAGCGCCGCAACCCGGCCGGCGGAACCAAGCCGCTGACCGCCTGGGGCTTCGCCAACGAGACCGACGTGCTGACCGACGTGCTGCTCGGCTCGCCGAATTTCCTGCGTCATCTCTCGACCAGTTCGCTGTCGCGCAAACATCTGCGGGAGGCGCCGTGCAACGTCCAGATCGCGCAGGGGCAGCACAAGGACCTGGTCGCCGCCTATGAGCATTTCGGCGTCAACACCCACTGGCACGAGCCAACGCCGGAGCTGCCGATGCAGGTCTATTCGCGCGATTCCAGCGTCATGACGCCGTACGGCGCCATCATCACCGCCATGTCGCAATGGTGGCGGCGCGGCGAGAACTACGCGGCGATCCGCACCTATGAGAGGCTCGGCATTCCGATCTACGACATGGTCACCGCCGGCACCTTCGAAGGCGGCGACTTCAACGTCATCGAGGACGGCATGGTGCTGATCGGCTGCGGCGGCGCCCGCACGCAGGAGGAGGGCGCGCGCCAGGTGCAGGCCTGGTTCGACAAGGAGGGCTGGGAGACCCGGATCGCCTTCATCGACGAATATTATGTCCATATCGACCTGATGGTGGTGCCGATCGCTGAAAAACTGACCGCTGTCTGCCTCGCCTGCACGGAGCCGGGCATCGTCGACTGGCTGAAGGGCAAGGGCCACGAGATCATCGACGTGCCGTTCCCGGACACGATGGCGCTCGGCTGCAACTTCATGTCGCTGGGCAAGGACCGGGTCATCGCGCCGACCTCGAGCCAGACGCTGATCGGTCAGCTCAAGGCGCGCGGCTTCGAGGTGGCGGCCATCGACATGAGCGAGATCTCGAAGACCGGCGGCGGCATTCACTGCATGGCGCAGGCGCTGAAGCGCGAGCCGGCCTGAGGGGCCGGCCTTTAGCCCGGCCGCTTGTGCGAAAGCGCCATTGTCAGCACCGTCGATCCCGCCTGGCGCGCGGCGCGCGCCTACAGCACGATGAGCTTTCCCTTGCGCAGACGCCGGGCGCAACGATAGACGAGGTCGGCAGCGACCATGTCTTCCATCGCAATGCCCATCGCCTTGTAGGTGGTGATCTCTTGATCCGAAACGCGGCCCGGCGCGCGGTCGAGCAGCATGGCGCCAAGCTCGATGCCGAAATCCGGGTCGAAGCCGGCAAGCTCGCAAGATCCGACCGGGGTCGGTTTGAATGCATCCCTGGTTTCGACAAAAAGACTGGATCTGCCGATGAGCTCGATCGGCATTTCACCGCCGGGCGGCGCCACCCCGACCGACGAGACATGCGTGCCTGGCTGGACCCAGCCTGCGTCGATCACCGGCTGGTAGGAGTGGGTCGCCAGGCACACCACGTCGGAACTGCGCACTGCTGCCTCGAGGTCGGCGACCGCCACCACCGACGGATGCAGCCGGGCAAGCGCTGCCGCATCGTCGAAACTCTTTGAAGCGACACGGATTTCGGCAAAGTCGCGCACCAGCGGCAACAGATGCAGGTGCTGGTTGGCCTGCACGCCGGCGCCCACCACGGTCGCTATCCTGGCATCCCGGCGCGCAAGCGCGCGCACCGACAGCACGGCGGAGCCGGAGGTCCGCACCGCGGTTATGAAGGTGCCGTCCATGATACAGACCGGCAGGCCGGACAGCGGATCGAACAGGCTGATGGTGGCGAGGTGGCTGGGCAGGTTCTTGGCCAGGTTGCCTTCGAAGACGTTGACGATCTTGACGGTCAGGTTCATGCCCTCCATCCAGGCCGGCATGGCGAGGCTGTAGCCGGCCCCGGGGATGTCGAGTTGTGGTCGGGGTGGATTGACGACCTTGCCTTGTGACAGCGCCTTGAAGCCGTCTTCCAGAACATCGAGAAGCTGACTGAGGTCGATGCATTCCATCACGTCGGCTTCGCTCAGCACCAGGATCTCGGTCGCTCCCTTGCTGATTTCCGCCGCACTCCTGCCGGCTGGGCTGAACGCTTCCTTGGTCATCCTGCACTCCTGTGTTCGAAATCGGCTCACCACGTTTGCTTTCAGCGGTGAGGGAAGCGCAGGCTATTGCGAGGTTTTATGTTATGAAATACGTCGATTTCGGCATCTCTGCGTGAAATCAACACGCAAATCCCTCAGATAGCGTGGATTGTGAAATGAGCGACCTCGACCAGATAGACCGCAGCCTGCTCCGGTTGCTCCAGGAAGACGGACGCCGGACGACGCTTGATCTTGCCGGGCGTGTCGGGCTGTCTCCGACCGGAACCAGCCAGCGGGTTAAGCGCCTGTTCCGCGACGGGTTCATCACCGCGGTCAGGGCCGTGCTTGATCCGCGCAAGGTCGGCCGGGGAACACTGGTGTTCATCGAGGTCCGGCTTGACCACACGGCGCCGCATGTCTTTGACCGCTTCGCCGAAGCCGTGGCGAAAGCTCCGGAGGTTCTGGAGTGCCATATGGTGGTTGGCGGTTTCGATTATCTGGTCAAGGCGCGGATCGCCGATATGGCGGTGTTCCAGGATTTCCTGCAGCGGGTCATCCTGCCGCTGCCCGGCGTGCGCGAAACGCACACTTTCGCCTCCATCGCCGATGTCAAGCCGAACGCCCTCTTGCCGGTGTGATCAGTGGAGGAGGATCAGAGCGACCTGCATCGCATCTTCGCCCAGGTGCAGAGATGCCGGAGACCGGCTCTAGCCTTGCACGGTCAGCAGGTTTGCGTCGCGCGCGAGCCGCCACTCACCATCCGCCTCCTTGCGCAGGAGCGTCAGCGCATATCCCGATCGATGGACCGGCTCGCCATTCGGCGGGGTCGCGGTCATATTGATGCGGCTGCGGATGAAGGCCCAATTGCCGAGAAGCTGTAGTTCCACGATATCGCTCGTGCCGTCGATATGAACGCCGGCCGTCTCCCGCGCGGCTGCCGCGAAGATCTCCTTGTCGAAGGGTTCCCGGCCGGGAACCATGAAGATCGCGTCGTCCGTCATCAAGCTGAGGACGGTCGCGATGTCTCCACGCTTGCTCGCATCCATCCACGTCTCGACCAGCTTTCGGATTGCCCTTTCGTCGTCCGTCATCCGTTATCTCCCTGGCTTCTCGCCGTCATCGATGGCGCACGGCGCTCCTCCCTCGCTGCTACATAGGGCTTGGATCGCACCCGTCATCGATTGCAGTGTTTTATCGACGTCGCGCTGCGTGGGGCATGGTCCGTGAAACGGCGGTCCGCGCCCTCTATGCCTATCGCCAGCCACCGGAGGCGGTGATGCGCTCGCCGGTCAGCCAGGACGCTTCGTCGGACGCGAGGAACACCGCGACGCGGGCGACGTCGTCGGGCAGGCCGAAGCGACCGAGCGGCGTCATGGCTATAATCTGCTTCTCGAATTCGCTGCCGACGATGCCGATGCGCGCGAGGCCCTCGGTATCGATGCCGCCGGGCGCGATGGCGTTGACGCGGATGTTGCGTTCGCCGAGCTCCCGCGACATCGACAGCGTGATCGTGTCCACCGCACCTTTGGTCGCGGCGTAGACGAGCGAGTTCGGTTGCGGATTGCGGCTGGCGACCGAGCTTATGTTGATGATGCTGCCGCCGCCCGCGCCAAAATGCTTCACTGCTGCTTGCGTGGTCAGAATGATGCCCAACACATTGGTGTCGAACTCGCGGTGAAACTCGGCCTCGGTAACCGCTTCCAGCGGCTCGAATGCGAAGACTCCGGCATTGTTGACCAGTATGTCGAGCCCGCCAAACTCCAATTTCGCCTCCTCGAACAGGCGGCGCACATCAGCCGCTTGCGACACGTCGCCCTGGACGGCGACGGCACGGCCGCCACGGTCCTCTATCTCGGCGACGACGCGGTCGGCGCCTTCCCGTGACGAGGCGTAGTTGACGACCACTGCGGCGCCGGCCGTGGCAAGACTCTTGGCGATGGCGGCACCGATACCCTTGGAGGCGCCGGTGACGATGGCGACCTTGCCGTTCAGCTTGCTCATCAAATCTCTCCTTTGTTGACGATGAGCGGTATTTAATCATGATCGAAACGCGTATTATGGTGCCCACAATCCGTTCTTTCGTGCCTGGAATTCCGGAATGACCACCATCCTCGAAAAGACCGCCGGTCTCGTCGCCTTCGTCCGCACAGTCGATGCCGGCTCGTTCCATGCCGCCAGCCGGCTGGTCGGCTCCAGCCCGTCGGCAGTGTCGAAAAGCGTGGCGCGGCTCGAGCGTCGGCTCGGCGTCAGGCTGATCCAGCGCTCGACGCGCCGGCTCGGGCTCACCAGCGAAGGCCTCGCCTACTACGAGCGCGTGGCGCCGCTGCTCAGGGCGCTGGACGATGCCGAAGACATCGTCCAGATGGCCGATACGGCGCGCGGCCTGCTGCGCGTTACAGCGCCGGTCGAGCTTGGGCGTGGCCTGATCGCGCCATGGGCGCAAGCGTTCCTTGCGCAGCACGGCGCAGTCAAACTGGAGCTCAGCGTCACCGACCGTCACGCCGATCTGATCCGCGAAGGCTATGACGTTGCGGTGCGCATGGGGCCGCTCTCAGACACCGGGCTCGTCGCGCGCAAGATCGCCAATCTGCCGATCATGCTGGTGGCCTCACCGGCCTATGTCGAGCGGCGCGGCCGTCCGGCATCGGTCGAGGATTTACGGGACCATGAATTCGTCCGCCACCAGATGGCTGGCCGGCCTTATCCGGTCACGTTTGCCGACGGTACGATGATCGTGCCGGATGGGCGGCTCGATACCGATGACGGCGGCGCCATCCGCAATGCCGCACTTGCCGGCGCCGGCATCGCGCATCTGATGCGGTTTGCCGTGCAGGACGATCTCGACACGGGTCGCCTGGTCCGCATCCTGCCCGAGGTGGCGATGCCGACCATGCCGGTGCACATAGTCCATGCGTACGGGCGACAGCTGCCGGTCCGGGCGCGGCTGTTCGTCGATTTCCTTGCAGGCCAAATGGCTGCGCTGACGCGATAGGGCAGACGCATGGTCTATGACGCAAACACCCAGCTTTTGGCAGAGACCAACCGTGCCGGCCGTTTGCGCAAGCGAACCACCCTTACCCGAAGCTAGAACGTGATCTTCACTGAATCGGCGCTGCAGTTGGCCGCGCCGTGGTGGACGGCCTCGATGTTGTTGCCGTCGGGGTCGAGCAGGAAGGCGGCGTAATAGCCGGGATGGTAGGATCGTTCGCCGGGCGCGCCATTGTCGGTGCCGCCGCCGTCGAGGCCGGCCCTGTAGAATGCGTCGACCATGGCGCGGTCATTTGCCTGGAAGGCCAGGTGATGGCGGCCGGTCAGCTTTCCCAGGGCCGCCGGGCTGTCGGGGCTGGAAATGAACAGCTCGTCGGCCCAGAAATAATCATTGCCGGCGCCACCGATCGGTATGCCGAGCACGTTGAGAACCGCCTCGTAGAAACGACGGCTGGCCGCAATATCCCTGACCACCAGCTGGAGGTGGTCGATGAGACGGCCGCGATGAAGTTCCTGATTTGCCATGCTTGACAGCTCCTGATCGCCGGTTGGAAATCTAGCTTCGAATGGTGCGCGGTCAATCCAGAAAGCCGTGGAATGGCGCCATCGCGCTGACTGGATAAAAAATGCAACCGGATTGTCGGATTCAAGACATGTCCGACGTCCTTCGGACGCAAGCGGCTCGGCGAAGCTCGAAAAAGTCGTGCTGTACCAACGCTTCCGGCATGGGAGAAAAGTGAAATGAGCCTTCCCTATCGTTGGGTTATCGTCGCGGCTGGCGCGCTGATGACCTGTGTCGCCCTCGGGGCGATGTTCTCGCTGGCGATCTTTCTCGAACCGATGGCGCTCGACACACAATGGTCGCGCGCCGGCATATCGAGTGCGATGACGCTGAACTTCCTGGTAATGGGCCTCGGCGGCTTCGCCTGGGGCGCCATTTACGACCGCTTTGGCGCCCGCATCGTCGTCATGACCGGCGCCGTGCTGCTTGGCCTGGCGCTGGTCCTGGCCAGCCGCACCGGTTCGCTGCTCGTTTTCCAGTTGGCCTATGGCGTGCTCGTCGGCCTCGCGGCAAGCGCCTTCTTCGCGCCGATGATCGCGCTCACCTCCGCCTGGTTCGACACGAACCGCAGCCTCGCCGTCTCGCTGGTCTCGGCCGGCATGGGCGTGGCGCCGATGACCATCTCGCCCTTCGCCCGCTGGCTGATTTCGGCCTACGACTGGCGCACCGCGATGTTCGACATCGGCATAACCGCGTGGGTGCTGCTACTGCCGGCCGCGCTTCTGGTGCGCCAGCCGCCCAAGCCAGCTGCCGACGGCGCTGCCCCAAGCGTTGCGGCCGAGGGTGCCGGCATGACGGTTCCGCAGGCGCTGCGCTCGCCGCAATTCATCGTGTTGGGACTGACCTTCTTTGCCTGCTGCGCGGCGCATTCCGGGCCGATCTTCCACATGGTGAGCTATGCGATGCTGTGCGGCATAGCGCCGATGGCGGCGGTCAGCATCTACAGTATCGAGGGCCTGGCAGGGCTGGGTGGCCGGCTGCTTTACGGCGTGCTTGCCGATCGGCTGGGCGTCAAGCCGGTGCTGATCACCGGGCTGGCCATACAGGCCGTGGTCATCGCAGCCTATCTTGCGGTCAGCGAGCTTGGTCAATTCTACACGCTCGCCGTCATCTTCGGCGCCACCTATGGCGGCGTCATGCCGCTCTATGCGGTGCTGGCGCGCGAATATTTCGGCCAGCGCATCCTCGGTACGGTGTTCGGTGCCGTAACCATGCTGTCCAGCCTCGGCATGGCTTTCGGCCCGCTCGCCGGCGGCATGGTGTTCGATGCCTATGCCAGCTATTCTTGGCTGTTCATCGGCTCGGCCCTTGTCGGGCTTGGCGCGATGGCGATTGCGATCGCCTTCCCGCCGCTGCCGCGCAGGGAGTTGCAACCGGCTTAAAGCAGGATCGGCGGAAAAGGGCGGCCGCTTGGATGGCAAGCGGCCGCGATCCAAAAATAGCTGGCAGTGTTTGTTCGGCATTATGAAACGCGAATTGCTACGCCCGCAGAGGCACCACCTCGGCGCCGTCAAGCGTGTAGCGCGCATAGCGGAAATCGCGAATTCTCGCCAATCTGTCGCCGGCCCATTCCAGCAGGATAAAGTATTTTAGCCCTCCGGCCGAGTCGTCCGGATCAATCACAAGAATGGCTGGGTGCCGATCCACCAGGCCTGGAAGCAGCCGCCAATCGTGGATACCCGCGTAATTATGGAAGTACCGGCCCACTTTCGTGCGGCCACTCGCCCGGAGCCGGTTGACGAGGTCAAGCCGGACGTCCTCGGCCAGCATGTCGCGGATCGCATCGAAGTCGCGGGCGTTGAACCGCTCCACGTAGGCTGCCAGACGCGCCCGCTCGGGCTCGGCCAACACCGGCACAGGCCGATCGTCAGGCTCGCCGGAGACTTCGCGCAGGCGCAAACGGCCGCGATGCAGTGCGGCTTTCACCGCCGGAACGCTGCTGTCGATAATGTTGCCGATCTCTTCGATCGTATAGCCGAGCACATCCATGAGGATGACGCTGCTGCGCTGCGCCGCGGGCAGGCGCATGAAGGTCTGCAGGCTTGCGGCTGCAGTGTGCCGACCCTCGGCCGATATGCCGGGGTCAGGTATCGTGTCGATATCCTCGACGGCATGCGCGGCATCCACCCTGGCGCGACGGCGCAGGTGGTCGAGCGCTGCATTGTGCGCGATGCGAAACAGCCAGCCCTCGACATTGGCTATCGGCCCGGTCCCGGGGAACGCCTCAAGGGCCTTGACCGTAGCTTCCTGGACGACATCCTCGGCATCGATCACCGAACCGGTCATGCGGGCACAATAGCGGTGCAGTTTCGGCCGCAATTCGCCGAGCAGCCGATCAAATGGCTCCCGTCCTTCTGGGGTGCCGGTTGCGGATCCGGTCATCGCACAAGGATCAATTTCATGCGTATCTCCCAGGCAGGCGCCCGTCATCGGGCGCAGCGTCTTATAGACGCTCGACGATGGCAAAAGGATTCGGTCGAAAAAACTTTCTCTTGCTGGAATCCTTTGATGGTTCCTACGCGTCTCTGGATCACGGGCCCGTAACCTGGCGGGCCCTTTGTTCAAGCCGGAGGCGCCATAGTCATGAGCAAGCAAAGTGCGGGATCAACGAAGGTCTGGGTTCTCGCCCTCACGTCGATAGGCTCCTTGATGGTCGTTCTCGATGCGATGGTTGTGGCGACGGCATTGAGCACGATGCGGGTCGAGCTCGATGCCTCGCTGGAGACGCTGCAATGGACGATGAACGCCTATAATTTGAGTTTTGCCGTCCTGCTCATGACCGGGGCTGCGCTCGGTGACCGGTTCGGCCGCCGCCGTACGCTCGTTGCCGGGTTGGCGCTGTTCGTCGCAGCGTCGGTTGCCTGCGCGCTCGCTGGCAATGCCGGATTGCTGATTGCGGCCCGTGCGGTCCAGGGCGCAGGTGCCGCAATGGTCATGCCGCTGGCAATGGCGCTGCTGAGCGTCGCTTTTCCTCCGGAGGAACGAGGCAAGGCGCTGGGTATCTTCAGCAGCATCACCGGCCTGGCCCTGATCATCGGCCCGATGGCGGGCGGTGCGATTTCCGAAGGCCTCTCCTGGCACTGGATCTTCTGGCTCAATGTCCCGGTCGGCATCGTTCTCATCCCGCTGGTGCTGCGTCGGATTCCGGAGAGTCACGGGCCGGGCACGGTTATCGATGTCCTCGGCGTCGTGCTGGTAACTGCGGCGGCATTCGGAGTGGTCTGGGGCCTCATGCGCGGCAACATCGTGGGCTGGAGCAGCTCTGAAGTGCTGACGGCGCTGACGGCCGGGCTGCTTTTCGCCATCGTGTTCGTCCTTTGGCAGCTGCGTACCCGTGAGCCCATGCTGCCTTTGCGGTTCTTTCGGGCGCACGCGTTCTCCTCGGGCGTAGGGGCGAACTTCCTGCTTTGCGCCGCCATGTACGGCCTCGTATTCCTGTTGCCGCAGTTTCTGCAGTTTGCCCAGAGCCGTGGGCCGTTCGGCGCCGGCATGGGATTGCTGCCCTGGACCGCGACGCTTTTCGTGGTCGCACCGATCTCCGGCAGCCTGATCAACCGCGTCGGCGAGCGCTGGCTTGTGGTGGCCGGACTGATCCTGCAAGCGGCTGGAATGGCCTGGCTGGCGCAGATCGCCGCACCTGATCTGCCCTATATCCAGCTAGTCGCCCCACTGATCATTACCGGTGCCGGCGTGTCGATGGCCATGCCTGCCGCGCAGAACGCGGTTCTCAATGCGGTCGCCCGGCCGGAGGTCGGCAAGGCTGCCGGCACGTTCAACACATTCCGCTTCCTTGGTGGCGTATCCGGGATCGCGATCGCCGGTGCGGTGTTCGCCGGCACTGGAAGCTTCTCGTCCACCGACGCGTTCAGCGATGGCTTCACCTCGGCAATCGACGTCTCCGCTCTGCTCTCGCTCGCCGGTGCGCTCGTCGGAATGGGGCTCCCGGAGCGTCGCACAGTGGCGCTCGCGAATGCCAACAAGGAGGCGTAACTCGGGAGTGGGAAGCTCGCGCTTGCTCCACTGTTGTCGCGTTAACAGCAGCCGCGCCAGCGCAGCAAAAAGGTCGCCGAGCGTCGGTTGCCGGCCGGTCCTGTGGGGGGCATCTGTGTCCAGACCCAGATCTTGCGCGCCCGTGATGGCGGCGAACATGCTGCATCGCAGCACCCTGCCGCCGATATCGGCGGGCCAAGGCAGTGCGAGAAAATCGTCAAAAATGGACAATTCGGGCTGGTTCCTGCTGTTTTTTGGCTTTTATTAGCCGTGCCTCACGTTCCTGTTTCAAATGTGTCAACTTTTTGTGTTGCGTTGCACAATGGTGGTCCTATTCTGCGCAAGGGGGGCGCCTCCGATTGGAATGCGCCGTGAACGAAGCCGCTATATTGACCGATTGGCAGTTTCGCCGTCCCGCCGGCGTACGTCACTAATGGGAAATGCGCGCGACACCCAATTGGACGCGCTGAGGGCCATCGCCGTGACGATGGTGCTGTATTCCCATTTCTTCGCGGCTGGAGGGTCCTCGTTCTGGGGCCATATCGGCGTGCGTCTGTTCTTCGTGCTGAGCGGCTTTCTGATCACCCGCCTGCTGCTCGAAGCCCGCTCGACCGCCGAATTCGAAACCGGACCGGCGCTGAAATCCTTCTATATCAGGCGGGCGCTGCGGATATTCCCGCCTTATTTCGCCGTGCTGGGTTTCGTCTGGCTGGTGGACCTGGAGCAGTCCAGAGGATCGCTGGCCTGGCATGCGTTCTATCTGTCGAATTTCTGGTACGCGGCGCAGAATGAATGGACGCCCTGGCTGCTCTGCCATTTCTGGAGCCTGAGCATCGAGGAGCAGTTCTATATCGCCTGGCCGCTGATCGTCCTGCTGGCGCCGCGCCAGCGCCTCGAAGCGATCTGCATCGGCGTTATCGTGCTGTCGCTGGCCTATCGGTTTTATTGGCCGATCGCTGGAACGCCTGGTTTGGCGCGCGACCTGCTGCCGCCGGCGTCGATGGATGCACTGGCGTCAGGCGCGCTGCTCGCCGCCTACCGGTCAAGAACAGCCGGCTTGCCGCAATGGCTTCGAAATGGCTGGCCGGGGCTCGCGGTGGCGTTTTTCGTTCTGCAGTGGTTTGCGCCGGCGCCGGCAAATCCGGTGCAGGAATGGGGCCTCTGGCTGCTGTTGCAGATACTGCCTCTCGTACCGCTGGTGGTCATCGTTGCAAGCTGTTCGACAGGGGTTGGCGGCTATATCGGAAAACTTCTCGAACTGCCGCCGCTGCTTGGCCTTGGCTGCATCAGCTACGGCGTCTATCTCTACCATCCGATAGTGCTGGCGTTGGTCGTTAAGTCCCAGCCCTGGATCCCGCTCAACGTCTCGGAGCAAGGGCCGGGGCGGTTCCTGGTCGCGGGAACTGCGACGCTCATGCTGGCTTCGGTTTCGTGGCTGCTTTTCGAAAAGCCGCTCAACAGCCTCAAGCGCCACTTCCCCTATGTTGCTGGAAAAGGCCGCGGCGCCATCCCGGCAGGCATGGACGTGGGCAATGCCGGATGGCTCGCGGCGGGAGCATATCCGGGCAGGCCGCTTGATGGTGGCACGTCACCCTTGCCGCGCAAGCTGCACCGAACCGATCGGAGCTGATCATGGCTGCTGCTCCCTTGGTTTCCGTTCTGCTGCCGATCTACAATGCGGGACCTTATCTCGCCGCTGCGCTGGGCAGCGTCCTGCGCCAGGATTACGAGCGTCTGGAGGTCATCGCCATCGATGACGGCTCGACCGACAACTCGCTGCAGATCCTGCAGAAATACCGCCAGGCCGACAATCGCATCTCGATCATCTCACGCGAAAACCGTGGCCTGATCGCAACTTTGAACGAAGGCCTGGCCGTGGCGCGCGGCGATCTGGTCGCCAGGATGGACGCCGACGACATCGCCTATCCCCAGCGCCTGTCGCGGCAGGTCGCGCTGTTCAACCAGCAGCCTGACCTGGCTCTATGCGGCGCGGGTTTCGATACCTTGCTCGGCAACCGCATCGTCAGGGGTTCGCCCGATCCGATATTCCAGGACAATATCCTGCGAATACTGTCGATGTTCTTCACGATCTTCATGCATTCCACGGTCGTCTACAACAGGAAGGTCATAGAAGAAGATGTTCTATATTACGATACCAGATACAAGCATGCCGAGGATTTCGACCTGTTCAGGCGGCTGACCGACCGCTACCCGGCGGCCATGATCCCCGAAAGCCTGATCGCCTATCGTATCCATGACGACAGCGTGACCAACAGGCACAAGCGCGAAATGCGCAGGACCCATTTGAAGATCGTCGCCGAGAACCTCGAGCGCGAAGGGCTCGCACAAGAGACGCAGGACCTCCGCGACATCGGTGAGGTCCTGTCGATGGACACGGTTCGCCGTGCCGCCGAATGGATCCTTGCGCTGGAAGAAAGGATTTCCGCACTGCCGGCCGAGACGAGGCCGAGCTACCAGGCCGGCACGCTGAACCTGTTCTATTTCCTCTACCAGCTGATATCGGGGGAAAGGCAGCCGCTGCTGATGCACGAATTCCTGACGCGGACGGCGAAATGGAAACTCATCCGGCGGCGCGAGCAGTACGTGTTTCGCACCGGTGCCTTCGCGCCGCGCTTCAGTCTCGCCTCGATGTCGGTCACCAGGCAGGTGGATGCCTTGTCGCGGTATCTGCAGTCCGTGCCGGCCGCGGCGGTTTTGCCTTCGAACCAGTTGAGCTAGCAGCGCATGTTCGTCAAATCCCATCAGCTCCAGCAGCGCGGCCGCTCGACGGTGCCGGCGGCCATGTCGCCCCGGCCGCAGCACGGGCCGGCACCGGAGGTCAGCTTCATTGTCTGCACACGCGACCGCGTCAACGTGCTCGAGCCTTGCATAAAGTCGATCCAGGCCGCGTGCCGCGCCTACGCCGCCTTCTCTGCCGAACTGGTGGTTGTCGACAATGGCTCGACCGACTGCACAGCAGAGCGGCTGGCCGGCATAGCCGAACTTTCTGACATTCCGTTCACGGCCATTCGCGAGCCGCGACCCGGATTGGCGGCCGCGCGCAACGCCGGGCTGGAGCGCGCGCGGGGCCGCGTGCTGGTCTTCGTCGACGATGATTGCGCTGTCCACAAGGATTATTTGCGCGATCTGCAGCGGCACTATGCGGCCGGCGAACGGGTCATCCGCGGTGGGCGGGTCGAGATCGGCGACCCCCGCGACCTGCCGTTCACCATAAAGCGGTCGCCGGTGCGCGCGCGGCTTACCCCAGACGTCCATCCCGGCGGCTTCGTGCTTGGCTGCAACATGACGATGCACCGCGATGTTGCCACCCGCATCGGCCGTTTCGACGAACGGTTCGGCGCCGGCGGCCCGCTGCGCTCCGCAGAGGATACGGACTATCTAGTGCGGGCGGTGCTACTTGGGATCCCGGTCGAATACGTGCCCGACATGACTATCTATCACCATCACGGCCGGCGCGACCGCAAGGCCATCGAGAAGCTGCACCGCGACTACAGCATGGGCAATGGCGGGCTTTGCCTGAAACATATCCGCCACGCGCCGTGGCTGCTTCGCCATTGCTACTGGTCGATGAGGGCGGCCTTGCGCGAACTGGTGAAAGGCCCTCTGTTCGACCGTGAACTCAAGCTGTCGCACTGGCCGATCGTCGGCATGAATTTGCTCGGCGCGGCCAAGTTCGCGGTGCTTTTGCTGGCGAAATCGCCGCAGCCGGCGCAAATGCGACAGGAGCAACAGGCAAATGCCGAGGCAAGGTGATCGGCCATCATGCGACTGATGCCGCCCAGCCTGCCGATGCTGCGCCGCGCGCTGGGGAGAAAGCAGTTGCGCCTGCTTCCGGCCGTGGTGGTGCTCGGGCTGCTCAGCGCCGCGCTTGAAGGCTTCGGCATCGGCCTGATTATCCCGTTGCTGAACATAATCATGGGGCAACAGGGGCAGACCGGCATGGCTGGCTTCTCCGCCGTCTTCCAGCATGTCGGATCGAGCTTGAGCGAGCGCGACCGGCTGATCGTCATTTCGGTCGCCATTCTCGGCTCGATCGTGCTGAAGAATCTGTTCGCCTTTGCCAACACGCTGCTGACCACCTTTATCTATGGCAAGGCAAGCCATTCGATCCGCAGCGCGCTGTCGGAGCGGCTGCTGCGGGTGGGCTACCCGTTCTTCCTGCAGCAAAGCCCCGGACGGCTGCTCAACATCATCTCCAACGAATCCTGGCGGGCCTCGGATGCCATCCAGATCACGTTGGGGGCAATCGTCAATGCATCGGCCGCAATCATCCTATTGGCCTTCCTGCTGCTTCTGTCGTGGCAAATGACGCTGCTGGTCACGCTGGGGCTGGCCCTCGTCCAGGTCGCGCACGCCATGCTGTCGGCCAATCTGAAGGCGCCGAGCCGCAGCGTCGCCTCCCGCAACAGCCAGCTCGCATCGCAGATGCTGCATCTGGTGCATGCCGGGCGGCTGATCCGCATTTTTGGCCAGGAGCAACGCGAGAAGGCGGCATTCGACCAGGCATCGGATGCGGTGCGCCGGGCGGCGTTCGTGCTTTTGACGCGTCAGGGAGCTTTGCCGCCGCTGACCGAGGTTCTGCACGCCATGCTGTTCCTGGCGGTGGTGATCGTCGCCTGGTTCGCCAATGTTTCCTTCCCGCTGATCGTCGCCTTCGTCATCCTGCTCTACAGGCTGCAGCCCTATATGCGGTCGCTGCAAATGGCCTGGAGCCAGCTGCAAGGCCTGAGCGGATCGCTTGAAGAGGTGACGTGGATGCTGGACCCATCCGGCAAGCCCGCGCCGCCGCAAGGCAGCGCAGCGTTCCCTGGGCTCAGCCAAGGCATCAAGTTCGAGGACGTCACCTTTACCTATTCTGGTTCGGAACAGCGCGCGGTGGTGCTGCATGCGGCGAGCTTCGACCTCCGCAGCGGCCGCTCGACCGCGCTGATCGGCCGGTCGGGCGCCGGTAAGACGACGATCGTCAATCTTGTGTGCCGCTTCGTCGAACCGGATAGCGGCAGGATTCTCGTTGATGGATCGCCTCTGGACCATATTGACCCCGGCCAATGGCGAAAACATATCGCGCTTGCCAGCCAGGAGCTGGAGCTGGTCGACGGCACGATTTTCGACAACATAATCTATGGCCAGGACACCGCCTCGGCCAACGACGCCGAGCGCGCCGCAAGGCTGGCCGAAGCGCATGACTTCATCGAGCAACTGCCGCAGGGTTATTGGACGGTCGTCGGCTATCGTGGCGTCAATCTCTCGGCGGGACAGCGGCAGCGGATCGCGCTGGCCAGGGCCCTGGTGCGCGATCCCGACATCCTCATCCTCGACGAAGCCACCAATGCGGTGGACGGCCTGTCGGAAGCGGCAATCGTCGAGACGCTCAAGTCGCGCGCCGGCCGCCGCACCACCATTGTCATCAGCCATCATCGCAGCACCATCTCGTTCTGCGACGACGTCGTGATCCTGAGCCACGGCCGCGTGAAAAAGCAGGCGCCGTTCGCCGCACTTGCGACGCTCAGCATGGACGAGCTTTACCAGCACGAGGCGCTGGAAGGCTGAGGGCGACCCCGCTGCGTGCGCGCTGGGAGGTCGTCTCGGATGTCAATTCAGGTCAAGCATCTCAGGGGCGAGGAAGACCTCCGCCATACGTCTCTACGGGATTTCTGGGATGATGAGTGATCCCGAGCTTACCCGCTTTCCATCTGGAGCGTACAGAACCAAGGGTCCGCCTGCCAAATCCAGCAATGGCAGGCGGACCCTAATCAGCGCATGAAGGGACTGATTCTGCGCCGATGTCTCCTCGAGGAGGTGACGCCATCAACTGAAGACGTGCGCAGTTGTTCCCGACGCCGGCCCTACACAAGACCATTGCGCAGGCAGGTCAGACTTAGGTCCCTGTAAACGCGCATCGCTGGCTGGAGTGAACATCGGATCGGTTCGGTGGTAGCGAAACTTCGGCCGGAGATAGATGCAGCCATTGGGTTCCGGGGCATGACCGGCTCGGCGCTGATCATGGGCGGCGATCGATCCCCGCACGACTGATGCCGAGGGAATACGCATCCACCGGCGCCAGTGAAGTTGTCCAAGCGGTACGCAGCGGTCGTCAAGCTGTTGCTAATATGCAGCACAGGCAGCGCTCTATGAACGGCGTCGCTTGGAACCGCTACCTCCGATCAACCGTTAGTGTCACAATGACAAACCAAAAAGTGAGGCTGATGATGGACCCGCTGCAAAACAACACGTTGGAGATCTGGTGTCTTGCGGCCGTTCCGCTGTCACTACTCCTTACGGTGTTATTAGCCGGATTTATCCTTTAGCCGGACCCAACGAGGCCGGCTGCGGACCGGGGCCTGGAAGATGAAAATGCCGGCTATTTAGGCACGCTAGGCGTCGCGGACACCCCGTAGCACCAGGCCGTGGCAGCCTTTCCAACATTGCCATCATAATCGGCACTTTCGACCGGTCCGGTCCGCGGCGATTGCTCGCAGGCCCGTTGCGAGGGCGAGCATGGGAGCTCGTACGTTTTTTACACAATCTCTGATTGGTGGACTCGCCCGCCGCCATCGACGTTAATTTTGCGTTAGCGACAGGAGGGGGGAGATCGCTAAAGGGAGGAAGAAAATGAAAGAAAACTACGATCTGACGATCGACTACGACGACGAACCTTACGACAACAAGCCTTACGATCTAGCCACATTCGCAAGGAAGCACGGGCTCAACATTCGAGCCGCCGAGCTTCTTCTTTTCGCCAAAGGCCCGTCTCGAGCGGCCTGCGATGCCGCGGCGAGGGCTTTTCTCGCGGCAGTCGCCGCACAAGCTATGAGACAATCGGCGCGGTAGGTCTCACAAACCATTGCTGACACGGCCTGCCGTGTCAGCAACCCGACGCACAGCGCTGGAAATTCCAGGCCGTTTCCAACAAGATGCCTGAGCATCCGGGAACGGCCTGAAATGTGCAATCTCTACAACATCACGACCAGCCAGGAGGCCATCCGCCAGTGGACCCGCGCCTTGCGCGACATCCTCGGCAATCTCGAACCCTCCATCGATATCTATCCCAACCAGCCCGGCCCTGTGGTGCGCAACACGCCGGACGGCGAACGCGAATTGGCCAATCTGCTGTGGGGCATGCCGACGCCACTGGAGCGGGTGAAGGGCAAGGCCGACTATGGCACCACCAATATCCGCAATCCGCAATACGGCCATTGGCAGCAATATCTCGGCATTGAGAACCGCTGCGTGGTGCCCGTCACCAGCTTTGCCGAGCCCAGCCCGACGCCCGGCGACAAGGACCCCGAGACCGGCATCCAGCGCAACTACTGGTTTGCACTCGGCGAGGACCGCCCGCTGTTCTTCTTTGCCGGCCTGTGGACGCGCTGGCATGGCCTTCGCAAGGTGAAGGACGGCCCCGCCGATCACCAGGTCTATGGCTTCATGACGACCCAGCCCAACGCGCTGATCGCGCCGATCCACGAAAAGGCAATGCCGGTGATCCTGACCACGCCGGAAGAAACCGAGGCCTGGCTCACCGCGCCATGGTCCGAGGCAAGGCACCTGCAGCGCACGGCGCCCGATGATGCGCTGGTGATCGTCGATAAGCCGGCGACGCAGATCAAGTTTCCGCAGCAGACGCCGGTGCAAGGCTCGTTGTTTTAGCGCTTGAACTTCTGCAGCACCCAGATGTAGCCCTTGGGCGGATGATCCTGGTCGATGAACTGCGTCTTCACCGTCGTGTCCTTGCGGCTGCATCGCTTGCACCTGAACCTGATCGCTTCCAGCGGCTTGCTCCAGCCCACCACCTGGGCCACGTCATTCGCCCTGAAGCGTCCGACGTGGTAGCAATGGCCGCACTCCACGATGAGCAGCATGTTGGCCTTGGCGGCACGCCCAACGCTGTCCATCGGCCCGGCCATGGCTCATTTCCGGGTCGAGTAATCCTCGGGCAGCGGAAGCAGGCCAAGCTCCGCCATCCGATAATCGGGCTCCTTCTCCGCGACGCTGGCCAGCACCTCGTGCAATTTCTCGACAAACCCGCAAAGCTGCCAGAACAGCTCGCCATGCGCCTTCAGATGCAGCTGCGACGACAGCACCGTCCGGCGCAGGCTCAAAGTGTCCCTGATGATCGCCTCCGCATCCCTCGCCGACAGCCTGTCGAACCGGCTTTTTCGTCTGCCCATCGCGGCTCTCCTCGATTTGTGAGCAACCGCCCCGCCTACTGACAAATAGGAAGGCATTCCTCGCAGAGTCAATTCGCTCTTGACGTTTTTGTTCCCGTTTTGTTCACTTAGCAAAGGAGGTT
Organism: Mesorhizobium sp. M0106; assembly: GCF_040322715.1. NCBI lineage: Bacteria > Pseudomonadati > Pseudomonadota > Alphaproteobacteria > Hyphomicrobiales > Phyllobacteriaceae > Mesorhizobium > Mesorhizobium sp. M0106. The sequence continues at coordinate 51,915 of NZ_JAMYUA010000021.1, read as the reverse complement.
TGGAGCAACGGCCATGGACCACATCGTGAGGCTGGACAGCCGCCAGGAGGCAGCCCTGCAGGCCATCGCCGACAAGTTCATTGCCCAGCACCAGGGCGATGCGGTGAAGGCGCTCAAGGAGATGATTGTGCTGAATGGGCATTTGCAGGAACGGCTTGATACGGTGGAGGGCCGGCGCCGGGCGGTGCGCTGAGGAGTGGAGAGTGGGCCAGAACCCAAGCGCCGTTATGACTCCTAATCAAAGAGGCGGTATCCTAGCCGCCGGCCAGGCCATTTAAGCTGTACCGGTTTTGCGCATGATGCGTCACTAGCCGCAAAGCGATGACAACGCGTCGGTTTGTCATGGCGTGAATCCGAGATCACGACCGGCCAACAGCTGTCGTAACTTTGCTGTCGTGATCCGAAAGATCGACTGTGGAGGATGGGCACCAAAGACTCCCATCTGTCTGAGCCGAGCGATCGGGATTGCGGGCTCCATGTATGCGGCTAGGAGATAATTAATCACCTTAACGGGACGCGTTGGCGTCGCCTGCCAAGCCTCAAGGTCCTTCTCGCTGTAGACGGAGCGACCACCAGTCATCAATAAAAGATCGCGGGTCGATTCCGCGAGCCTCATATCTTCCAAAATGCCAATTGCCGTAATCGCCTGTGATGGCTTGAGGTCGGATTTTCCCTTGTAGAACATTAGCAGTGCCCCAGGGGCACCCAGGTTGGACGGCGCGCGGCAAAGATAGACCTTGCGGATGGTGTTTCCAGGTCGTTTGGGGCCTCCACCGCGGCCTTGTGGATCGAACAATTCAAACTGCACAAGCTGGCGAAGGTCCGGATAAAGAACGTCGTGGTAGGCTTCTTGTATCGGGATCCCGAAGGCCTCGGTCTCCTCAGTAACCACAAAGCGAGGATAGTTCAGGCGGTGTGTGTCAAAGCTGCTTTGGCTGGGAACGGGTGGGAGTGCAGCAGGCGACAGCATTTTCTCGTAGATCCGCTCCTCATCTTCCTTTGTTGCGGTATGCTGGAACCCAAAATATTCCAGGAGATCGATCAGAGTGGGTTGGGTCTCAAAGGTCGTGACATAGATGAGATTGTAACGATTCCGCTGGGCGAACCAGAAAGCCTTTTTGAGCAACAGCTCACCGATCTTGAAGCCGCGTTTCTCCGGCCGGACTTTGAACGTGCAAATCTTCAGGATCTTCGCAGCTTTTTGGGTTGCATCTGTATCCGCGCCGATTTCATCTTTCCGTACGAGAATGCCGGCCACGCCGCCATCGTCTACGATCCAGCATGGACGGTGCTGTTTGACGCATTTCTCGGTCCACCAAGCATCGAAGTCTTTATAGTCTTCGCGCAGGCTATCGAAAATCGTGTCAGTGAGCGGGATGGAATGGGCTGAAACCTCTTCGACATATCGGACTGGAGCCTCGACAGGCTCGAAGGTTGTACGGAGCAGCTGCACGGCATCTGCCACAAAGAGTACTCGACGTCCGAGCTCGGGCGAATGACGACGCGCACGATCATGGAACCCACGGTCCTGCGTAACAACAAAGTCGGCAGCCCTAATGGCTAGGGCATGTAGCAGCGTTGCATCGACCACGTCATTCGGGCGCGGCAAAGAGCCGAATTCGGCTTGAAGCTGTGCGGCTGTCAGACCGCGAACCTTAACTAGCGTCTGGAACTTGTCGAGCTTGCTTAGGGAGATACGGCGGCGCCTTGCATCAGTGTCCCGGCCAATATCATCTCGCGCGGCCTCATGGACAAATATGTCCACTTTATGCTTGGCGGCGAGACTAGTGAACGCAGCGAAGGCCGGTTCGACCGTTCTGTTATCTTCTAGAAAAATTATGACATTAGTATCAATTAGATAAGTTTGACGGCTCATTCTGGAGCGCTCTTTGCAGACTGGGCTTTGCGTACAAAAATGACTGCGGTGCCTTAAACCCAAATCGCTCCCTCAATTCCGCTAAATCGAGGGGCCGAGAAAACAGCCGTGGCTTCACCATCGTCAGAGCGTAGCCTTCATCCAGCCCCCCAAAATAGGAGTCGAAATCGGCCTTACGAATCGAGGCCGACCTGCCATGGCGTTGCCACAGGGTTTTGATCGGCAACCGTTCGATACCACGGATTTCAGCGGCGCCAACAAGCGCGCGCACTGGCGACGTCGAATAGATATAAGCGACAGTTCCTCGAGGGGTAGCTAATGGAAACCTGCGCCGAAGTTCGACTGTTTTCTTGCCGACCAGAATCTTTTTGGAGTACTCGGGTTTAATACTTAGAACAAGATCGCGACGCGACCTGAGGTCATCGTCGAAGATCGGCAATACATATTGGTCATGATCATCTTGGTATGCTCTCAAGGTATCGGCGAGAGCGTCGGACACAGCTGGGAAGACAGCATCGATACGCAAGCGCGCGCCCAATGCTTCGACATATCGTTGAAGGGAAGAAATCTGAACATCGCCCCGCTGTTCGATTTTCGAGACGGCGGCTTGGCCTACGCCCAACCGTTGTGCAAGCTCCAATTGGGTCAGTCCGAGAGCCTGCCGCAAGGTTTTCAGTGATATGCCAACTACACGGCCAGCCTCGCCGCTGCCGACGCGAACTGCATCGACGAAGGTGCCATCTTTCGATGCAATATTGTCTCTCTGATTCATGGGTATAATGATAGCAGGTATATTCCCTATAAGGAATTATTGTATATCGCCGGAGACATTCGCGCCGGCATAGTCCCGCCTGACCAGACTGAGGTCATGCACATGGATCAAGTCGAAATGCCTCGAGATCAAAACTGGGAGGCACGCCGCAACTGAAATGAGTGTGGTTCGAGCATCAGCTTTCGGCCACTGTCGTGATCGTCGGAGCGACTGCGTTGAGCGACAGAGCGATAAGCTGGCTGGCGAAGGGGAACAGCGTTGCCGTTGCCAGGGCAGAACAGCCAAGCCTTAAGGCGCCGACGTCGCAATCGCAGCCCACGCAGGCCGAACTTTGCCCACTGCACGGCATCGCCCTATTAGGCCAGCCGATCGCCTGATAACGCTGTAGCGGCTTCGCGACGGCTTCTTACGAGCTGGAATTCAGGTTCCGCCAGGGGCATGCCGCGCGACTGGCTGGCGGGCACCAACGCCCCCTCAATGCCTCTTGAAATACTGCACCTCGCGTTCGTGCTTTTCGGCGGCCTCGCGGGTATCGAAGGTGCCGAGATTGCGGCGCTTGCCGGTCTTTTCGTCCTTCTTGCGCGAATAGAGGCGGTATTTTCCGTCTTTGAGTTTTCTGATCATCTGTCACTCCCCGAGCCGCTGCTTCCCCTTAAGGTTGCGCGCGGCTTGTTCGATAGCCGCCCTGTCGTTTCCCAGCCTGTCGATCAGCTCCTGCGCCTGTTCGCCCGATATGCCGGTGCGCACCGCCAGGGCCTCCACCGTCAAAACGTCGGAGCTCGCGACCTCGCGGGTTTCCGGCAGGGCATCGCCTGCCGTCAGTGGCAGGGCCGCCTCCCTGTCGATCTCGGCCTCGGCCCGGTGCCAGTGCCGCTCGGGATCGCCATCGATCCCGCCTTCGCGTTCCCAGATCTGGTATGCGCGCTCACGAATCTTGTCTTCCCGGTCGTCGCCCATGTTGATTTCTCCTTTGGATATCGGATGAACGCCGCGCCAACCCGAACGATCCAAGAAATCTGCGTGATCGTTGGGTGGGGTCGCGCAAGGCGCTATGCACTGCGGCCGCCAGCCACCCCACGGCCTGCCTACTCGCACTGCCTGCGCGGCCCGCCCGAATACGGCTGATAGCTGTTGTCCTCCGGTCGATATGACCGGTAGCGGCTGAAGCAGTATTGCACGTGGTCGAATGAGAGCTCGGCGGCGCCGGGTTCATCCGATGGCGGGTAGCCCTCCACCGACGACCTATCGCTCGCCTCGAAATAGCTGCCGTCATCGGCGGCGCCGAGATAGGGCGAGATGCAGGGGCGCTGTTGTCCGCTGTAGGATGTGTAGTGGTTGTCGTCCGGCCTGTAGGAGCGGTAGCGGCTGGCGCACCATTCGACATGAGCGGCGGGCAGCGTCTGCTGCTCTTCCGCTGGTGGCTGGATAGAGCCGGTCGCGGTGATGTCGGTTGTCGACGCTGCGGCGGCATCGGCGGGTTTCGAGGTGCGATCGACTTCCGAGGTGCGAACGGGGACCGGGCGGGCCGGGAGGCGCTCGAGGCGCTGCGAGGCCGGGTTCACCGGTCGCGGGTCCCTGGTCCACAGTTCGGCGACGCTGGAGACCGGGGCGGCCGGCCGTACCGGCTTGGCTATTAGAAGCCAGGTCGCGAAGGCGAGGCCGCTGGCGAATACGGCAAGCGTCAGCACGAAGCCGCCAAAGATTGCGAACAAGGCTTTCATGCCGCGCTCCTTCGCCTCCCGGTTAAGGAAATGCGGGGGCGGGGAATCCGGTTCCAGGAAAGCGCGGGGCGGGGATCTTAGGCGGCTTTCAGTGCAGGCCGAATTCGCGCAGCAGTTCCTCGCGGTAACGTACGAAGCGGCTTTCGCTGCGCTCGCGCGGGCGGGGCAGGTCGATGTCGATCAGCCGCGCCGCGCCGCCTTTCTCCTTGGGCAGGATCAGTACCCGGTCGGCAAGGTAGATCGCTTCCTCGAGGTCGTGCGTCACCATCACCATGGTGACGTTCTCCTCGCTCCAGATGCGCGCCAGTTCCTCCTGCATGCCGATCTTGGTCATCGCGTCGAGCGCGCCCAGCGGCTCGTCGAGCAGCAGGATTTCGGGCTGCACGGTCAAGGCGCGGGCGATGCCGACGCGCTGTGCCATGCCGCCCGATAGCTGCCGGGGAAAGGCATCGCTGAATTCGGCGAGGCCGACCAGCGCGATATAGAAGTGCGCCCTTTCCTCGGCCGCCGCCTTCGGCACGCCGCGCACTTCGAGACCGAAGGCGACATTGCCGAGCACGGTCAGCCAGGGCAGCAGGCGCGGCTCCTGGAAAATCACCGCACGCTCGGCGCCGACGCCGTGCACCGGCTTGCCGTCGATAGCGACGCCGCCGCTGTCGGCGGCCTCCAGCCCGGCAAGTATGCGCAGCAGCGTGGTCTTGCCCGATCCGCTGGCGCCGACGATGACAAGGCATTCGCCCGAGCGGATGTCGAGGTTGAGGGTCCTCAACACGGCGAGCGAGCGCCCACTGATGCTGAACGATTTGGACAGGTCGCGTATGCTGACCTGACCGCCGCTTGTGCTGCTCATCGCGCGCGTCTCCCAACTGGTTGGTCGGTTGCTTTTGTCAGTTGGTCTTGGTTTCGCCCGGCCGGTAGAGGATGTCCGCTGCCTTCAGCTTGCCCTTTGGCAGGCGGCCGTCGCGCTCGAGCACGCTGACCCAGAAGTCGATGTCGCGGTCCGTCGCCTTGGCCCCCTGGCGCAGGCCGAAGCCGGTCCAGTAACGCGCCAGCTCGCCGTTCTCGCCGCGCTTGTCGAGGATATTTGCCAGCACCTTGCGCGCTTCGTCGGGGTTCTGCAGCGACCAGTCGGAGGCGCGCGCCGATTGTTCGACGAAATTGCGGGCGGCGTCGGGATGCGCGGCGATGAAGTCGCGCCTGAGCACGACGAAGCCGCCGGCCAGCTCGCCCAGCACGTCGGTGTCGTTGAACACGCCACGCACGCCGCCGTTGTCCACGAGGGCGCCGGCAAACGTCGCCTGCCAGTAGCCGAGCGCCGCGATGTCGACCTGACGGGAGCGCAAGGTCTGTTCGAGCTGCGGTCCGGGCACGACGACGAGATTGGCGGCATCCGGCGGCAGGCCGACGCTGTGCAGCGCCTCGCGCACGGTGTAGTCGAGATGGGCGCCGAGCGTGTTGACGGCGATGGTCTTGCCGGCGATGTCGGCGATCGATTTGATCGGGCTGTCGTCCAGCACGTAGAAGACGCTACGCACCTTGCTGTTGATGCCGTTGCTCGGATAGGCGGCGACGAAGTCGTTGCCGCCGGAGATCGAGTTGATCACGGCTGCGGTTGCAGCCGAGCCGATATCGACGCTGCCGGAGGCCAGCGCAAACAATGATTCCGGGCCGCCGCCGGAATAGCCGACATTCTCGACCTCGATACCGAGGCCTTTAAAATAGCCGAGCTCGGCGGCCAACTCATGCGGAGAGATGCTGCCACGGCTGGCGAGTGAGCGGAACTTGACGGGTGCCGCTTCGGCAAAGGCGAAGCGCGGCAGGCCGGCGGTGAGAACGCCGGCGGCGAAGGGCGCGCCAGCAAGCAGGGAACGGCGGGAGATTTTCATGGTCCGGGTCTTTCCTGATTTGAGTTCTGGCCTGGTTGAGATTGGTAAGGGCGGGTGGTCAGTCGACGGAATTGCTCCAGCGGCAGAGCCGGCGCTGCAGGCTGACCAGCGCCTGGTTTGCAATCAGGCCGAGGCCGGCGAGGATGACGATTGCCGCAAACATCAGCGGGATCTGGAAATTGTATTGCGCGTTCATCACCTGGAAGCCGATGCCCTTGTTGGCGCCGATCATTTCGGAAGCGATCAACAGCAGCAGCGCCGTGGTGGCGCTGAGCCTCAGTCCGACGAAGATCGACGGCACGGCGCCGGGCAGCACGACGCGACGGAAGACGGTGAGCTGCCTGGCACCATAGACGCGGGCCATCTCCAGCAGTTTCGGATCGACTTGCTTGACGCCGCCGATGGTGTTGAGCAGCAGCGGGAACAGCGTCGCCCAGAAGATGACGAATACCTTGGACGCTTCGCCGAGCCCAAGCAGCAGGATAAAGACGGGATAGAGCGCCAGCGCCGAGGTCTGGCGGAAGACCTGCAGGATGGGATCGAGCGCGGTCTCGACCGTGCGCACCTGACCCATGAACAGGCCAAGCGGGATGGCGACCAGCACGGCGGCCGCGAAAGCGAGACCGGCGCGCTGCAGGCTGATGGCGATGTCGCTGAGCAGAGTGCCGCCGACCAGCCCCTTCCAAAGTGCCGCGACAATCATGTCGATCGGCGGCAGCACGGCCGCGTTGACCCAGCCCGCGCTGCTCGACACTTGCCAGATTGCGAGGAAAGCGATGAGGACGCCGTAGCGCGACAGGAAGCGGATGCCCGCCCGGCCACCGAGGCGCAGGAAGTCCGTGCCGAGGCTTGTCGTGCTGTCAGGCGTGCCGAGGCTGGCGGCCTGTTCGATGTGCTGCAAGGTCATCGTGTTGCCTCCTGCTTGGAAAATATCGGGCTTCTCGGGATTATTCGGCGGCCAGCACCGCCGAGCGGGCGGCGGTCCAGGGGTTTTCCGGCCGCCTGAGGCCGAGGTTCTCGCGCAACGTCCTGCCTTCATAGGCGGTGCGGAACAGGCCGCGGCGCTGCAGCTCGGGAATCACCAGCTCGACGAAGTCGTCGAGCCCGCCGGGCAGCCAGGGCGGCAGGATGTTGAAGCCGTCGGCGGCTTCGTTGCCGAACCATTCCTCCAGCTGATCGGCGACCTGCGTGGCGCTGCCGATGACGGTATAATGGCCGCGGGCCGTTGCCACCCATTGGTAGAGCTGTCGGATGGTGAAGTTGTGCTCGTCGGCAATCTGGCGGATCAGCGCCTGGCGGCTCTTCATGCCTTCGGTCTCCTTGCTCGGCGGCAGCGGTCCATCGAGCGGATAGCCGGTGATGTCGAGCGTCTGGCCGGCCAGCCCGTTGAGCAGGGCGACGCCGTCTTCGGGCAGGATGAGATCGTTCAGTTGCTGGTACTTGGCGCGCGCTTCTTCTTCGGTGCGGCCGACGAAGGGTGCCACGCCCGGCATGATCAGCACCTGCTCGGGATCGCGGCCGACCGCCGTCACGCGCGCCTTGATATCGCGATAGAATTCCTGCCCCGACGCCAGGTTCTGATGGGCGGTGAAGATGACTTCCGCCGAGTGGGCGGCGAGCTTGCGACCGTCTTCCGATTGCCCCGCCTGCACCACGACCGGGTGCCCCTGCACCGGGCGCGGCACGTTGAGCGGCCCTTTCACGCTGAAATGCGCGCCCTTGTGGTCGATGTCGTGGAGCTTGTCCTTGTCGTAGAAGCGCCCCGATTTCTTGTCGCGGATGAAGGCATCGTCCTCCCAGCTGTCCCACAGCGCCTTGACCGTCTCGACATGCTCATGCGCGCGGGCATAGCGCTCGGCGTGGGCAGGCTGCGTCTCGCGATTGAAGTTGCGCGCTGTTTCGTCGCCGGCCGAGGTGACGACGTTCCAGCCGGCGCGGCCATTCGACAGATGATCGAGCGAGGCGAATTTGCGGGCGAGCGTGTAGGGCTCCTCGTAGGTGGTCGAGGCGGTAGCGATGAAGCCGAGATGCGTAGTGAGCGGCGCCAGCGCAGCAAACAGCGTCACTGGCTCGAAGCCAGCGATCTTGGCGTTGCCGCCTTCGCGGGCGCCGAGCCCGACCGTCAGATTGTCGGCGAGGAAATAGGCATCGAACAGGCCGCGCTCGGCGATCAGGGCGAGCTGCTTGTGGAACTCGAAATTGGTGGCGCCGTCGGCCGGCGCCTCGGGGTGGCGCCAGGCGGCGATATGTTGTCCGCCGCCGGGCAGGAAAGCGCCCAGTTTGATTTGCCTGGATTTGGTGGATCTGGTCATCGCGGCGTGCTCCTGGACGGATCGGAAAGGGGATCTCGGGTCAGTGGTGCGTTCAGGCGGCAAGGCCGACGCCGTAGGGCACCCCGGTTACCCGGCATGCCTCGGCGACCGCCTGCCGGGCGCGGGCGTGGATGGCTTCCGACACCAGAACACCATTGGCAAAGTCCTTGTCGGAGGCGTAGATCGCGGTCGGTACGGTCAGCGCCTCGAAGAAGCCGAACAGCGGCCGCAGCTGGTGCTCGACGATCAGCGAATGGCGCTCGCCGCCGCCGGTCGCGGCGAGGATGACGGGCTTGCCCCTCAGCGATGACGGATCGAGCAGGTCGAAGAAGTGCTTAAAAAGCCCGGTATAGCTGCCTTTGAAAGTCGGCGAGCCGGCCACCAGGATGTCGGCGCCCAGCAGCCGTTCGACGATGTTGCGCGCCGCGGGGTCGAGGTCGCCGAGGCGCCTTGCCTGCGGCAGGGACGCGCCGAGATCCTCGATGTCGAAGACGGCCGAGGCCGCGCCGATGCTTTCGGCGGCCTGCCCGACAATGTGGCTGACGAACGCCTTGGTCTTCGATGGCCGGGTCAAGTTGCCCGACAGCCCCACCACGAGCTTTTTCGACATTCCTGGCTCCCTCTCAAGCGCTCTATTTTAGGATCTTGGGTCTAGCGATCTATGTTAAATCTAGAGAGTTTGTAGAATTAAGAGAGTGAGAAAATTTCAAAAGTAGCGCATTGGGCGAACGGAGTTTGCGGCACATCGCCTGCAATTGGTTCATTCAATGCGCCGCAGCGCGCTGAAAACCCGCCACAGCGCCTTCAGCCGCGATGGCGCAGCGCGTCGGACAGAGCGCATGAAGCCGGCCGGACATATAAGGCAAGTCGCCCTCGGACGCTCTCGGCGCGACGTCGAGGAACTATGTCCCGATACCACAATCCTCGACGGCCTAGCGGTCCTCGGGGAGGATGCAAGCGAGGCACAGGCCACGGCGCTGGAGCGGCTCCGCGGCATGCAGTGAGTCAGGTCAATTTGATTCAAATCCGGCTGTGGATATTTGCTTTTGGCTAAATCGAGGCGGTCATCTTGCCGGCGGGCGGGCAACAGGGAGATGCCTATGACAAGCGACTTTGCCGCCGCACACCTGCACCTTGAACGAGCCTGCCACTATTTGAGCGGCGAGGACGAGACGAGCCGCACGGCTCGTGCGGCTCTGGATCTCCTGATCGATGCAATTGTCGCAGCGCAATACAAGCGGCCGGTGGGAGATGTTGTGGAGTTTCCAAGGCCGGCAAAGCTGGGGCAATCCGCAAGCGGGAACGGGTAATCCAACTAGCGGCGTCCCTTGTCCTGCCGGATTTACATGAACCAGGTGGCCACCAGGCCGATCGTCGCCGAGAAGATGGCGGCGGTCGTTGCCCAACCGAGTATGTTGGTGCTGCGGCTGTTCACCTGCTCCCCCATGATCCTGCGGCTGTTCGTCATCAGCATGATGAGCAGCAACAAGGGCGGCGTCGAGAAGCCCTGAACGATGCCGGACCAGACCAGCGCCTTCATCGGATTGAAGCCGAGGAAGTTGAGGCCGGCGGCGATCGCCGTAAAAAATCCGATGGCGAGATAAAATTTGGGTGCCTCTCGAGCCCGGGCGTGCAGGCTGTTTTTCCAGCCGATGGCTTGCGCCACGTCATAGGCAGCGCCGGCGGTCATGACAGGAACCGCGAGGAAACCGACGCCGATCACGCCTGCGGCGAACAGGACGCTTGCGGCCTGGCCGGCTAGCGGGCGCAGCGCCTCCGCCGCTTGCGCTGCCGTGTCGATATCGTGGTGGCCCGCCTTGTAGAGCGTAGCACCCGTCGACAGGATGATGAAATACATGATGAGATTTGAAAACGTCATGCCTATGAGGATGTCCCGGCGCGAGCGGCGGAGTTCGCCGGCGGTGGCGCCCTTCCTTTGCCTGAGCGTCGTTCGCCCCTGGGCAATCTCCTCCTCGACCTCCTCATTGGACTGCCACGTGTAGAGATAGGCGGACAGCGTGGTGCCGATGATGGCGACCAGGATCGACAGGAACTCGCGGTTGAATTCGATCCTTGGAAGCAGCGTTCCGCGCAGCACCGCCGCGGCGTCCGGTTTGGCCAGAATGGCGGCACCGACATAGGCGAGCAGCGCCAACGCCAGCCAGCGAAAGATGTTGCGGATCAAAGTATAGGAGCCGAAGACCTGGAGGGCGAAGATGAGGGCGGCGACGAACAGCACGATCAGCGGAATGGGAAGCGGCACGAATATGTTGATCGCCGCCGCCATTCCACCAAGATCGGCCGCTGCCTCGATGGTGTTGCCGACGAGCACACCCAACAGCACCGACCAGAGCAGCCACCGCGGGTAGAAGTCCTTGATGACGTGGAACAATCCGCGCCCCGACACCTGGCCGAGCTTCGACGACAGGTAGACGACCGCGTACATCATCGGCAACGTCACCGGAGCCGTCCAGAGCAGGTCGGGTCCGAAACGGGCGCCGGCACTGGCATAGGTGCCTATAGCGGAACAATCGTCGTCGGCCGCCCCTGTTATCAGGCCGAGGCCGAGCGCTCGTCCTATGCCGCCCTTGCCCTCCTTCGGTGGGATGGAATGATCGGAACCGGCCTGCCTCATTGCGACCGGACCGGGTTGCGAACGAAAGACGCGGCCTGCCATGCAATAATGGTAAGGATCGGTCGCGGCGCTGGTCTCATTTTGCTTCCTTCAACAACTTGCCCAAACCCGGCGTGCCATGACTTGTTCCGCGACGACCGGACAGGGGTTTTGTCTCAGGCAAAAAAGTTCGGGTTGACCGCTTCCGAACGCGAAGCGACTATCCGTTCGAGGCGAAGATCGCAGGAGGAAATGCAATGGACGAGCCCGGTCAGTGGCGCCACATGTCGAGCGCGCCAAGGGACGGCAGCAGAATCCTTGTCACGGTTCGGCCGTCCGAACAGGGTCCGGCCGAGGTCGACATGGCTTACTGGGCCCGCGCCGATCAGTTCGGCAGCGAAGGCTGGCGCGCCTCCGACTCGTCTCCAGGACGCATCGTCGAATATGCCGAACCCGAACTGAAGTGCTGGATGCCGCTGCCGTCGGCCAATCTCAGCAAGGGATCGATGCCGAGCCCCTGGGAGGGCGAAGATGTGCCGCTGGTGGATGGCTCGGGGATATGAGCTAGCGGGAAGGGTCGTTTTGATCGCTGCCGGGACAGCGCCCCCCTCTGTCCTGCCGGACATCTCCCCCACAAGGGGGGAGATTGGCAGCTTCACTGTCGGCCCTCAGAACAGGAATGCGGCTGTAGCGGGGTTCGGGCCGGTGCGGCCGTCGGGCGAATCCATGCCCCGGATAAGCTCGAGGTCCTTCGCTTCCAACTCGAAATCGAAGACATCGAAATTGGCGGCGATGCGGTCCTGGTGGATCGACTTTGGAATGACGATCAGCCCTTCCTGAAGGTGCCACCTGACGATCGTCTGCGCCACCGACTTGCCGTGTTTCCTGGCGATGCTTTCAAGCGTCGGATCGCTCAACAGCCGGCCGCTGCCCAGTGGGCTCCAGCTCTCGATGCGGATGTTGTGCCTGTCGTGGAATTCACGTTTGTCACGCTGCTGGAAGCGGGGGTGGAGCTCGATCTGGTTGACGGTCGGCGTGACGCCGGTCTCGCCGATGATCCGTTCGAGGTGGTCCTGGTTGAAGTTCGAAACGCCGATCGACTTGATCCGGCCTGATTGCCTGAGTTCGATCAGCGTCTTCCAGGCCTCGACATATCTGTCCTGGCTGGGCACCGGCCAGTGGATCAGGAACAGGTCGATCTGTTCGATGCCGAGCTTGCTCATCGTCTCGTCGAAGGCGCGCAAGGCGGCGTCGCGCTGATGCGCGCCGTTGCGCAGTTTCGAGGTGATGAACAACTCGCTTCTCGGCACGCCGGCCGAGCGGATCGCCTGCCCGACACCTTCCTCGTTCTGATAGCCTTCGGCGGTGTCGATCAGCCTGTAGCCGGCCTCGATTCCCCAGCGCACCACCTTGGCGGTGATGGCTGGATCGACCTGCCACACGCCGAGGCCGATTTGCGGAATGGCGGAGCCGTCGTTCAATCTGATTTGTTCAGGTCTATTCAGGGTAATCTGTTCAGGCATGTTCAGGTCCTTCTGCATCGTTCCGCCCGGCGCAGGCTCTATCTAGTCTGAATGGCCGCCAAAGCCAGTCGATATCAGGAGAATGTGAGGAGACGGACGTGAAGCGCTGATCCTCCGCTTCGGGCCGACAGCTCTCTGTGACCCACGGACTCCAGGGAACTCTATACAGGACGACCCCACTATCGCGGATTCTGTGGTATTCTGTGGACTATCCGAGGAGGCGACTGCGTTGACCAACAGCTTGGAAGCCGAAGGGGCAAGAGACTGGTCGCCCCTGCTGGTCGCGGCAGAACAAGGCGATGCGGAGGCGGTTCGATCGGAATTGGCGGCTGGCGCCGACATCAATCAGTCGGACGACGGCGGCTGGTCTGCACTTCACCTTTCAGCCCTCAATGGCCGCACAGCTGTGGTGGAGGCGCTGATCGAAGACCCGGAAATCGACGTGAATGCCAGAAACAAGTGGAAGAGCACGCCCTTGAGCCTTGCGTCGGCCAAGGGACATTACGCGTGTATCGCAGTCCTCGTGAGACACCCCCAAATAGAGATCAACGCGCGAGCTGACTACTACGGCAGAACGGCTCTTATCGAGGCGGCGAAGAACGGGCATCTCGAAGTCGTCAAGTTGCTCGTGGAGAATGGCGCGGAAGTAAATCTGACCGACAAGACAGGGAGAAACAACGCGCTCATCGAGGCTATCAAGGGGCGGCACTACGAGATCGCGGAATACCTGCTGGATTCTGGGAAAGTGAGCTTTATCAACAAAGAGATGAGGCTAAACGCCCTGATCTGGGCTGGCAGCTGCCACAACCCTCAGCTTATCGAAAAGCTGGAAGCCGCGATCCACAGTTTCTTCGACGGCAAATAAGGGCCTCGCCCTTACTGTCGCGGGGCGCGTCCGTATCTCCCGTCACGTCGACACGTTCGACGGCGCAAACGGCCCCGCGGCGCTTCACATAAATTATTCAACCAAACGGTTGACTACCTCAATGCATGCGTCTATATTCAACTACATGGTTGAATTAGAGACACCCCAGATGGACGCGGTTTTTCACGCCCTTGGCGACGCCACCCGGCGGCACATGCTTCGCGATCTCGCCGATGGCGAGAAAACGGTAAGCCAGCTGGCGGAACCCTTCGCGATGTCGCTCGCGGCGGCCTCCAAGCACATCAAGGCGCTGGAGAACGCAGGGCTTATTCGTCGAGAGGTGAGGGGCCGCACGCATCTGTGCCGACTAGCCCCTGGACCGCTGGCCAGCGCCCATCAGTGGCTCAGCTTCTACGAGCGCTTCTGGACCGGTCGTCTCGATGTTCTCGAACGCCTTCTTCGCGAAGAGGACGCACGCAAAGCCCAGGATAAGTCCAGGAAATCGCCCAACCCGAAAGAAGGAGACGAGCAATGAGCCAGATGAGAACCATCGACGCCTATGGCGAGCTGAGCGAGCCCGCCACGTTCACCATCCAGCGCCTCTTGCCCGGCCCCATCGAGCGCGTCTGGGCCTATCTCACCGAGAGTGACTTGCGCCGGCAATGGATGGCCGCGGGCCAGATGGAAATGAAGGCCGGCAGCTCGTTCGAATTGGTCTGGCGTAACGACGAGCTGACGGACCCGCCTGGCCAGCGCCCCGCGGGCTTTCCCGAAGAGCATCGGATGGAGGGCCGGATCACCGAACTCGATCCGCCGCGCAAGCTTTCCATCACATGGGGAAACACCGGCGGCGTCTCCTTCTTGCTGGAGGCGAAGGGTAACGATGTGCTGCTCACCGTCGTTCATCGCCGCCTGCCGGAACGTGCAATCCAGCTCAACATCACGGCCGGCTGGCACATACACCTCGACCTGCTGGCCGCCCGCCTGGCGGGCAAGACGCCGACCTCGTTCTGGGACGGCTGGAGCCGCCTGCGGGAAGAATACGACCGCCGCCTGCCGGCCTGATGTAACTCGCGGCGGCCATCCCTGAGGTCGCCGCCAGCAACACGAAGCAACGCTGAAACGATGAAACGTGCTTGCATCCGGCAAGCCTGATGGAGGAAGTCATGCGCAAATTGATCGCTGGAATGAAAATTTCCGTCGACGGCAAGATGGAGGGGCCCGAGGGTTATGCCGATTGGGTCGACGCGTGGTCGGACGAATACGGCCTGACGCCGCAAATCGACGCTTGCCTGCTTGGCAGCGTCATGTATGCCGGCTACGAGCGCTACTGGAGCGCCATCCAGAACGAGCCCGACAAGCCGCTGCCGATGACCGGCAAGTTACCGAAGCCGGCCGAGCTCGAATGGGCCAGCTTCGCCGCGCAGACGCCGCATTATGTGCTGTCGAACACAATGACTTCGGCGGCCTGGCCAAAGACGCGCTTCGTGCGGAATTTCGAGGATATCGCTGCGCTGAAACAGCAGCCCGGCAAGGACATCTACCTTATGGGCGGCGCCCGAATTACCGCGAGCCTTATCGATGCCGGGCTGGTCGATGAACTCAGGCTGATCGTCTATCCGCTGCTCGCCGGTGACGGAAAGGCGCTGTTTGGGACGGCGAAAAATCGTCGTGGGCTCGAACTGCGCAAGGTCGAACAGCTTTCGGACGGCCGCGTCGGGCTGGTCTACGGGATCGGCTAAAGCGCGTCGCGTTCGATCGGCCTCATGCGATGCGCTTTTTGCGCGGCATGCATTAGCGCCAACGTCAGGCAACGACGCCGCGGCAGGCCCAGGCGACATTGGCAAAGGACCTCGGGCCGTCGGGCCGGCCGGCCTCGTAAGCGTCGCGCATGGCGGCGTCGGTGCGCGCCCGCTCTTCCGGGTCGAGCGCGGCCACATATTTGCCGAGCGGCCCTTCGCCGGCGGCAATCGGCGCCCAGTAATCATCGAAATTTTGGTAGTTCATGCGGATCATCAACTCGGTTTCCGTAACGTCGCGGAGACCCTGTTCGACAAAGGTCCGTTTCATTTCACCCGGCTGCATCATCGGCTGCGTGCAATAGCGGGCACGCAGCTGGCGTCCGCCTTCACTGAGCACCGCCACCGTGTCGATCATCATGCGCATCCCCGGCATGCCGCCGAGATGGTCCCATACCGTCGCCGCGACGACGCCGCCCGGCCGCACGACGCGGCGCATCTCGGCGACTGCCTTGCCGGCTTCGGGCACGAAATGGAGCACGAGCAGGGCCAGGGCACGGTCGAACGCGCCATCCTCAAAGGGCAGGGCGCAGGCATCCGCCTGACGGATTTTTATCCGCGGATCGGTGTTGCGCCGGATTGCCTCCTCGACGAAAACGGCCGAAAAGTCGATCGCCGCGACCTCGCCGAGGTCAGCGGCCTTGACGAGCGCGAAGGTCAGGCTGCCGGTACCGCAACCGACGTCGAGGATGTTTTCGCCGTCGGCAAGCCCCACGAAGTCGATGAACAGCGGCGCGAGTCTTTGGCTCCAGCGGCCCATGAGCTGCTCATAGCCGGCAGCATGATGAACGTTGAAACTTGAAGTCATCGAAGCCTCCTCCCAAAGCCGTATGCTAGACTTCGGCGGCCGCTGACGAAAGCCACTTTTCGCGCGTGTTGGTTCGGCAGCCCGGAGCGCGCGAAGACATCGCCGGCCGGATTTGATGGCGCCGGCCAGCCAGCCTCCGTGGCCTCGACCACCTATTCGGCGGGTAGCCCGCGGCGCTTCCATTCGCTGCGCGGCACCGGATCTCCGACACGGAAGGCGAAGGAAATGACTTTCGTCGCGTCCGGATCGACCTCGCAACGATAGCTCAAATCGTACCACTGCCCGTTGGCACGGAAGGCGGTCCTGGGAACTTGCATGATAGTGCCTTCCTTCAGCCTGAATGAACGCAAGAGGTCGGGAAAATAGGGGGGCGAGGCGCGGCGCAACTGTTCGCGCAATTCCGTGAGGCAGAGCTGACCGATCCGCACGGGGCGGGGTATATTGCCCATTGCGCTTGTCGCTATCGGATCACCGGTTGCTGCTTCCGAGAACAACGTCTTGGCTTGCTGAAGCTTCAAGGGTTTTTGCTCCTTGACGTTCGCTGGCTTGGGCTTAGGCGGCGCGGATGCGCCAGGCGACGGAGCCTGGTCTTTCCCCTCGACCGCTGTCACGGCAGGTGGCTGTGCAAGATCCTGGTTACTGGGAACTTGCGGCGCTAGCGATTGTTCCGAACCATCCTCCGCACTGTTGCCGTCCAGAGACTTGCGAGGACCGGCGTCCTTCTCACCGAATTGGAAGACAGGTCTCTGCGCGGTGACCTCACGGCTCGTCGGCGTCTCGACCTTGGCTTCCGGCTGCTTTTCCGGCTTGGGCGGTTCAGCGGGGGAAGGAGGTTTGGTTTTTTCCGGCGGTTTAGGCGGCGGCACGATATCCACTGCGATGGCCTGCTCCTTCTGCGGCTGCGGGGGCGACAGCGGCAGTGCGGACAAAAGAAGCGCGGCGGCGAGCAAATGCACGACCGCGGAGGCAGGCAAGGCCCACCCGAATACCCGGCGCTGATCCCGTATGTCGTCTCTCATCGTGACCGGTGTGTGGAATGAAATATTGGCGGCATCAAGCATCGATGCCGCCGGACGTCGAAATAACCCGTTGCGAATCGAAAGTCGGCGGCTGCAATACGGCGCGTCATCCAATCGTCTGGCGTCGGCGTCCGTGCAGGGGACCGGGCCAGCAGCGGATGCAGCAAGTCGTCATTTCAGGCGGCTAGCAGGCACGCCCTGCCGGCACGGTGTCACCGGTTGAAATCACAGGGAAACCGATAGCCCGCCGTCAACCGCGAGCACGTGCCCGTTGACGTAAGCGGCAGCGTCGGAGGCGAGAAACACCACGGCTCCGCCGAGCTCCTCAGGCTGGGCCCAGCGGCCCGCGGGGGTTCGTGCCTCGACCCATTTGGTGAAGGCCTCGTCGCGCATAAGTGCGGTGTTGAGCTCGGTGGCGAAATAGCCGGGGGCGATCGCGTTGACGGTGATGCCGTGACGGCCCAGCTCAGCGGCAGTGGAGCGTGTCAGCCCGTGCAGCCCCGCCTTTGCCGCCACATAGGCGTGAATGGTGGGACGGCCAAGGATCGCTGCGACCGATCCGGTGTTTATTATGCGCCCGAACTTGTTTGGCAGCATCAGGCGCACCGCGTCGCGCATCATGCGGAAGCAAGCCGACAGATTGACGGCAACCACATGGTTGAAATCCTCGTCCTGCCATTCGACCAGCGGTTTCCGATGCTGGATGCCGGCGTTGTTGACCAGAATATCGAGGCGGCCGTGGCGTTCGACGATTCCTTCGAGCGACGC
Source organism: Mesorhizobium sp. M0106 (assembly GCF_040322715.1). Lineage (NCBI taxonomy): Bacteria > Pseudomonadati > Pseudomonadota > Alphaproteobacteria > Hyphomicrobiales > Phyllobacteriaceae > Mesorhizobium > Mesorhizobium sp. M0106. The sequence continues at coordinate 33,952 of NZ_JAMYUA010000021.1, read as the reverse complement.
CCTTGAGATCGCCGCGTCGGTGACATCGAACGGCAGGGCTTCTGCACCGATCCTTTCGGCGGCCGCGGAAAGGGCGGCCATGTCGCGCGCATTGACGATCACCGTCGCGCCGTTTTCCGCAAGTGCCTTGGCCATGGCAAAACCAAGACCACGCGAGGCACCCGTGACCAATGCGACACGGCCCTTGAGCGAGAACAATTCCGGCATTGAGATCCCCTATGAAAAGGGCGGGAGTTTCCTCCCGCCCAAAAGCACTATTTGGCGACGCAAGTGTCGGCTGTCTCCGGAGTGCAGACATCGAGGCCTGTGTAGGTCGGGTCGGCCGGCGGAGCCTTGCCCTCCTTCATTTCCTTCAGCGCCATCATCGTCTTGTAGCCCATCTCGAACGGCCGCTGGCCGACCTGGCCAAGGGAGAAACCTTCCTTCATCTGGTCGATCTGTACCGGAAGCGTGTCGGCAACGACAAGGGCCAGGGCTTTCGAGGCGATCTTGTCCTTGTACGGTGCGACCGCGGCGCGGTTGGCATCGGGAATGAACTGCGGGAAGCCACCGGTCGGGACGAATGCGTCGAGGTTCGGGTTTTTCGCCATGATATCCTCGAACTGTTGCACCGAAAGCGGGAAATCATCGTTGGTGTAGAGCGGACAGCCTTCGATTTCAGTCCAGCCGTTCTGGCCCGTCAGCCGATCCCCGGGCGAGGCCGCCGATTTGGTGCCCGAAAGTGTATCGCGAATGCCCTGCATGCGCTCGTTGTGGTTGGCCGCCGCGGCGCCGCCGGACTGGATGCAGATCGTGCCGCCTTTGGGCTTGATCTGCATGACAAGCTTGGCGAGGTTCTCGCCGATCTCATAATTGTGCGTGCCGATATAGGCGACGCGAAGATCTTTGTTCTCGGGCAGGAGGTCGGAATCCCAGGTGAGGACCGGGATGCCGGCTTCCTTGGCGGCCTGCAGCGCAACCGCCATCGCCGCGGCGTTCGATGGCGACACGGCGATGCCGTCCACCTTCTTGGCCACGAGGTCCTGCACGATCTGCACCTGCTCGTCGCCACCACCATGCTCGCCGGGGCCGATATACATGCACTCCACGGCGCCATTGGATTCGGCCTCGGCTTTCTTGCAGCCGTCGCGTGCCTGGTCGAAGAAAGGATTGTTCATGTTCTTCGGCACCAGGGCGAAGGTGTATTTCGCCTGGGCGCCGGAAACGGCGAGCACCATTGCGCCAAGCGCGACGGCGGCCGTGAGCAGATGTTTTTTCATGTGACGTTCTCCTCCTTGGTGTGATGTCCCGCAAGCCTCCCGCCGGCGGGTTTCTAGCGGCGTTTTTTGGGCATCAAGACTGCCAGCGACGCGGCGAGAATCGATTTGCCGCCGGTTTGCATGCCCAAAAGAACCGCAAGAACGATGAAGGCGCCGACGAAGGCACCTTGCCAATTTGAATCGATGCCGGCCATCAGCAGCGCATTCCTGATCACCTCGAGGAAGGCCGAACCGATGATCGCACCGAAGGCCGTGCCGGCGCCGCCCATGAGGCTGGCGCCGCCAATGACTGTCGCGGCGATAACGCGCAGCTCGTAGCCCTGGCCCATGGCATTGATGGCCGAGCCGTTATAGCCGAGGAGCAGGAGCGAGGCGAGCGCGGCGGTGAAAGCCGAGAAGACATAGGCCTGGAATTTAATCCAGTTGACCGGAACGCCGGTGAGCCGTGCCGCCTCCTCATTGCCGCCGATGGCGAAGAGATGCCGGGCCCAGGCTGTGAAGTTGAATACGAAGCCGAGAATCAGGGCCAAGATCACCATGGTCCAGAATTGTGACGACAGTTCTGGTATCCAATGCGGTGCCCAGTCGTTCGGACCATGCCGCGGCCATTTCCACTGACCGATTGCCTTCACGATCGGAGCATCGGGCCCGAACTGGTAGAGCATCTGGTTGGCCGAGAATACGACCGCCAGCGAGCGCGCGACGGACAGCATACCGAGGGTGACCACAAAGGACGGCATCCCGACATAGGCGACAAAGAATCCGTTGACCGCGCCACAGGCCAGACCGGAGAAAAGGCCCATGGCGAAGGCGACGTACCAGGGATAATGCCAGGTGAGGAACAGGCCGGCGACGATGACCACGAGACCCATGACGGAGCCGACCGACAGATCGATACCGCCGGTGATGATGACGATCGTCATGCCAAGTGCCATGATGCCGAAAGGTGCGAAATTGCGCGTCACATTGGCGACGTTTTCAGACGTGCCGAAGCTCGGCTCCATCGCAGTCATCAACATGACGAGCGCGATGAGCGCGATCATCACCCAGAAGGGCTGACTTGAAATCACACGTTGGAGAACTGTTTTTTCCTTGGTCGGGACGAAATCCGACATTACCGGCCGGCCATGTTCTTCGACTGAGCCCTGAACGCCAACTGACTCCTGAACACTATTCGCCACGGATGGCCCCCGTTATCAGTCCAGTGATTTCCTCGGGCGATGTTTTGTCGGCTGGCTTGTCGGCAACTTTCGAGCCCCGCCTGAGGACGATAATGCGATCTGCCACGGCGAACACGTCAGGCATTCGGTGACTGATCAGCATGACGCCGACTCCTTGTGCTTTGAGGCGTCGGATCAGTTCGAGTACTTCCGCCACCTGGCGCACGGAGATGGCGGCCGTTGGTTCGTCCATCAGCACCAGCTTGGCATTTGAAAGCCGGGTCCGCGCGATGGCGACCGCCTGGCGCTGCCCACCCGACATCTTCCTGACGAGGTCGCGCGGCCGGGTTTCCGATTTGAGTTCCTTGAACAGCGCTGCCGAGCGATCGATCATCGCCTGCTTGTCAAGAATCCTGATCGGCCAGAAGCCTTTCTTGATCTCGCGCCCCAGAAAGACGTTCTGCGCGGCCGTCAGATTATCGGCGAGCGCCAGGTCCTGATAAACAACTTCGATCCCCTTGGCGCGGGCCTGCACGGGCTGGTGGAAGTGGCACACCTCGCCCTCGACTACAATTTCGCCGTCGCTCGGAGGAAAATTCCCGGCCACAGTCTTGACTATCGTCGACTTGCCGGCGCCGTTGTCCCCCATCAGACCAACGACTTCGCCTCGCTCCACCTGGAAGCTGACGTCAGTCAGGGCCTGGATAGCCCCGAAATTCTTGGAGACGTGGCAAACCTCAAGCACCGGCATCGCGGTCCTCCCGGGACAACATTTATCGGTCTTGTCCCTGGTCAATGCACAGCAGCTAATCAGCGAAACGTATTCAACACAATCATTTATTAGGTCAGGCCTTCCTGCCGTAACGCGCCTCGTCCAAGTGTGACTTGTAGCTGCTGCAGAGCACCGAGGCGCTCGGCCGATCCTTACAACAGCCACCAGGCGATCCTCATGCTTGCGCCGCTTCATATCCGTTTCGGGTGAAAATGAGTGGGCATTTTTCGAGCGGTGCCAACGCCTCGGGTATGGAGCGCGGCAGAACACGGCTTTGCGTCATTCAAACACACGAGGACAGTGGCCAAGCCTGTCCCTAGCGTGCGTCGGCCAGAGCGCACGTCAGGAGATGAGCCCGCATTCGGGGGAGGCGAGGGTCAAGTGTTGAAAATCCGCTCCTTAACGGCGCTGCACGAGAGGGATATTCGGTCATGAATTTCAAAGGTTTGATCAAGCGTGCCGAGACTGTGGAGAGAGCGTTCAAGGAGCTCGAAACCGATTTGGCGGATGCGTTTAGAGAATGTCTCAATGTGGACGATCAGTCGCCGCTGAACGACGTCACTGTGCCGGATGAAACTGTATCGGATGAGAATCTCCCGGCAACGGATGACAACTCGCAGCTCGAGGCCAATGCGGACGCCTTCGAGACCGCACGACGGCTGTCCCCCCATACGCAAACCCGGCTGGCTGCCTTAAGTGCGGTCGATGGGCTCTTTCACGACGCGCAGGAGTATCTGGGGGAGATCAATGCGAAACTGTCGGAGATCGCGACCTCGCATCATCTGACGGGCGAATTTCTAAAACTGCTCCACGGCGACATTCTTCGCGCCAACGAATTGGAGCTGGCAAATACCGGCCTGACCGCGCAGCAAAGAGTGCTGTCCGAACAGCTCCACGATGCAACCAGAAAGCAGCGCGAGCGCGACAGCGCTATCGAGGCCCTGCAGCAGCACGAGGCGAGCCTGGTCGAGGACAAGGAAGCACTTCGCGGCGCGCTGGCTGCGGCAAGGCTGGAACTCGTCGTGGCAGGCAATGCGAGCGCAAAACGCGAGGCCGAGTTCGGCGAGCTTGTCAAAACGCTCTCGGCCAGAGCGGTCGAGGCCAACAGACGCTCGCGCGAGAACGAGATGCTGCGGGAGAAGCATGTCAGTCTGTCGATCGATCTCGACAAGGCGCTGAAACGGGAGGCCGAGGCGCGGCACAGGCTGGACGAACTCTCGACCGTCCATGCCAATGACGCCGCGCAGGTTTCCGAACTGCTGGCCGCGCTTGGCAAGAGCGAGAAAGAGGAAATGCGGCTGCAGAAATCGCTCGATATGGCGCAGACGAAGCTGTCGGAAATAACGGAAGCGGCCCGCCTCAGGGACGGTGACAGGGAAGCCGAGCTTGCACGCAGTGTCGCGGAGATGACCGGCTTGCGTTCTGAAATCGAGGACCTTCGATCGCGGCTGGAAGCCGCCTCCAACCACAACAGCGAAGCCGTCACCGAGATCGCCAGGCTCAAGGCTCAAGCGAGCGACGCGGTGGCCGAAAAGCAAATTGTCGAGCAAAAATTGTCCGCTCTCACGAAGGAGAGCGAACACGACAAGATGAACCTTTCCGCGGTCAGCGCGAATTTTTCGCAGCTTTCCCTGCAGCAGGCATCCGAACAGATACAGTTCGACGTCCAGCGGCAGGAATGCGAGGATCTGCGAGCCGAAGTCGCGTCGCTTCAAGCCCGGGTCAAGGAACTGTTGCCCTATGAGCGGCTCCACAAGGCCACCAACGCCAGACCGCGTGAAGACGGCGTGGTCGAGATCACCGCCGCGGTGGCGGAGAAGGCCCGCGCCAGCAGGCGGCGCCTTCGCCTGCGCGCTGCTTCGTAGCTCAGGCGCGGCTGTCTGAATTTCGACTGGTGTGAAGCGGATATCCGTCAAAGGATCGCGGGTCGAGCGTGAGGCTGGCCTTCGCTGCGTCGGCCTGCAATAGTGCACGCCGGTGAAGCGGAGGGGCTGAGCATGCGGCTGTTCACAAACCGGAATCACCTCCGGTGGAGGATGTTGGCCTTCATCGCCCTCATTACGCTTTCGCCGAAAGCGGCGTCGGCCGATACCATCCCACCCGACAGGATCGCCGCGGCCATTGCGAAGCTCGAATTGCTGGCCGAAGGCGTCGTCGCGGATGGTAGCGTGCCCGGTCTGGCCATCGGCGTCGTGCACGGCGACGAGGTGATCTTCCTCAAGGGGTTCGGGCATCGCGAAGCCGGAAAACCGGAGATCGTCGATGCTGACACGGTCTTCCAGATTGCCTCGCTCTCCAAGCCGGTCTCCGCCACCGTCGTGGCGGCGCTGGTCAGCGACGGGATCGCTTCGTGGGATTCCAAGATCGCCGACCTCGATCCGGCTTTCCGGCTCGCTCAGCCCTATCCGACCAGCGAACTCACGGTCCGCGACCTGTTTGCGCACCGCGGCGGGCTTCCCGGCACCGCCGGCGACGACCTCGAGGACATCGGCTATGACCGCGCGGAGATCCTGCGCCGGCTGCGGTTCGTGTCGCCGTCATCGAGCTTTTGTGCGGGTTATTCCTACAGCAATTTCGGACTGACCGAGGGTGCCGTCGCGGCCGCGAAGCCGACGGGTAAATCATGGGAAAAGGTCGCCGAAGAGAAGCTCTATCGTCCGCTTGGAATGGCCTCGACCAGCTCCCGTCATTCGGACTTCATCAAGCACGCCAACCGCGCCGAGCTTCACGCCAAAATCGATGGCGCCTGGACCGCGAAAGTCCAGCGCTATCCGGATGCGCAGGCGCCAGCAGGCGGCGTCAGTTCCACCGCACGCGACCTCTCGCAATGGATGCGCCTTGTGCTCGGCAACGGGGTCTATGCCGGCAAGAGACTCATTGCCGCCGATGCGCTGGACCAGACACATATTCCCTTGACGGCTCGCGGCAAGAATCCCGTCTCCGGAGGCGAGGCCTTCTACGGCCTCGGCTGGAATATCGAATTCGGCCGGCACGGGCTGATCTGGGGTCACGCGGGCGCCTTCAGCGCCGGCGCACGCAGCCTGGTGATGCTCTTCCCCGAGGAGAAGCTTGGCATCGTCGTCGTCGCCAACGCCTTTCCGACAGGCGTGCCGGAGGGGCTGTCCGACAGCTTCGCCGATCTCGTTTTCGACGGAACGCTGGGGAAGGATAAGGTAAAGGCATGGAATAATATCTATGCGAGCATGTTCGGCCCGGTGATTGCGGCGGCCAAGGCTACCTATGCCGCGTCACCCTCTCCAGCAAGTCCGGCCGAGCCGGCCAGTGCCTATGAAGGCCGTTACTTCAACGACTTCTTCGGCGAAGCTATTGTGTCGGGCGAAGGAGACACTCTTGTCCTCAAGGTCGGGCCCGCCGGCGCGCGGTCCTATTCGCTGAAGCATTTCGACCGCGACCTCTTCGTGACCTTCCCCGATGCCGAGATGCCGGACAGGCCCTCGGCCGTCAGCTTTGCCCTCGGCCCCGACGGCAAGGCGTCGGCCATGACCGTTGATTTTCTCAACGACAATCATCTCGGTACGCTGCAGCGCGTGGGGGACTAGGGGTCAGCACCCAACCAATCCGAACGACCGAGTTCGACCCCATTGCGGACATCCAGTAATTCCGGCAAACGTCAGCCGGAACTGTCGTGCGCGAAGGTTGTGAAAGTTCCATGATGTTGAGGGTATGTGCTCTCTATGCCGTCATAGCTCTGTCCCTCTCTGGTTGCGCGGGACTCGGCTCGTTGAAATACCAAGGCGTGGTGGAAGGAAGACCCCCGACCAGTCTTGGCAAGCAGCTTCCATACGGAGAGTATTTCAAGGTGCAGGTGTCATCTACCATCGACATCACACAATATTTGGAAAGGTCGAGCAGAGAGCACGTCTATCTGCTCGCACGGCTATGCCCTGCCTCCGGCCAAAAGGACTCGAAAGTCATCGCATTCGGGCCGTTTGAAACTCGTCAGCGCCAACAATACGACATCTATCTCGTGGCACGACATCCTGAATCCGGCATCCGATACAGCGACACCTTCCTTGCAGAGTTCGGCGCCTACGACCTCAAGAGGGACAAGCGCGACGTCTGCATCAAATTTTCCGCTCCAGGGTATCCTGCCGCCGTACAATCCGAGGAGTTGCGAGTTCCTGCCGAGGTGTTCAGTCGCAATGCGAATGCCGAGTAGGTCCGCTTTCCATCCATCTCGGCCATTTGGCGGCAGCCAGTTGATCGAGTTTTGCTCCCAGGCCGCCGGACTCAAATTGAACCGTGCCGCCGGCGCGTTCTCAACTCACGACGCCGCGCTCAACTCAAAGACGCCGGGCCGAACTGGAGCAATTTGAAGCAATCGCCGCTTCCCGACTTCAACTGCGTCAGGAAGGGTTTCGACCGGTCGAGCCATTCCTGGTGCGATCTGGCATCGGCTTCGATTTCATTGGCCGGTGCAAGCTTGACGAAGCCGCGCCCGTTGCTGAAAAGCCAGCACGCGCGGCCGAGAAACCGCCTGCTGCGCTGGCGCAGGAGGTCGGCATCATAAAAGACGTCGAGCACCTCCTGCTTGATCTTCCGCTCCTTTTCGGGATTGGCGATCGCAACCTCGATCGGCCCGCCGCCGATCGCATCCTGCAGGTCCTTGTAATCCAGGGCGATCTGGGTAGTGGCATATTTGATATCGCTCTCGTCCCGGACGATGTTGAACCATAGCGTTGGGTTGAGCTCGTTGACGACGAACGATGCTTCGAAATCGCGTGACAGATTCAGGATATCGAACCCCTGAACATCGACGTCGCGCTCGACCAGAAGGATCTGCGAAACCTGCTTGGCGAGCGCCGTTCCGTGGGCGCTGACGGCGGCATTGTTTCCGCCGAGTTCCGGACTGACATAGGCGCCGCCATCATCCAGCAGCGCATCGAATTCGCCGAGGGCCTCCACGACAGCGCTGCCGCGGGCAACACGCGCCGCCAGTTTGGCGAGAACCTGCTGGAGCTCCGTTTCGCGTTTGCGCTGGTCCTGATAATTCTGCTGAAAAAAGAAGATGAACAGGGACACGCCAATCCCGATCAGGATCACGCCCAGCTGCGAAAAGATATTGCGATAATATTCCAGCAGCTTTTCACGATGGCGTACGTCGTCACGCACACTGTGCGCCACGCGAAGATTGACGATCAGCGAAACGACCAGGAGCCCGGCACCGACCAGGATCAGACCGCCGATCAGCAGGTAGCCATGCCGTGAGTTGAAGTCCATTCCTTTGCCGCGCTCCCCGAAACCCCAGACGGGCGCAGACTAATACCATTCCGCTTCAATACACATACGTTTCCTAGGAACGCCGGCGACAGATCCCCGCTGGTCGGCCACTGTTTCTTACAGCCAGGACTATGCTCGCCATCCGCCCTCGTTTCGTGGCGGTCTTCTCGCGGCCGGAATTCAGGCCGCGTGCTTGGAACCAATGAAGGGCGAGACTGTTCAGCTATGACTTTGATACGACGCCGACGTGCCCGGCCGGCTGGGCATGCGGCGATCTTGAGGAGTTCTCATCATGAAGATTTCGTCCAGATTTCGTTCAGTCGCAGTTGCCGTCATTGCTGCGGCGGCAGTTAGCTTTGCCAGCGTCGCGCATGCCGACAGCGGTACGATCCGCTTCGCCGTCTACAAGGCGGCCTTTTTCATCGGCGGCTCCGGAGGCGAGGGCACACTGACCTTCCATGGTCGCCGATATCCCATCTCGGTCGGCGGCATCTCGGGCGGCCTCGCCTTCGGCGCCTCCAAGACCTATTTCAAAGGTACCGTGCGCCACATACGCCGCGCCCGGGATGTGACGGGGGTGTACGGTGCAGCGGGCGGTGGCGGCGCGCTCGGCAAAGGAGCCCAGGTGATCGTCATGACCAATGACAAGGGTGCCCAACTCGAACTCACAGGCAGGCAGGTAGGCCTGCAAGTCAATGCCGATCTCAGCGGTATGAGCATCTCGCTGAAGTAAGGACAGTCACTGCATTCGTCATTCCTTGGATGGGCCGGATTTGGCCGCTCCAAACCGCAGCCCATCCATCAGCAGCGACACCAATCGGCGCGAGCGGTCGCGCCAGTCCTTGGTGTCCGGGGCCGAATAGATGCCGCCCAGCGCATGCAGCACGTCGGAGGCATCGACATCGCCGCGGATCGAGCCGTCGGCGACCGCGGCATCGATCAGCCGCCGCAAGGCGAGCGTCACCCTGCCGGAAACGTCGGAGAACAGGGTTGAGTTGGTCGTGAGCAGGATGCGCAGGCTTGTCGACAGCCCGCGCTTGGTGGCGATGTAGTCGACGAAGCGCTGCATCCATTGTTCGAGCGCCATGTCGGGCGCATGATCGCGGGCGAGTTCGTCGGCCGCCTGGCACAGTCCTTCCACTTCGCGCCGATAAACCACCTCGACCAGGTGCTCGCGGGTTGGGAAATGCCGGTAGAGCGTGCCGATGCCGACGCCGGCCTGGCGCGCAATCTCCTCCAGCGAGGCATCGACGCCTTGCGCGGCAAAGGCTTTTGCCGCGACCTCGACCAGCGCATCGCGGTTGCGCTGCGCGTCGGCGCGCAGCGGTTTTGCAACGGCGGCTTCGGTTTTGTCTCCAGAAATGACGGGCGGCTCCGCGGCCAATTTTTTCTCCAGTGTTGATCCGAAGCATAACCGAACAGGCAGGCCCCGTTTCAAGAACGCAGACGCTTCCACCTTCGTTACGTCTCCGACAAATATAATCGCAAGTAAATATAATCACAGGATCGAGTCTGGGCCGGCGTTCCGGCAGGCGAGGCATCTTGCCCGCCTCCGGTGCACGGCCGGTGGATGACGACGGAGAATATTTCCTCGCGGCCGGCACTCCTCATCTGTTCGGCCGATGCCGTGGGGCAAAAATGAGCCCACGTTGAGCACGATCCCCTCAGGATCATTGGACTGTCCTGCCCCTACAGACAGTTCAGAGAGCACCACCGGCTTGGGCCGGTGGTGCTTTTTTGTCTCCAGGCATGACGGCCGGCTGCCCTGCCAATTTTCTCCAATTTCGATCAATTTCGATCCGGGGCTTGAACAGGGCAGGGCAGGCCCTTAGGTAATAAGCGGAGGCGCCTCCGATTGTGGAGCGCCTTTCTCATGTAATCACGGGATCGGGTATGTCACGTCTTTCGACCTCCCAAGCCGCAGCCCTCCCGGAGCTCGCGCCAAGTCGAACCGACCCCCTCTGCCCTGCCAGGCACTTCCCCCAAGGGGAAGATAGCCTTCACCTAGCCATAAGCTGACCTTGCCGCTCGCCGGCCTGGCACCAGATCATCCCCTCCCGCGTCAAGCAACTGGAGCCAGACGCCCCATGACAAGCAAAACCCGAACTCCAATCCAACTTCGAATCAACGGACATCGACATGAGCTGGAGGTCGAACCGCGCGTTACCCTGCTCGACGCCTTGCGCGACCATCTCGGCCTGACCGGCACCAAGAAGGGCTGCGACCAGGGCCAGTGCGGCGCCTGCACCGTTCATATCGACGGCCAGCGCGTGCTGGCCTGCCTGACGCTTGCCACTCAGGCTGAAAGCAGGGACATCACCACCATCGAAGGGCTTGCCGGGGAGGATGGCACGCTGCATGCGGTGCAGGCCGCCTTCCTCGAACAGGATGCCTTCCAGTGCGGCTATTGCACGCCGGGCCAGATCATGTCGGCGGTCGCCTGCATTCGCGAAGGCCATGCCGGCTCGGATGAGGAGATCCGCGAATACATGGCCGGCAATCTCTGCCGCTGCGGCGCCTATCCGCATATCGTCGCCGCCGTGCGCCAGGCGGCCATGGAGGCCGCGTCATGAGGGACTTTTCGTATCTCCGCGCCGGCTCCGTCGATGCAGCCCGTGAGGCAGCAGCACTTCCCGGCGCCATGCTTCTGGCCGGCGGCACGACGCTTGTCGATCTCGCGAAATGCGGCGTTGCCGAACCCGAGACCGTGGTCGACATCACCCATCTCAAGGGACTGGACACGATTGCCGTTGATGACCGGGGCGCCGCGATCGGGGCGCTGGCCAGGATGAGCACCGTCGCCGACCATGCCGGTATCAAGAGCCGGTTCCCTGCCGTTTCGGAGGCGCTGTGGCAGGCGGCATCGGCGCAGCTGCGCAACATGGCGACGATCGGCGGCAATCTGATGCAGCGTACACGCTGCCCCTATTTCCGCGATCCGGCGAATTTCCCCGCTTGCAACAAGCGCTCGCCCGGCAGCGGCTGCTCGGCGATTGGCGGCGTCACCCGCGGCCATGCCGTGCTCGGCACCAGCGAGGCCTGCGTCGCCACCTATCCCGGCGACCTGGCGGTTGCACTCGTCGCCTTCGACGCGATCGTCCATCTCGGCGACCGTCAGATCGCTGTCGATGATTTTTTCCTGTTGCCGGGCAGCACGCCCGAAAGGGAACATGCGATCGAGCCCGGCGAGATGATCACCGCGATCGGCATTCCCGCTTCGGCGGCCGCCCGCCGCTCGACCTATCTCAAGGTCCGCGACCGCCAGTCCTATGAATTCGCCGCGGCAAGTGCCGCGGTCGGCATCGAATTCGAGGCCGACGGAAGGACGATCCGCGATCTGCGCGTCGCGCTTGGCGGTGTCGCCACCAAGCCATGGCGCGCCCTTGCCGTCGAAGAGGCGCTGAAAGGCAAAGTGCTCGAGCCGGAGGTCGTCAGGCAAGCCAGCCTGCTCGCCGTCGAGGGCACCGTCGACCATGGCGCCAACCACTACAAGATCGAACTGGCGCCGCGCGTCGTCGCCCGCGCCATCCTCAAAATGGGAGAAACGGCATGACCGTTCACGAGTTGAGAACAAGACCAGGCGATGCCAAACGCGGCGACGCTTCGGACGGTGCCGTCCTCGCCGACCAGGTCGGCGGCCGGCTGTCGCGCGTCGACGGCCCGGCCAAGATCACCGGTGCCGCCAAATACGCCGTCGAGCAGCAGCTCGAGGGGCTCACCCATGCGGTGCTGGTCGAGAGCACCATTGCCGCCGGCCGGGTGCGTTCGATCGACACGACCGCGGCCAAGGCGTCGCCCGGCGTGCTGCTGGTGCTGACGCCCGACAACATCCTGCCGCTGAGAACCGCAACGGACTGGCTGGGCACGCCGCCGCCGGACGTCGCCTATTGCCCGCTGGCGCGCGACATCACCTTCAGCGGCCAGCATGTCGCGGCGGTGGTGGCCGAGAGTTTCGAGCAGGCGGTCGCCGCCGCGACGCTGGTCAAGATCGCCTATGACGAGGCGCCGGCGATCGTCGACCTCAGCGACCCAAAGGCCGGCGACGGCATCCCGGTCGATGCGATGACCAAGGAATGGGGCGAGGCGGAGACAGCGTTCGCCTCGGCTCCGGTCAGGATCTGCAACGCCTACAACACGCCGCGCGAATACCAGGCGCCGATGGAGCCGCATGGCCTGATCGCAAAGTGGCAGGGCGACCAGCTGACGGTCTGGGAGCCGAGCCAATGGCTCGACGGCATGGCCCGGACCTATGCCGAATGGTTCGGCGTGCCGTTCGAGAATGTACGACTGGTCTCGCCCTATATTGGTGGCGGCTTCGGCTCCAAGGCGTTTGCCTATGGCTACGGCGCTGTAGCGGCAGTTGCCGCCAAAATGCTGGGACGGCCGGTGAAGCTGGCGGTCACCAGGCCGCAGACCTTCACCGCCTATGGCGGACGGGCGGCGACCCGCCAGACGGTGGCGCTCGGCGCCAACGCGGAGGGTCAGATCCAGTCGATCGTGCATCGCGGCGTCAACGAGACCTCGGTCGACGGCATGTGGGTCGAGCCGCTCGGCTCGGTCACCTCGGTCATGTACGCGACGCCGAATTTCTCGTCGCGGCAGAACGTCGTGCGGGTCAACACGGTGGTGCCGGGGGCATTGCGCGCGCCGGGCGAGAACCCGAGCGCCTTCGGCATCGAAAGCGCCATCGACGAGCTCGCCTACGAGGTCGGTATCGACCCGCTGGAAATCCGTCTCAGGAACTATGCCGAGCAGGATCCGCATGCGAAGAAGCCGTGGTCGACACGGCAACTGCGTGAGGCCTTCGCGGCCGGCGCCGAAGCCTTTGGCTGGTCGAAGCGGAACCCCCGGCCGCGTTCGATGCGCGACGGCAACCAGCTGATCGGCTGGGGTGTCGCGGCGGGCACCTACCCGGTGCGGCGCGCCTATGGCGAGGCGGTCGTGCGCATTCTCGCCGACGGCTCGGTCGAGGTCGAAAGCTCATCGATCGACATGGGGCAGGGCACCTACACGATCCTGGCGCAGACCGCCGCCGAGGTGGTGGGCGTGCCGGCGGAAAACGTCGTCGTCAAGCTTGGCGATTCCCGCTATGCCCGTGCCGGCGTCACCGGCGGTTCGCGGCTGGCCGGGGTGATGACCGGCGCCGTCCACAAGGCGGCGAGTGCCGCGCTCGACCAACTGATCGGGCTCGCCATCAGCGATCCGGCTTCGCCGTTCCATGCACTGCAGGCCAACACGCTCGTCGTCGCCAATGGCCGCGTCGCTTCACCGCGCGGCAACGGCCCTGAAGTTTCCATCGCCGAACTGCTCAGCAGCGTCGGGCGCGAGCATATCGAGGCGAAGGGCGACACCATGCCGGCCAATTCGACGGTCGAGGACCGCTACAAGAACTACACCACCATAGCCATGGCGCTGCCGCACACCGAGGGCGACTATTCCCGCCACAGCTGGTGCGCGCATTTCATCGAAGTCCGCGTCGACGAGGACTTTGGCACGGTTCGCGTCTCCCGCGTGGTGTCGGCGCTGGATTCGGGCCGGCTCTACAACCCCAAGCTCGCCGAAAGCCAATGGAAGGGCGGCATCATCATGGGCATCGGCCAGGCGCTGCTCGAGGAGGGCATCGTCGACCGCCGCCACGGCCGCATCGTCAACAACAATCTCGCCGACTATCTCATCGCCACCAATGCCGACATTCCCGACATCGAGGTGATCTCGGTCGGTATTCCCGATCCGCATTCCTCGGCGCTTGGCGGCAAGGGGGTCGGCGAGCTGGGCATTGTCGGCGTGGCGCCGGCGATCGCCAACGCGGTATTCCACGCCACCGGGAAAAGGGTGCGGGACCTGCCGATCACGCTGGAGAAGCTGATTTAGGCGGAGGTCGGGACTGTCGGCGCATTGGCGATTGGCGAAAGCCGAGGTGACGACCGATCTCCCCACGAGAGGGGAGATCGGCAGCTTCAACGCTCTGCCTTTTTCAGGCTCACCACGACAGACTGAACGCGAGCTTGCCGAAATGCCGGCCGCCGGCCGCCATGTGGGCGTAGGCCTCGGTCGCCTGGTGCTGGCTGTAGACCGTGTCGATGACCGGATTGATACGGGCGGCGCCGATGGCGCGCGCCGCGTCGCACAGGTCGGATACCGAACCGGTGTTGTTGCCCACAACCTTGAGTGCCTTGATGATGATCGGCAGCAGGTTCGTGGTGGCCTCGGCGCCGGTGACGAAGCCGATGGCGAACACCGTGCCGCCGGGCGCCGCGGCATTGATGGAGCGGGCGAAGGTAGCCGCGCCGGCGGTTTCGACGATCAGATCGGCGCCGAGCCCGTCGGTCAACTCGAGCACCTTGGCGTCCCAGTCCGGCGTCTCACGATAATTAATGAGATGATCCGCACCCAAGGCCTTGGCGCGCGCCAGCTTTTCGTCCGACGACGAGGTGATGATGACCGTGGCGCCGGCTGCCTTGGCCAGCTGCAGGGTCAGGATCGAGACACCGCCGGTACCGAGCAGGACGACGACCGACCCCGGCCCGACATCGGCGGCGCGAAGCGCATTCCACGCGGTGGTGCCGGCGATCGGCAGCGTCGCTGCCGCTTCGAAGGACAGATGCGCCGGCATCGGCACAACGGCATTGGCCGGCAGCGCGACATATTCGGCGAGCGAGCCGGGCAGTGTCAGCCCGCGCATCTCTCTGGTCTCATAAGGCCGCGGACGGCCGCCGATCCAGCGCGGTTTTGCATGGGCGATGACGCGGTCGTTGATGGCGAGCCTCGACACGCCCTCGCCGATGCCGACGATCTCGCCGGCGCCGTCGACGACGGGAATGAGCGGAAAGCTCGGACCTGGATAGTTGCCGCTCGCTATCGCGACATCGACAAAATTGAGGCTTGCGGCGCGCAGGCGGATCAGCACTTCGCCGCGCTGCGGTTCAGGCGTGGGAACGGTGGCCGCGCGAAACGCGTCCAGTCTCGGGGCAGTCAGTTCGATCGCTTTCATGTCTCACTCCGGTTGATGGCCGATTGACGGGCCGGGATTGGGTGAAACTAGCTGCTGCGCTATTGGTATATAATCCTTGGCTTTTACATATGAGCTCTGCGCCTGATGCAGCAATCGCACGAACCGGCAGCATTGGTCGAAATGGCCGCCTTCGCGGCAATCGCCGAAGCACGCTCCTTCACCAAGGCGGCTGCTCGCATCGGTCGCGACGCGACGATCCTGTCGCGGCGCCTTGCCTCGCTGGAAGAGCGGTTGGGCGTGCGCCTGCTGCACCGGACGACACGAAGCGTGTCGCTGACCGAGGCGGGTTCGGAATTTCTCGTCCGCGTCCGCACCATTCTGGCTGCGGTCGACGAGGCCGAGGCTGTCGCGTCGGCGCATGCCGGCGGCGGGCCGCGCGGCGTGCTGCGGCTGGCGCTGCCCGGCTCGTTCGGGCGCATGTGGATCGGCCCGCTGCTGCCACAGTTTCTCACCGAATTTCCCGAAGTCCGTATCGAGGCCGAGTTCTCCAACCGTTTCGTCGATCTCGTCGCCGAGAATTTCGATGTCGCCGTCCGTCTCGGCGCGCTGGAGGATTCGCGGCTGGTGGCGCGCAAGGTCGCGACACGGCGGCGGCTGCTGTGCGCCGCGCCGTCCTACCTCGCCCGCCGGGGCACGCCGACTGAACCTGAAGCACTGCTGGAACACAGTTGCCTGGGCTTCTCAGGTTTCCAGACCTTTCCGGCCTGGGAGATGACCGACAGTTCGGGCCGGCGCGTCAGTATCGAGGTCTCCGGGCCGCTGGTCACCGACGACGCCGAGGTGCTGGTCGAAGCCGCCGTGCAAGGCGTCGGACTGATGATGAGCACGGATTGGCTGGTCGGACGCGAGCTCGCCGACGGCCGGCTGGTGCCAGTGCTGGAGGACTGGACGCTTGCCGACGAGGGCGCCGTCTATGTCGTCATGCCTTCGGCCAAGGGGCAAGCCGCCAAGACACGTGCCTTCGCCGACTGGATCGGCAAACGCTTTGCGCCGGTCCCGCCGTGGCGGAGGTGAGGGTGGGTCGCGGCGCGTGGAGCGTCAGCGCCGTCTCTCGTAGAGGAAGGCGTCGGCGATCTATGTGAGACGACCCCCTCTGGCCGCTTCGCGGCCATCTCCCCCTCGAGGGGGGAGATTACGCGCTCAGCCGCCTCCGCCTCCACCACCCTGCTTGATGAAATGACCGAGCAGATCCATCGGCACCGGAAACACGACCGTCGACGAGCGCTCACCGGCGATGTCATGGAGAGCCTCGAAATAGCGTAGCTGCATGGCCTGCGGTGCTTCGGCCAGCATCTTGCCGGCCTCGACGAGCTTTGCCGCCGCCTGCTGTTCGCCGTCGGCATTGATCACTTTCGCACGCCGCAGCCGTTCCGCCTCGGCCTGCTTGGCGATGGCGCGGACCATGTTCTCGTTGAGGTCGACATGCTTGATCTCGACATCGGAGACCTTGATGCCCCAGGCATCGGTGCGCTGGTCGAGAATCTCCTGGATATCGCTGTTGAGCTTGTCACGTTCGGCCAGCATTTCATCGAGCTCATGCTTGCCGAGCACCGACCGCAACGTGGTCTGTGCCAGCTGGTTGGTGGCGGTCATGAAGTCTTCAACCTGGATCACCGCCCGCTCGGCGTCGACGATACGAAAATACAGCACCGCGTTGACCTTCACCGAGACGTTGTCGCGCGAGATCACGTCCTGCGGCGGGACGTCCTGGACCACCACTCGCAGGTCGACCTTCACCATCTGCTGCACGAAGGGGATGAGGATGATAAGGCCGGGGCCCTTGACCCCGGTGAAGCGGCCGAGCGTGAAGACCACGCCGCGCTCATATTCCCGCAGGATGCGAATGGCCGCGGATAGGAACATGACCACGACGAGCGCTGCTGCCAGATAGGCCACATAACCGATGATCATTGCCTTGCTCCATCGCTTCTCACATTGCGGCGCCGTATCGTCAGCACAAGATCCCTGACATCGGCCACCTCGACGCTGTCGCCCACTGCAAGCGGTTCGTCGGCTTTTGCCCGCCAGCGCTCGCCCCGGGCGAGCACGTGGCCCTCGCTGCCCTGCCAGTCGAGGACCTCCGCCGGCAGCCCCTGCATGGCCTGTGCGCCAACACGCGGAACGTTCTTGCGGGCCGCCCACAGATAGCTGCCGGTCAACAGCGCCAGGCCGAGCGTCAGGACGGCGGCGGTGCCGATAACGGCCCACGACATCTCGAAGCCGGGCCCCTCGATCCTGAGCAACATTGCAGCGCCCAGCAGAAACGCAGCCACGCCTCCCAGCCCAAGGACCACAGTCGGGTTCAAGGCTTCGACGACCAGGAAGATGATGCCAAGCAGCATCAAGGCAAGGCCGGCATAGCTGATCGGCAGGAGATTGAGCGCATAGAGTCCGAGCAGAAGGCAAATCGTGCCGATCACGCCGGGCGCGACCGCGCCCGGGCTCGTGAATTCGAAGACGAGGCCATAGACGCCGACCAGCATCAGGATGACGGCGATGTTCGGGTCCGTGATCACGGCGAGAAGCCGGATGAGCCAGCCTGGCTCGAGCGTTTCGACCGGCAGTCCTTTCGTCGCCATTGCCTCTTTTTTGCCGACGATCTCGACTGTCCGGCCGTCGGCCAGTTGAAGCAGTTCGGTGGTGTCGCGGGCGACGAAGTCGATGACATGCTGCTGCAGCGCCGCGCCGGCCGACAGGCTGGCCGCCTCGCGCACGGCCTTTTCTCCCCATTCGGCATTGCGCCCGCGCAATTCAGCCAGGCTGCGGATCAGGGCAACGGCATCGTTCGTCGCCTTGGCGATCATCGCATCGCCCGCGGGTGCGTTCTTCTTGTCCTTGTCCGCCTCCGGGCCATCGTTCTTGCCGCCGGGAAACGATGGCAGCGGCCCGCCCATCTCGATCGGCGTTGCCGCGCCCAGATTGGTGCCGGGCGCCATCGCCGCCAGATGGGTGGCGTAGAGGATGTAGGTTCCGGCGCTCGCCGCGTGCCCGCCGGCGGGCGCGACATAGCCGATGACGGGAACCGGCGAGGCGAGAATGCCGGCGATCATCTCGCGCATGCTGGTGACCAGCCCGCCGGGCGTGTCCATCTGCAGGATGAGAGCCTGGGCATTTCGGTCCGCGGCCACCGCCAGTGCTTCCTCGAGCTGCCTGGCACTCGCCGGACCGATGGCGCCGTCTATCTCGACGCGCAACACAATTTTCTCCCGGCCGTCCGCCTCTCCGGTTGCGGAAGAGGGACAAACGGCCGCAACAGCCACGAAAGCCGCGGCAAGCAGGACCGCACGCGCGAGTTTCACGCTCAAAGCTCCACATCTAGGAATATGGGCTGGATTTTGCCGAAATCCATGACGCGGCGCGCGGCGGGTGACGCATCGCACGGTCCTACTGGATGTCGGCCTGCTCAGCGGCGGCTACGGCACCGTAGAAGCTCCGCCAATCGGGCACGTTCCGCGTCTATGAAGATCCCGACGACATGCTGCGCCATGTCGACGAAGTCGGCGGCCGCACATGAAGGCGACCGGCGGGCTGTCGCCGTCATTCGATCACACCTATGTTTTGCGCATTGGAGCCATCTCTGGCGGGCTTCTATTGCGCGGCGTCCTCCTGGATTGTCTGTTCCTGGATTCGGGCGGGTGCCCCGAGACACTGATCGTAGCCGATGGTGCAATTATTCAGACATTCGTTGCGCCCCTGGATGGATTTGACGCTGTTGTAGTCGATCGGCACAGCCTGGCATCTCTTCTGGCACGCCTGGTCCTTCTCGGCGCAATTCGTGCCGTGGCCCTTAGGGTACTTCTTCGTGGTCGCTTCAGCGTTCAATGGCAAGACGGCCAGCAGCGCCAGCAGCGTCGGTATCAGTCGGAGCATACGCATGGATCCTCCCTTGCGCGTTAGACCTCTGCACTTGGAGGCAATGTTAGCGCGCCACTTCCGTTGGCCGCATCACCCGTGCGGGGGATGGATGGCAGCGGGGCCGCCGCTAGCCCAGGCAATTTCCCCGTGATCGGTTCTGATCGTCATCGCTCCGGCCGGCAGCCGATCACAAAACGCGACGACGTTCAGGCAATCATATCGCGCGCTGGGCACGATCAGACCGTCATAATCGAGGAAATGCGCGGCCTCGCCGATGTCTTGCGACCTCGGATATTCGGCGTGCTTTTCCTGATACGAAAGCTGCCCGTAGCGCGCGGTGTCGAGGCCAAGGGTCTGCAAGGCTGCCAGGTCGAGCAGTCTGAGCGTCCGGTCCAAAGCAAGATCGATCTCGAAGAGATTGTATCTGACGCGCGAAGGGATCACTGGCTGCCCCCGCGTCAGGTGGAATCTCATCTCGCTCAAGGCACCTTCGCGCTCTTGCGAGGTGTAGAGCACGTCGAACGTTCCATCGTCCCAACGGCCGCCGGAGCTCGAGCACTGGATCGGGCTGCGGCCCTGGCGCACCACACGCCAAACCGTCCCGGAGTATTCGACCGGAACCATTTCCTCGATAGCATCGATGAGCCGACTGTCTCGTCTCATCCGCCCGGCGATCGCCAATTACAGAAAGACCTCGTTCTCAAGCCGGTCGATGACTTTGAGCACGTCGAGGGCGCGGTCGTCGTGAATGAGATCTATCGCCCTTTCACCGTTCAATTGCGGGTGGCGAGCGTAAAGCCAGGTGCGGATATCGCTTGGCTCGTAGAATTCCTGCAGTCGGCCGACGATATAGTGCAGGTCCGACAGAATGAGCTCGCTGCGCGGCTGGGGCTTGATGTCGCCGGCCTTCCACCTCGAAACCGTGGCCTTGGACACGTCGGTGATGTTTGCAATATCGGTTCCCTTGAGGCCGCCAAACGTACCCAATTCGTCCAGGAATCTGGGAACCGCCCGCAACGCAGTAGCCATGTTTTCTCTCCGGCTTCCAAGCCAGCTTCGCCCATGCGTGTCAGCCCTGACACTTTGACTGCATCGGCGCATTTCAGTTTCACAAATGGAAAATATGAAACAGAGATGCAAATGTCAATTGCCGCTTCGGTTCAAGGGGCCTCCAGTGCCTGGTCGCTCAGGCCTGAAGCAGCGCCAGCTCTTCGGCGCTCAGATGGCGTGCCTTGCCCTTGGCAAGGTCGCCGAGTTGCAGAGATCCGATCGCGATCCGTACCAGGCGCAGCACCTCGATATCGTGGGTGGCGAGCAGCCGGCGGATGTGGCGGTTGCCGCCCTCGTCGAGCACGATCTCCAGCCAGGCGGTGCTGGTGCCGCTTCCACTCGATCGAAAATCAATCGCCTGAATTGCTACAGCGCCCTGGTGTCGCCGGTAATGCCACGGGACAATTTGTTTTGTATAGTCCTTGATGCCACGTGGCCGACGATGGTTCGATGACTTGGGAAGGGAAGATCATGCGAAGCGGATTGGCGAAATTCGTCGTGGCGGGTTGCGTCGCCGCTCAGGTCGTCCTGCAAGCGGCGCAGCCGGCGTTTGCCGCGCCGTGCGGCTGGACGGCGAAACTGGAGGAAGAGGAGGGCGGCAAAGTGCTGATGGCGTCGGTCTGCGGCGGATCGAATGGCGGCGCCCAGCTGACGCTGGCCTGTTTCGGCAAGCCGACGCTGAGCTATGATTTGGGCGACAGCGGTCCGCAACTGGAACCCGGCATCGCTTCGTTCGCGTTCAAGGCCGGCGGCAAGGCGGTGACCAAGACGCTTCAACTCGAAGAAATGTACAACACCTTCACCGTGGAATTGAGCAGCACCGACCCGCTGTTGGCCCTGCTGCGCTCCAAGGGCGAGGTCACGGTCGCCTCGGGCAAATATGGCGAGAACAGCTTTCCGCTTGCCGGCTCATCCGCCGCCATCGGCAAGGTGCTGGCCCAGTGCGGCAAAGCCAAGGCTTCTTCCGACAATGACGACTGATGAGCCCCTTACATTTCAATTTGAACCGCGCGAGACGTTGGTTGCGAAGATAGAGCGTGATCCCGCTAACCTCGATCCCTGGACAGGGCTTGTCGAACCGGAGGCCGAGGAAAGCAGCCTGGACACCGCGGTGTCGGTTCTCTTGCGGGCAATTGATGCTGTATCCGACAGGGAACAGCTTTGGCGGGCAGCTGCCTGACAATCGAGTCGCCGCCAGCCGGCTAGGCCTGAAGCAGCGCCAGCTCTTCGGCAGTCAGATGGCGTACCTTGCCCTTGGCAAGGTCGCCGAGTTGCAGAGATCCGATCGCGATCCGTACCAGGCGCAGCACCTCGATATCGTGGGCGGCGAGCAGCCGGCGGATATGGCGGTTGCGGCCCTCGTCGAGCACGATTTCCAGCCAGGCGGTGCTGGTGCCGCCGCGCAGCAGCTCGATGGACCGGGCCGTCAGCAATTCGCCGTCGACCGTCGCGCCGGCGCGCAACCGCGCCAGCATGGCCTCGTCGGGCAGCGCGCCGATCTGCACGTGATAGGTCTTGGCGACATGCGAGGCGGGATCGAGCAGGCGCTGCGCGAAGCGGGTATCGTTGGTCATCAACAGCAGGCCTTCGCTGGCCTTGTCGAGGCGGCCGACCGGCGAGACGAAAGGCAGGTCGAGGCCTGCCAGGCAATCATAGACGGTGCCGCGGTCCTGCGGGTCGTCGCGAGTGGTGACCAGCCCGCGCGGCTTGTTGAGCATCAGATAGACCTTGCGCTCGGCGGCGACGCGGCGGCCGTCGACCTCGATGCGATCGCGGCCTGGATCGACACGCATCGAGCCGTTGCGCACGATCTTGCCGGCGACCCGCACGCGCCCCTCGGCAACCAGAAGCTCGGCCTGCTTGCGCGAGCACAGGCCAAGCTTCGACAGTGCACGACAGAGGCTGACGCCGGGAGGCTGGGCCCCGGGGGCAGGGCGTTGCCGGGCAATGTTCGGTCGCGGCGACATGATGTTGCCTGTGGATTCTTGTATACGAGCATCCCACTATAGCCGGCCGCCGGCTATGTCCACGGAAGGGAACTGCATATCGTTTGCGTCGTGCGCAGCGGCTGCGAGGACTTGCATGAAAACAGCCATTCGCCTTTGCCTGCTGCTCGCCTTCCTGCCGACATCGCCGGCGCATGCCGGCTGGCAGGCGGTCGAGAAGGTCGAGACCTATGCCATCTCAGGGCAATCCGGGCCGGAGCTCTACGCCTCGATCGGCGGGCGCGGGCCGCTGCTCGGCGAACGCCGCGTCATCGCGCATACCAATTTCAAGCTGACCTGGGTGAGGGACTACCAGCCGCAAGGCGACGCCTGCGTGCTGGTGTCGGCGCGGCCGAAGCTGATCATCACCTACACCTTGCCGAAGCCGGCCGCGCAGCTGCCGGGCGCAATCCAGAAGAACTGGGAGGTTTTCGCAGCCGGCCTCGCAGCTCACGAGAAGGTGCATGGCGCCAGCATCGTCGACATGGTGCACAAGATCGAGGCGGCCACCATCGGCCTGACCGTCGCCGATGACCGCGGCTGCAGCAAGATCAGGATCGAAGTGACGAGACGGCTCGCCGGAATCTCGCAGGCACAACGGCAGGCGAGCCGCGATTTCGACCGGGTCGAATTCGGCCCGGGCGGCAAGTTGCGGCAGCTTGTGTTCACGCTGATGATCGGCGGATGATGCTGCAGGGCTGCGGGGGCGGCGCAGGGTACCACCTTTGCGGCCCTCACGCCTGCTCGGTCGGATAGAGCGTCAGGATGTTGACGTTGACCCTTGGCGGCTGCGTCACCGCATAAAGGATGGCGGCGGCGATGTCCTCGCTTTCCAGTTGCTCCATGTCGCCCAGCCTTTGCTCGACCGCCTGGCGCACATCGGCGCGCATATTCTGGGTGAACTCGGTCTTGACGGCGCCAGGCTCGATGCAGGTGACACGGATGCCGTCTTTGCCGATCTCGCGACGCAGCGTTTCCGCCATCGCGCTCACCGCGTGCTTGGTGCCGGAATAGACCACCGAAGGGTGGATGTAACGGCCGGTGCCGGACGAGACCACGACGATGTGGCCGGCGCCTTGCCGTTGCATCGTGGGCAGTGCGGCATGGATCGGATAGAGCAGCCCGAGAATGTTGACGTCGACCATCCGGCGGTACTCTTCCGGCGTCGTGTTGCGGAACGGCGCCGCGACGCCAACGCCGGCAATGGCGAGCAGCATGTCGAGCCGGCCGTATTCACGCGCGACCCGTTCGACCATGGCCGAGGCCTGCGCCTCGTCGGTGACGTCGACCGTCATCGGCAGTGCCGCGCTGCCGGTCTCACGGATCCGCCTCGCCAGGTCGTCCAGGCGCTCGGCGCGCCGCGCGGCAATCGCCAGCGTGGCGCCCTCTGCCGCCAGTGCCAGGGCGGTGGCCTCGCCGATGCCGGAAGAGGCGCCAGTCACCAAGGCGATCTTGCCGCTCAGTTTTCCTGTCTGCATCTTTTTCTCCTGACGCTTTGGACCCGCCCTGAAGCTAGGGCGCCGGCTTTCTGGAACAATGCTGATCGAAAAACCGAATCCACCGTTAGGGTTTTGGCCCCAGCAAGCCCACGTCTGCGCATGAACGGGCCTTGACGCGACCGGAGGTGTTGCGTCTTGATATGGGGGCTGCGGGGCTTCGCATGAAAACAGCTGATCGACTACGTCTGCGGGTGGCTTGTTTGCATGCGACGCTTGCATGCACCCCCGCGATCCTCTCGCGACCGACAGGTCTGAGCGCCAGATGAAGGTCCTCGTCGTCCATTGCCATCCCTGCGCCGACAGCTTCAGCGGCGCGGTGCGCGACACGGTGCTGGAGACGCTTGCCGAAAGCGGCCACCAGGTCCACCTGCTCGACCTCTATGCGACCGGCTTCGATCCGGTCATGCGCACGCAGGAATGGCGCGGTTACCACGACAAGGCGGCGAACCTGCAACCGGTGCACGAACATGCGCAGGAGCTGCTCTGGGCGGAGGCGGTCGTCTTCATCTATCCGACCTGGTGGTATGGCCTTCCGGCGATGCTGAAAGGCTGGCTGGAGCGTGTACTGGTGCCGGGCTTCGCTTTCGAGATGCCGACGGCACGACGCGGCCCGCGGCCCAAATTGCGGCACATACGCCGGGTGATGGCAATGACCACATGTGGCGCCACGCCGCTGATGTCGTGGATCATGGGACAGCCCGGCCGGCGGACCCTGCTGCGCGGCTTCCGCTCCGTCTGCCATCCACTATGCCGGACCAAATTCCTGGCGCTCTACCGGATGGACAGCGTCTCGGCCGCCGGACGCCAGGCGTATCTGCAGCGGGTCAGAAAAGCGGTTGCCGGCCTTGGTCGCGCTGATGCGGTCGCCGCCACAGTGCCTGGCTGATTTGGACCAGGCGAGCCGCCGCTGTCTCCGCCGAATGTCACGGGCGGGTGTCGGTTTGGCAAAGGTCAAAAAAATCAAGTCTCACCTTGACCCAAGAATGGTTGCAGTGTTGGGTTGCAAAGATCAAGGCCTTCTTGATCAAGCGCACTGCGATGCAAATAAACGACATGATCCATGAGCCGATGATTCGAAAATGGCATAGGTCTTTTTGTCGGTCGCTGCTGCGTGGGCTCATGGTCTTGTTTGCCCTGAGCGGCCCAGCTTTGGCTGCCAGCAGCGATTGTGTCGGGGACGACGAGGCCGATACGGCTCGGCGAATTGCCGCTTGTACACTCATGATAGAGGATGTGACAGAGCCCGCCAGCAGCCGTTTGACGGCCTATTTCAAGCGCGGCGTCGCCTGGGCGAGGCAGAATGATTATGATCGCGCCATTGCCGATTTCGATAAGGCGATCAGCCTCGATCCGGAAGATGCCAGTGCTTATTACTACCGAGGCATCACCTGGGCACTCAAGAGCGACGCTGATCGCGCTATCGCCGATTTCGACCAGGCGATTAACCTCGACCCGAAGAGCGATGCATACCGCATCCGAGGCTCTGCCTGGCTCGACAAAGGCGACAACGACCGAGCTATTGTCGACTACGATCAGGCCATCAGCCTCGAGCCCCGGAATGCCGGAGCTTATGGCGACCGGGGCCTGGCCTGGGCACGCAAGGGCGACAACGACCGCGCTATCGCCGATTTCGGCCAAGCGATCAGCCTCGATCCCCGCGATGGCCGAACTTATAACAACCGAGGTCTCGTGTGGAAAAGGAAGCGGGACTACGACCGTGCGATCGCCGATTATGACCAGGCGATCAGCCTCGATCCGAAGGAAGCCAGCGCCTACGATAATCGGGGCATGGCCTGGCTACTCAAGGGCGACTATGACCATGCCATTTCCGATTTCGGACAGGCGATCAGCCTCGATCCGAATGTCGCCGGAGTCCATCATCATCGAGGCATGGCCTGGTCACTCAGAGGCGATTCTGATTACGCCATTGCCGACTACGACCAGGAAATCAGCCTCAATCCGAAGAACGCCCGTGCCTACCTCGATAGAGGCCTGACTTGGACAATCAAAGGCGATTACAATCGTGCGATCGCCGACTACGACCAAGCGATAAGCCTCGACCCGAAAGACGCCAGTGCCTATGGCAATCGAAGCCGGGCCTGGAAATATAAGGGCGACTACGACCGCGCCATCGCCGACGCCGACCAGGCGATCAGTCTCGATCCGGAACGCGCCAGTGCCTTCTACAACAGAGGCAACGTTTGGGCTGACAAAGGCGACTATGACCGCGCCATCGCCGACTTTGACCAGGCGATCGGCCTCGATTCGAAAGACCCCAATGCTTACGACGATCGAGGTACGGCTTGGGCACACAAAGGCGATGACGACCGCGCGATTGCCGACTTCGATCAGGCAATCCTGCTCGACCCGAAACACGCCAGTGCCTACAGGAAGCGCGGCTGGATATGGGACAAGAATGGCGAATACGACCGCGCCCTCGAGGACTATGGCAAAGCAATTGGGCTCGATCCGAAATATGCCCATGCTTATCTCAGCAGAGGTCTCGTCTGGTCAATAAAAGGCGAATACGTACGTGCAACGGCAGATTACGACCAGGCAATCAGCCTCGATCCGACGATTGTCTACGCCTATTTGGGCCGGGGTATCGTCCATTTCTACTCCGGTGCCATGGAGAAAGCCCAAGCCGATTTCGCGCAAGCCGCCACAGTCAAACCAGAGGATGCGTATGTTGCGATCTGGCTCGATTTTGCCGAGCGTCGCAATGGCGCAGCAGGGCATTTGCAGGAAGCGACCAAGAAGCTCGACATGACGCGATGGCCGGCGCCGGCTGTTCGAATGCTGCTTGGCGAGCAGACTCTCGCCGCGACAATTGCAGAAGCCGACGACCCTGATGCGATAAAGAAACGCGGAAACCTGTGCGAGACAAACATGTTCAGCGCCGAGCTGAGCCGACTGCAGGGGCACAGCGATGAAGCTTTGCGGCTCTATCGGCTCGCCGCCAGCGATTGCCCCAATAACTCCTACGAATTTGTTGCCGCCAACGCAGCCCTGCGCGAGCTGTCGCCTTAGCTGCCGCCGCTACGGACTTCCCCGCCTTCGGTGAGATTTCGTTACTCAACACAGCCTTCGCGCGTTGACTCTATTCCCCATTTCTGGAAATCTGGAAATATGGACAAGACGCTCGCCCTTTCGGCACTTGCCGCGCTCGGCCAGGAGACCCGGCTGGACGTTTTTCGCCTTTTGGTGCGGGCTGGAGCCGACGGCGTGCCGGCGGGCGAGATCGCCACGCGGCTCGCCGCATTTCCGAATACGGTATCGGCTCATCTCAAGATACTGTCGCATGCCGGCCTGGTGCGGACCGAACGGGAGGGCCGCAGCGTGCGCTACTTCGCCGACATGACCAGGTTTCGCGATCTGCTGGCCTATCTCATGGAGGATTGCTGCAATGGCGCGCCGGAACTTTGCCAGCCTGTCATCCAGGCCGTGACCTGCAACTGCTAGCTAGATGAGCTCCGGCAATCTTCCCCGCCGCCTTGCCGCCGAAGCCCTCGGCACGGCTCTTCTGGTCGCCACCGTGGTCGGTTCCGGTATCATGGCCGATAAGCTGACCAACGAGGTCGCACTCACCTTGCTCGGCAACACCTTGCCGACCGGGGCGATCCTGGTCGTGCTCATCACCATATTCGGGCCGATATCCGGAGCGCACTTCAACCCGGCGGTGACGCTGGTATTCGCGCTTCGACGCGAGATCGAAACGAACGCAGCGCTGGCTTACGTCGCCGCCCAGATTGCCGGCGGCATCGCTGGAACATTCCTGGCGCATGCAATGTTCGAATTGCCGATCCTGCAAGTGTCGGCGACGGTGCGGACCGGAAGCGGGCAATGGATTGCGGAGCTGGTCGCCGCCTTCGGGCTGGTCTTCACCATCCTCGCCGGCCTGCGTTCCCGTCCGGATTCGATCCCCTGGCTGGTCGGGCTCTATATCACCGCCGCCTACTGGTTCACCGCATCGACATCCTTCGCCAATCCGGCCGTCGCCATCGCCCGTGCGTTCTCCAACACTTTTGCCGGGATCCGCCCCGCCGATCTGCCGGGCTTCATCGGCGCCGAACTTTTGGGCGCGTTGCTCGCCATGGCATTGGCAGGGTGGCTGCTCGCCCAACCGAAACCAGCCGGACAGATGAAAGCTGCGCAATGACCATCACCATCTATCACAACCCCGATTGCGGCACCTCGCGCAACACGCTGGCCATGATCAGGCAGTCCGGCGAGGAGCCTGAGGTGGTCGAATATCTGAAAAATCCGCCGTCGCGCGAAAAGCTCGTCGAGCTGATCGCAGCGATGGGCATGACGCCGCGCCAATTGCTGCGCGAAAAGGGCACGCCCTATGCCGAACTTGGCCTGGGCGACCCGAAGTGGAGCGACGACGAGATCCTCGATTTCATGCTGGCGCATCCGATCCCGATCAACCGGCCGATCGTGGTGACGCCGCTCGGCACCATGCTCGCCCGACCCTCCGAAGCCGTGCTCGATATCCTGCCCAATCCGGATATCGGCCCGTTCACCAAGGAGGACGGCGAGGTCGTCATCGACGCCAGCGGCAAGCGCGTCGTCTAGATATCGGCCTATTTCGATTTTTGTCGAAATCCGCTTGACGTGCAGCGATTCTGGAAATAGCTTATTTCCATGAAACTCGAAAAAGCAGCCTTGCAACTTGAAGCCCTCGGCAACCCGACGCGGTTGCAGCTCTACCGCACCCTGGTCCGGGCGGGCGATGAGGGGCTTCCGGTCGGGCGCATCCAGGACAGGCTCGGCATCGCCGCCTCGACGCTGTCGCATCACCTCAAGCGGCTGGTCGACACCGGCCTGGTGACGCAGGAGCGGCAGGCGACGACGCTGATCTGCCGGGCCAACTATCCCGCCATGAATGGGCTCATCGGATACCTCGCGGACGAATGCTGCGCCGACGCCACCTGTGCGCCGGCATCGGCGGAAGCGACGGCCAAGACGGCGGCGTGATTTTTTGGCACCATAATTCGAAATTACCGGAAGGATGGAAGATATGGGAATGATCGAAAAGCTCCCCGTTGCGGTGATCGGCGCCGGGCCGGTCGGCCTGGCGGCAGCGGTCCACCTGATCGCGCGGGGCATTCCTGTCAAAGTCTACGAAGCCGGTAATGCGGTTGCATCCAATCTCAGGGATTGGGGCCATGTCCGTGTGTTCACGCCCTGGCGCTATTGCGTCGATCAGGCGGCCAGAAACCTGCTCGAGGCGCATGGCTGGCGGATGCCTGAGCCCGAGGCATTCCCGACCGCAAACGACCTCGTCGCGGATTATCTCGAGCCGCTTGCAAAGCTTCCGCAATTGTCGCCGTCGATCGAAACCGGCGCCCGGGTCGTCGGCATTTCGCGCTGGGGCGCCGACAAGGTGCTGAGCAAGGGACGCGAGAACCGGCCGTTCATGCTGGCGGTCGAGACTGCCGATGGTACAAGACGCGACAGCGCACGTGCCGTCATCGATGCTTCGGGAACCTGGCAGATGCCGAACCCGCTCGGCGCCGGCGGAATTCATGCCGAAGGCGAAGCCGAGTTTGCCGACCGCATCGCCTACGGCATCCCCGATATTCTCGGCCGCGACCGCAGCCTTTACGCGGGGAAGACGACGCTGGTCGTCGGCTCCGGCCATTCGGCCGCCAATGCGGTGCTGGATCTCGCCAGCCTGGCAAATGTGGAGGCCGGCACCGCTTTCATCTGGACAACGCGCGGCACCGACCTGGTGCGCATCTACGGTGGCGGTGATGCCGACCAATTGCCGGCACGCGGCGAACTCGGCGCCGAAGTGCGCGAACTCGCCGAGAGCGGCGGCGTCAGGCTGGTGACGGGCTTTGCGGCTGTTTCGATCCGCGATGCCAACGGCCGGCTGGTCGTCGAAGGCCAGACCAGGGACGGCTTGCAGGCGCTGGGTCCGGTCGACCGTATCATCGCCGCGACCGGACAACGCCCGGATCTGTCGCTGACCCGTGAGCTTCGGCTCGAGCTCGATCCATGGCTGGAAAGCGTCAAGGCACTGGGACCGTTGATCGATCCCAACGAGCACTCCTGCGGCGACGTGCCGCCGCACGGCCACCGTGAGCTCAGCCATCCAGAGCAAGGGTTCTACACAGTCGGCATCAAGAGCTATGGCCGCGCACCGACCTTCCTGCTGCTGACCGGTTATGAGCAGGTCCGCTCAGTCGCGGCGGCGATCGCCGGAGACATGGTGGCGGCCGACAATGTCCAGCTCGTGCTGCCCGAGACCGGCGTCTGCACGGTGCCGCGGATCGGCGTGGCCGACAAGGGGTGCTGCGGCGGTCCGGCGCCGGCAGCGGTGGATGCGTGCTGTGTCGCCGACGCCAAGGCGAAGGCGGTCGGCAAAGGCGGCTGTGGCTGCAGCGTCGCGGCATGAGTCTTTCGCCGCCTTCGCCGGCCATCCTGCGCAGCCGCGGCGCGATTATCACCGCGCTTGGCCTGACGCAGATCATGGCGTGGGGTTCTTCCTACTATCTTCCCGCGGTCATCGCGCCGGCAGTCTCCTCCGATACCGGCTGGCCGCTGGCATGGGTTGTCGGCGGCCTGTCCCTCGGCTTGCTCACGGCAGGATTGATCTCTCCGCGCGTCGGGTCGTCGATCG
This sequence comes from Mesorhizobium sp. M0106, assembly GCF_040322715.1. NCBI lineage: Bacteria > Pseudomonadati > Pseudomonadota > Alphaproteobacteria > Hyphomicrobiales > Phyllobacteriaceae > Mesorhizobium > Mesorhizobium sp. M0106. Next base: position 3,488 of record NZ_JAMYUA010000021.1, on the reverse strand, counting down.
AGCGGCATGGCGGCCGCAACGTTCTGGCGTTCAGCGCCGGATGCATCGGGCTCGGCCAGATCGGGCTGGCTCTTGCCCCTAATCTTGCGGCCTATATCGCGGCCTGGCTGGTCATCGGCCTGGGCATGGGGGCGGGGCTCTACGATGCCGCTTTCGCAACGCTTGGCCGCCACTACGGCCACGGCGCGCGCTCCGCCATCACCATGCTGACGCTATTCGGCGGCCTTGCGAGCACCATCTGCTGGCCGATCTCAGCCTTGCTGCTGGGGGAGGTCGGCTGGCGCGGCACCTGCCTGGTTTACGCCGCCTTTCAGCTGGCAATTGCGCTTCCGCTCTATCTGGTGATCCTGCCCCGGGAGCCGCCGCAACCGGCAGTCAAACCGGGAGTGAAGAAGGCGGCACCCATTCTCGACAACCAAGCCGATCCGTCGATCATGATCGTTCTGGCCGCGACCCTGACACTCGCAGCGGTGATCTCGTCGACACTATCGGTGCATCTGCTCACAATCCTGCAAGGCAGCGGCATGGCGCTTGCCGTAGCCGTCGGGCTCGGCGTGCTGGTTGGTCCATCACAGGTGGCGGCGCGCGCGATCGAGATGATGATCGCGCGCTACCACCATCCGATTTTCACCAAGTTTGCCTCGGTTACGTTTGTGGCGATCGGCGTTTCGACGCTCTGGGCCGGCATGCCAATCATCCCGCTGGCGCTGGGCTTCTACGGCGCAGGCATCGGCCTGGAATCCATCGCGCGGGGGACGTTGCCGCTCGCGCTGTTCGGCTCTAACGGCTACGCGAGACTGATGGGCCGCCTCGCCATGCCGAGCCTGATAGCCCAGGCGGCGGCACCCTCGGCCGGAGCATTGCTGCTGGAGCGCTTCGGCCCGCACGGGACGTTGGCCGCGCTTTCTGGTCTAGCGCTGGCCAACGTCATCCTCGCATGCGGCTTGGGCTGGCGGATGCTCCGCCGGCGGCAATCGCAGGTTCAAACCCGATAGGATTTCGACCTGCGTTCGGCGCCTTCAACTGGAGAGCGGGAGATCTTCCAAGGGATCGACAAGGAAAGACGCGGCGATCAGATCGTCCGCATCGAGGCGCAGTGAGCCTTTGGCGCCGCCCATGATGGCGGCAACCTTTTGAAACGTCTTGATCTCATGCTCGGTAATCTGGGCACTTTGCATTCTGGATTTGAGGTCAGCGACGCGCAGCCCCAAACTGTGGGACATTCCGATTTTACGGTTCGACATGGTAAGATGCTCCTCCCCGGCCCATGTTTGTTTTGCCACCCGCCCTATTCGTATTTCCTCCGCCTGCCTAAATATGAGGCATCGCGATACAGCGCCCGAACGCCCGATGCAAGGGAAGGTTCCGGCGCGCAGAGGTCACGAAATAATAATACGAAGGAAGTACGGCCGATGGTCCGGCCGGAGGTAGGACTTAGGTACGACGCCCCGCCGGACAGAGGGCTCCGGTGCCTTATCGGCTGGCGAGGACCATGCGGTTGCCTTCGCTGTCGCGAAACTCCGCCACCGTTCGCCCCGGCTGCCACGGCGCCTCATGCGCTTCGGTGATGATCTCGACGCCGCCCGCTTTCATGGCCGCGATCATTGCCCCGACATTTTCGTCGACCAGCACCAATACCGGCTCCGCGCCGGGTGCGTCGTCGGCGCGCCTGACAAAATGCAGGTTCGTCACGGCATGCGGAAATGCCAGCTCGATCCAGCGCCAGCCGCCATCACCCATCTTCTGGTCGGCCATGACCTGGCAGGCGAGATGCCTGGTGTAGAACGCCTTGGCGCGGTCCTGCTCGAACACCGGAAGCTCGGCAAACTGGATATGCATGATCGTCTCTCCTGCTTGATGGCTGCCGCGCAGCCGCCCACGCGGGAAAGACGATGCGGGCAACCGAAAAGATTCTTCGGCAAGGAGAATCTTTTCAGCACAGCCGGTCGTCCTTCGTTCATACCAACCAGTCAGGAGACGATGATGAACTACGCGCTCATTCGATACGGTGTGAAGCAAGCCGACCTGGAAGATAACCGCGCGCTGGTCGAAAAAGTGTTCGAAGCGCTTGGCGAGGCGGCACCGCCGACGGTGCGTTATCTCGTGCTCGAGCTGGACGACGGCTCGTTCGTCCACATCGTCGGCCAGGACGGTAATTCGTCGGCGCTGACCGGGCTTGCGGCTTTCAAGGCGTTTACGGAAAACCACGCCCAACGCCGTTCGACCCCGGCAATGCGATCGCCTGTCAAAGTCATCGGCAATTACCGTATGCTGGCGGATCAGAAAGCCGGGTAGCGCCCGCCGTGCCGCTCGCGCAGAAATGGGACGCTACGCCGAAAATGAACAGGGCGACTTTGGAGGCGATGCTCGTCGGGTTGCGGCCAAGGCTGCATCGCTACTGCGCGCGTATGGCCGGCTCGGTGATCGATGGCGAGGACATCGTCCAGGAGGTGCTGATCAAGGCGCTGCAGGCGATCGACGGCGGTGCGATGGTCGAACGGCCGGAGCAATGGCTGTTTCGCATCGCCCACAATGCCGCGCAGGATCATCTGCGGCGGCGCAATCGGGAAAGGTCGCGCATGACCGAGGCCGACATGAGCGTCATCGAGGATCCCTCCGGCAGCGCCGACAGCCGGCTCGCCGCCCAGACCAGCCTGCGCTCCTTCATGCAGCTTTCGGTGCCGCAGCGCAGCGCTGTGATCCTGGTCGACGTGCTCGGCCTCAGCCTGCACGAGACCTGCGAGGTGACCGGCACGACGCTTGCCGCCACCAAGGCCGCGCTGCATCGCGGGCGGGCGCAGCTCAAGCTGCTGGCGCTGCAGCCCGAACAGGCGCTGGCGCCGAGGCTCGACGCCGATGACGAGCGCCGGCTGCGGCGCTATGTCGACCTGTTCAACGCGCGCGACTTCGACGCTGTGCGGGCACTGATCGCCGAGGACGTGCGGCTCGACGTCGTCAACCGCGTCCGCCTGCGCGGCAGGGCCGAGGTTTCGACCTATTTCGGCAATTACGACCGTATCAGCGACTGGACATTGTCGCTCGGCGTGGTCGACGGCCGGCCGGCGATCCTCATCCGCGACCCGCAGGCGGCCGACGGCGCTGTGCGCGGCTTCATGCTGGTCGAATGGAGGGACGATCAGGTCATCCAGATCCGCGATTTCCGCTATGCGCCCTGGTGTCTGGTCGACGCGGAGATCAGGGCCGTGGAGGGGTGAGGAGTGCGCTGGAAATGGTGCGAAATGGCGATCAGGCAGCCTCCTCCTGTTTGACCCAAACGCAATTGCCACATGGCAGCAAGTTCTTAGAGCGGTTCCGGTTCTCTTAGAACCGGTAACTCGCTCTAACTATCTGTTTTGCCGCATTTATGCGGACGCCAAATGACTCCATTTGGCGGCAAAATCCTCTAGAGCCTTTCACGTTTTGATGGAAGCGTAGCCGGCGTTTGCGAAGTAGTTGTTGCATTCGGTTGCCTCGATCGTTTCAACGAG